>JAISWH010000025.1 GCA_031271125.1 Dysgonamonadaceae bacterium
GCATAAAAACTTGAGTCCGGGGCAAGTAACAATACATTGGCAAATTCTATCTTTTCACGTGTAAGAGAATCTATGACGATTCCTTTAATATTAAGAATTTGTCCCTGAGTAATCGTTGAGTGTATCAAAAATATTACACAAAAAATAAAAATATTCCTTACTTGCGTTCTCATATCATAACTATTCAGCCCCAAATTTACTGATAAATATCGAATAAATAATTTTTTTTGAAAATAGTTAAATCTTTCTTTCCCGATTCGTCGAAAAATAAGTATAAACCGCCGGAACGATAAACAGGGTGAGGAAAGTGGAAACAATCATTCCCCCGATTACCGACACGCCCATCGCAATGCGGCTGTTGGCGCCTTCACCGCCGGCAAATGCCAACGGCAACAGTCCGAGAATGGTACAGAAACTCGTCATCAGGATGGGGCGCAAACGCTGGACGGACGCGCCGCGGATAGCTTCCATCTTTTCTATGCCGGCCTCTTGCCTCTGATTGGCAAATTCCACAATGAGAATACCGTTTTTTGCCACCAAACCTATCAACATAATAATGCCTATCTGACTAAAAATGTTCATCGTAATACCGTTTATCGCCATGAAAGCCAACGCGCCGGCTATGGCAAGCGGTACGGTAAGCATCACAATAAACGGGTCTTTGAAACTTTCAAACTGCGCCGCCAAAATCAAAAATATCAAGACCAATGCAAGTCCGAATGTAAACATCAGACTGGATGAACTTTCCCGAAATTCTTTCGATTCGCCGGACAAAGCGGTGCGGAAACTTTCGTCCAATGTCTCTCTGGCAATCCGGTCCATTTCGTCCAGACCTTCGCCGATGGTAACGCCCGTCGCCAGTCCCGAACTGACGGTTGCCGAATTAAAACGATTATAACGGTACAACTGCGGCGGAGAAACGTTTTCCGACAAATCGACCAGATTATCCAACTGTATCATTCCGCCCGAAGCGTTTTTGACATACATGGATTTCAGGTCCATCGGTTTGTTCCGCTGCTGCCGGTTGATTTCGGCCAATATTTGATACTGTTTCCCGTTCATATAAAAATAACCCATTCGCTGTCCGCTAAGCGCGTATTGCAAAGTTTGTCCGATATCGCGCGTACTGATGCCCAGTAAGGCCGCTTTGTCGCGGTTGATTTGGATGCGGGTTTCCGGCTTGGTGAATTTAAGATTGACGTCCGACATCTGGAATTTCGGGTTTTCCGACACTTTTGCCATAAAACGGGGGATAAATTCCTGCAATTTTTCCAGGTTGGGCGCTTGCAGGACATATTGTATCGGCATCCCGCCGCGTCGTCCGCCAAAGGTCGATTGCTGCTGTACAAATGCGCGCGCCTGCGTTTCACGGCGAACCGCGCCGGACAATTCGCCGGCAATGTCCATCTGACTACGTTCCCTGTCTTTGATGTCCGGCAACATCAATTGTACGAAAGCAAAACCCGAACGGACAAGCATCACATTGGACTGTCTTTCGGGTACGGTCGAATCGGCTATGGTAGAAATTTTTGTAGCATAATCCCGATAAAATTCATAAGTAGAACCTTCCGGCGCCGTCATATTAATCCTGACTTGGGAACGGTCTTCCAAAGGCGCCATTTCGGATTTAATTTGACCCCAGAATACGAAAATAGTGACAAAAGTAAACCCGACAATCGGCCAGGTAATCCACCGGTGAGCCAGAAAATAAGCCAGGCCTTTTTCATAATAGCGGTTCAGCCCTTCAAAAAACGGTTCCGTCTTTTCGTAAAACGCACTTTTGCGTTCCCTTTTGCGGAGAATTTTAGTGGATAGCATCGGCGTAAAAGTCAATGCAATAAAAGCCGAAATCGCTACCGCTCCCGACAGCACAATACTGAACTCCTTAAACAAACGCCCCGTCATTCCCTGCATAAAAACAATCGGGAAAAAGACGGCAACCAAAGTAATTGTCGTCGATACAATGGCAAAAAATATCTCCTTGGAGCCTTCTATTCCGGCCTCTTTCGGACTTGTTCCCCGTTCAATCCGCACGTAAATATTTTCGGCCATCACAATGGCGTCGTCTACCACCAACCCGACCGCCAGCACCACAGCCAGCATCGACAGTACGTTAATGGAAAAACCGGCCACATACATGATAAAAAACGCGCCGACCAAAGAAACCGGAATGACTATCACCGGCACCAAAGTCGCCCGCCAATCGCGCAAAAAGAGGAAGATAATCACAATCACCAGTATAAATGCAATGTAAATCGTTTCCTGCACTTCGTGAATAGACGCCCTGATAAACCGGGTATTATCAAAAACCAAATCCAATTTGACGTCTTCGGGAAGGTCTTTTTGCATTTGGGCAAGACGGATTTTTACCTCGTCGGAAATCTCAATGTGGTTGGCGCCGGGCTGAGGTATCACCACTACGCTGACCATCGGAACGCCGTTTTTGCGCATGATGCTGCGCTGGTCTTCCGGCCCCAGTTCGGCATAGCCGACGTCGCGCAGGCGGATGACGTTAAAATCGTTTTCACGAATGACCAGATTATTAAATTCTTCGGGCGTTTTCATCAGTCCCAAAGTGCGGATGGTCAATTCCATCTTGTCGCCTTCGATGCTTCCCGAAGGCAATTCTATGTTTTCCCTCTCAATAGCGTTTCGAATATCGACGGGCGTAATGCTGTATGCAGCCATTTTCGACGGGTCTAACCACAAGCGCATGGCATACCGTTTTTCACCCCAAATGGAAACGGCGCTCACGTTTTGAATGGTTTGCAAACGTTCTTTGACCGTCAAATCGGCAATTTCGCTTAATTCGAGCAAATTGCGTTTCTCGCTTTGGATAGAAATCTGAAGAATGGGCTGGTCGTCGGCATCGGCTTTGGAAACCGTTGGCGGGTCGCAGTCGCGGGGAAGGAAGCGCTGGGCGCGCGACACCTTATCGCGAACATCGTTGGCTGCCGTTTCCATATCCACGCTTAACTCAAACTCGACGGTAATCCGCGAAGAGCCTTGGCTGCTCGTACTCGACAGGGAACGAATACCCGGAATCCCGTTGATGTTTTGTTCCAGAGGTTCTGTAATCTGGTTTTCGATAATATCGGCGTTAGCCCCCGGATAAGTAACGTTTACCGTAATAATCGGGTTGTCTACGCTCGGATATTCGCGTACCCCCAAATAGGTGTAACCGATAATCCCGAACAGCGTGATTACCAATACAAATACGGTCGAAAGAACCGGCCGGTGGATGCTTAATTCTGAAATGTTCATCTGTTCTTTTTTTTTAGTTAACGAGTTGACAAGTTAACGAGTAAACGAGTAAATGTTTTTCCAATCGTTAACTCGTTTACTTGTCTACTCGTCAACTTGTCAACTCGTTTACTTGTCAACTCGTCAACTAATTGATATTATCAATCATTACCGGCAAACCATCCCTCAGTTGCATGATTCCGCTGACAATCAGGGTATCGCCCAATTCTATGCCGTTCAATACCTGAACGTTTGATTCTGTCCTGACGCCTTTTGTCAATTCTACCAGATTAGCTTTTCCCGACGAATAAACAAAAGCGATATCGCGTCCCATTTCGGCAATCACAGCTTCGTTTGGGACAATGATTGCATCTCTTAATTCGTTGGATTTGATTCTCACTAAAACCGACCGTCCCGGTTTCAGGCGTCCGTTTGCGTTCGGGTAAACGGCGCGGGCTTTCAGTTGCAGGACGTCCTTTTCTATATGGGAATTAACCGCATAAACGGAAGCTGCATAATTGTCATTATCTATCTGAAAATCAATTGGCGTTCCGGGATGAATCATATTGGCATACCGTTCCGGGATTGAAAATTCTATTTTTAGCGGAATAATTTTGGTGAGCGAAGCGACAACGGTTGCCGGCGAAGCATAAGCGCCTTCGCTGACCTGTCTGAGGCCGATAATCCCGTCGAAAGGCGCCCGCAATTCGGTTTGTTCAATCCGTGATTTTACGAGATCGATATCGGCATGTAATTTGTCCAATTCGGTAGTTACCTGTTCGTAGGTTTCCTTGCTGACGGCGTCTTTTTCCAGGAGGGCTTTTTGCCGGTACACGCGGTCTTCCGCGAGGGGGATTTGCGCTTTCAATTTTTGCCATTCCGCCTGCAATGGTTTGTCGTTGACTTTCGCCAACAGTTGTCCTTTTTTGACGGTTGAACCTTCCTGAAAGAAAATGTTAACGATTTTTCCGGTAGTTTCAAATGTTAAATCTACTTCTTCGTCGGGAATCAAACTGCCCGTCACCTGACGGTAATCGGTCAACGATTCCGAACGTATTACTTTGGCATTGATATTCAGCGGTTTCGCTTGACTGCCGAAGAGCGCCGGACGAGTTGTCCCCTGTACTGCATCTTCTTTTTTAACTTTCTTCTTTATCGCCGGATAAAAAACGATGCCGGCCAAAAAGAACGCAATGATAACAAATAAAACAATCTTTGTAACTTTATTCATCGTACAACAAAAATATATGGTATTTCAGACTCAAAAATATATAGTCCGGTAATTATTTACAAAAATACGGAAAGTTTTGAATAAATGCGGGGGATTTAATATTAATTAACTTACTCCTATGCACAAAATGGGTTTGACTTATTGTTTCCCCCTGCGGGTTCGCAATGACGAAGCGACAATTTGAATTGAAAATCGACGTAGTCAAATACACCCCTCGGATATTTGAAAATTCCGTCTTTTACAGATTTCCGTCCGTTTGGGCGTTCTTCATCAGCCATTGAGTTACCTTATCGCCGTAAGTCTTGGAAATAGGGATATTGGGAACTTTTTCGACTCCCAAATCCAGATTCACTCCCTCTTTTTCACGCCGGATTATTTTTATCCGGTCGAAATTCACCAGATATGACCGGTGACATCTCAAGACCCGGGCTTCTCCCAATCGCTCTTCCAATGATTTCAAAGTCGAACGCAAGATAAACCGGGCTACCGAATTTTTATTCAAATACCAGATTATTACATAATTATCGGCAGATTCGATATATAGCAAATTTTCCTGTTGAACGGATAAACGCAATTCTCCTTTGTCATCGTAAAACAAAAGGATATTGTTTTTCGGATTTTTGCCGTTTTGATTGTTTTCTTCAAGCCGTTGCAATCGTTTTTCCTTTTCCTTCCATGAAAAATACAACATGAGAATGGCATAAGGAAGTAAAAGGACAAGACTTGTATTAGTCACCGATTCCTTGAAAGTTTTCAATACATCCGGACTGTGGCGAATAGATAGAACATAAATGGTGTAAAATAGCGCCATGAAAAATATTTCGGCCAAAATCCAAACCGCAAATCGTCCGTAAGTAATCACGTGTTTCTTGACATAAAAATAAAGAATAATCCGGCTGATGACAACCACCAAAACCCCGGTGAGAATAACCAGGCTGGAATAGACAAAAAACATAAATTCCGAAACGTTGTACCAATGTTCCGAATTAAATGGCTTATAGATATTGA
>JAISWH010000074.1 GCA_031271125.1 Dysgonamonadaceae bacterium
TATGAGTTTGTGGTTAGACAGCAACGGAATTATAAATCGTAAAACATGGAAAAAATAATCAACATAAAATTAAAAGTTTGGCGTCAAAGAGGCCCCAAAGAAAAAGGAGGTTTTGAAACATACGTACTTGATGGAATTTCGGGCGATACCTCATTCCTCGAAATGCTCGACATCCTGAACGAAAAATTAGTCAACGCAGGCAAAGAACCGGTGGCATTCGACAACGATTGCCGCGAAGGCATCTGCGGAATGTGTTCCTTGTATATCAACGGTCACCCGCACGGGCCTGACAACCTGATTACAACCTGCCAATTGCACATGCGGCATTTCAACGATGGCGACACGATTACGATCGAACCTTGGCGGTCGGCGGCATTTCCGGTCATTCGCGACTTGATGGTCGACCGGTATGCGTTCGATAAAATCATCCAAGCCGGCGGCTACGTGTCGGTCAATACCGGCGGCATTCCCGACGCCAATGCGATTCCTATTCCCAAGCAGATTGCCGACGAAGCGATGGATGCGGCATCCTGTATCGGTTGCGGAGCCTGTGTAGCTGCTTGTAAAAACGGTTCGGCCATGTTGTTCGTTTCGGCCAAAGTCAGTCAGTTGGCTTTGTTGCCGCAGGGGAAATTGGAAGCGAAACAACGGGCAAAGGCAATGGTTGCGAAAATGGACGAATTGGGTTTCGGTAACTGTACCAATACCCGCGCCTGTGAATTGGAATGTCCCAAAGGCGTTTCAATCAGCAATATTGCGCGGTTGAACAGGGAATTTCTGAAAGCTAAATTATCGGATTGACAGAAAGGCAGCAGCGAATGATAGAAAGAATCGTCATCTTAGACGGAGTAGATCCGGTTATTTTCTTCGGAACGAACAACTCCAATATGCAAGTAATCAAGTCTTTGTATCCAAAACTACGACTGGTCGCCCGTGGAAATGTAATCAAAGTAATCGGTGATGAGGTGGAGTTGGCCGGATTTGAAGAAAAAATCCGGGAATTGGAAAATTATTGCAGAGAATTGAATTTGCTGACCGAGGAAGCCATTATCAACATTGTCAAAGGTAAAAACGATACATTCGCCGCTTTGCAGAAACAGGACAATCTGATTATTTACGGGATGAACGGACGTCCCATTCAAGCCCGTACGGAAAACCAACAGAAATTGGTGGAGGCCTTTGACGAAAACGATTTGTTGTTTGCCATCGGCCCCGCCGGTTCGGGTAAAACCTATACGGCAATCGCTTTGGCAGTCCGTGCTTTGAAGAATAAGGAAGTCCGTAAAATCATCCTGAGCCGTCCGGCTGTCGAAGCTGGGGAAAAATTGGGATTCCTGCCCGGAGATATGAAAGAGAAAATCGACCCGTATCTCCAGCCTTTATACGATGCGCTCGAAGACATGATTCCAATTGCCAAACTGAAAGAATATCTTGAAAATAAAGTTATTCAGATTGCACCTTTGGCTTTCATGCGCGGGCGGACGTTGAGCGATGCGGTGATTATTTTGGATGAAGCCCAGAATACAAGTATTCCGCAAATCAAAATGTTTTTGACCCGCCTCGGAATGAATGCCAAAATGATCGTTACGGGCGATGTTACCCAGATTGATTTGCCTTCCTCGCAGGTTTCGGGATTAATTCATGCCATGCGTGTATTGAAGCATATTCCGGGAATTGCCCAAATTGAGTTTAACAAAAACGACATTGTCCGCCACAAATTGGTACAACGGATTGTGGAAGCTTATGAAAAAGAAAAAACAGATAAATAATGAATACTTTAGTAAAAACTGATTATCATTTCGCGGGACAAACCGGTGTTTACCACGGTAAAGTGAGGGACGTCTATTCTATCGGCGACGACGTCCTGGTGATGATTGCTACCGACCGTATTTCGGCGTTCGACGTCATTTTGCCGCAGGGAATCCCTTACAAAGGACAGGTTTTGAACCAAATCGCAGCTAAATTCTTAGATGCAACGTCCGACATTGTGGATAATTGGAAACAAGCGTCTCCCGACCCGATGGTAACCATTGGATTGCGTTGCGAACCTTTCAAAGTGGAAATGGTGATTCGCGGCTACCTGACCGGAAGCGCCTGGCGGGAATATAAAGCCGGAGCGCGGACGCTTTGCGGAATTGCTCTTCCCGACGGGATGAGGGAAAATGAGAAATTCCCTTCGCCCATCATCACGCCGACTACCAAAGCGGACAAAGGCCATGATGAAAATATTTCCAAAGAGGACATTATTGCCGGCGGTTTGGCAAGTCGTGAAGACTACGAACAGCTGGAACATTACACGCGGGCTTTGTTCCAACGGGGTACTGAAATGGCTGCTCAAAGGGGACTTATCTTAGTTGATACGAAATACGAATTTGGCAGGAAAAATGGTAAGATTTACCTGATTGTCGAGATTCATACGCCCGATTCTTCCCGCTATTTTTATGCGGAAGGATACCGGGAGCGGTTTGAAAAAGGCGAAGAACAAAAACAGCTTTCTAAGGAATTTGTTCGCCAATGGCTGATGGAAAACGGATTTCAAGGAAAAGAAGAACAAAAAATCCCCGAAATGACTCCCGCATATTGCGAAAGCGTATCGGAACGTTACATTGAACTGTACGAAAAGATTACGGGAGAAAAATTTGTGAAGTCGGACGTCGGCCGGGTATCCGAACGAATCGGGAAAAACGTAGAGCAATATTTGAATCGGTAAACAATGGATCAATACGGATTAATAGGAAACCCGCTGAAACATTCTTTTTCACAGGGTTTTTTTAATGATAAGTTTGCGGCCGAAAACATCGACGCCGAGTATGTTAATTTTGAAATTCCTTCGATTGGGGAATTGGAGTCAATTATAAAGAACAGCCCCCAATTGAGAGGCTTGAATGTCACGATTCCGTATAAGGAACAAGTGATTCCTTATTTGGACAGGTTGAGTGAAAATGTGCAACTGATAGGAGCGGTGAATGTCATAAAAATCGAACGAGGGAAAAAAGGCAAACCTCAATTAACCGGTTACAATTCGGACATCATCGGATTCAAAAATTCCATTGAGCCGTTGTTGCAAGACTACCATAAACAGGCTTTGATTTTAGGAGCCGGCGGTTCGGCCAAAGCCATTTACTATGGACTCCGGCAGTTGGGAGTTGCCGGAACGTATGTTTCGAGGGAAAAAACATCCGAAAATGTGCTGACTTATTCCGAACTGAATGAAGAAATTATAGAAGCAAATACGGTAATCGTAAATTGCACTCCGGTCGGAATGTGGCCTAATGTAGATGATTGTCCCTTGATTCCGTATCATCTGCTCACTAAAAAGCATTTATTGTACGATTTACTGTATAATCCGAACGAGACGCTTTTCATGAAAAAAGGCAAAGAACAAAAAGCAACCGTCAAAAACGGGTTGGAAATGCTTTTGCTTCAGGCTTTTGCGAGTTGGGATTTTTGGAAGTAGGTTACAGGATTTACATAATTATATAATTACATAATTGACATATATCTGTAAATTCTGTAATTCTGTCAATTTTTATAAAATCTACGCCTGAAACATCCCCCCCACTCGGCGTAGGCTCTGTCCATAGCCGTCAGGTTAATCAAAAAAACAAACGTATATTCAGTCAAATCAGATGAACAGGATTTATTCCAAGACAACTGTCTATCCCCCTCGCTCGGCGAAGACTCCAGCTTTCGTCGTGTTAAAAGCAAGCATCCCCGCTTGCGGCATGTCTGGAGACATGCTTTTAACCCGATGTAAGCAGATCCTACGCCGAGCGGGGGCAAAATTTTTAACAAAAGTGTCTGTCACTATATTGATGACAGACACTTCAATTTTCGCATTTTAATCCGGCATAAAATTACTAAGACCTATCTGATTGATTACTATCTACTTGCAACAACTTTCCTTTGTCCGGCAAATTTTTTCAGCTGCCTTATAGCCGCCTTATTTAGAATAATTCTAAATAAGAAAGCCACTTAACTTATTGATTTATAGCTGTTTTAGTCTTATTTAAATAGTAAAAAAGGCGAATATTGGCCTTATCTATCTTATTATCAATAATTTACAATTAATATTTTTCAGACTCATTTTTTCATTTTAACAATTTGTTAAACATTTGTTAAACATTAGGCCTCTTAAGTATCTTAAAATCAGCCGTTTACAAACGCTGTCCGTCATCAATACAGAGACAGACACCGGAAGCACAAAGTTGATTTGACAAGCTATTGATTTACAGAGATTTATGTGTTTTCTTGAAAAAAGTGTCAAAACTTAAAAAGTGTGAAAATTAACAATTGAAAGAATGAAAATGACGAAAAAAACAATTTTTTTATTATTGCTGTTTCTGATGGTTTTGGGAACAGTTAATGTGGATGCTCAGGTTCGGATTGGCGGTTCAACCGCTCCGCATAAATCAGCTATCCTGGACTTGAATTTCGACTCGGGTACCGATACTCTGGGCCTTTTGCTGCCACGTGTCGAGCTGGTTAATGTGGATCTTTCCGCTCCGCTCCCTGATCATAGAAGCGGACTTGTGGTTTATAACCTGACCACCGGCAGCGGCGGTGACGATGACTTGAAGGAAGGGATTTATTACAATGATGGTAGAAAATGGCATCCTGTCCTTTCAAGCACACCGGTGGGTGGTTTGGAACTTCCGATTATTTTCATGCGTCAGCCCGGAAAAGTTTGGCTTGGGGATACCGGTAACTTAATTGATACCATGTATGTTGCGTTGATTGAGAAGACGACAACTACGA
>JAISWH010000190.1 GCA_031271125.1 Dysgonamonadaceae bacterium
TCAACATCTATTTTAATCCTGTCGAAGGTAATATTGTGCTTGAAAGTGAGACAGATATAGAGACAGTAAAAGTATTTAACATCCAGGGCGTACTGCTGTACGAGATTACGCCCCGGTCAACTTTGGCAAGCCAGTCCCTAACGGCTTCCCCTGCGGGCGTCTATATTGTTCAGGCAAGCGGCAAAGAAATCAAGAGTACTAAAAAAATTATCAAACAATAAAACAAAGGTAATGAAAACGCTCATCCAATCCTCCTTTTTAATTTTATTTCTCGCTTTGACAGGAACAGGAACTTCCGTTTCTGCGCAGGATATGTATATTCAAATGCACCGCAACGGCAATATTATAAATGTTTTCAATGTATTACAAATCGACAGTCTTACTTTTTGCGAATTGCTGCCGTCGCCCACGAATGTAACGGCGACGCTCGACAATAATACCATCCAGGTATCGTGGAATAGCGTAGCAGAAGCAACGAATTATGAAGTGCAGCGCAGCAGCGATAACGATGCTTACACCTTGCTGGCTGAAGGAATTGCCGGGACTTCATTTACGGACAACTCACCTCTAAACGGCACTAATTATTACAAGGTAAAAGCCTGCAACGCTACCCTTGCCGGCATATTGAGCGAAGCCTCGCAAGTGATTTCGTACAATGAAGAAGGCAACAAGGGCGGAAAAACCTTCACCGAAACAGTAAACGGGGTTTCGTTTGATATGATTGGCGTAGAAGGCGGAACCTTTACGATGGGTGCCACCGCAGAACAGAGCAGTGAGTATGATTATGATGAGCGCCCTGCACACAGTGTAACCCTGAGCAATTATTCCATCGGCAAGTACGAAGTAACACAGGGCTTGTGGAAAGCGGTAATGGGTACTTACCCCGGCGAAGCTCCCACTTCTTCTTATGGTTTGGGCGACAACTATCCGGTGTATAATGTCAGTTGGAGTGATGCAACAACATTTATTGATAAATTAAGCGAGTTGACAGGTAAGAACTACCATTTACCTACTGAAGCCGAATGGGAATATGCAGCTCGCGGTGGCAAATACAGTCAAGGCTACGAATATAACGGCAGCAATGATGTGAACAGCGTAGCTTGGTACGACGGCAACAGCGGCAGTAGCCACCCTGTCGGTACAAAATCGCCCAACGAATTAGGAATCTACGATATGAGCGGTAATGTATGGGAGTGGTGCTACGACTGGTACGACTCTTATAGCAGCTCGGCTCAGACCAATCCACAAGGGTCTTCCGGGGGATCGTTCCGTGTGATTCGTGGCGGTAGCTGGGACTTTGGCTCGATTAACTGCCGCGTCTCGTTTCGCTGCCTCAGTACTCCGGGTATTCGCTTCATTTATTTGGGTTTCCGTTTGGCGCTTTCCCTTTAGCTATAGAAAATTTAATATTTTCATAAAAAATCTTTTTAAAAGTCGAAACGGGTCACCAGCAAAACCCTGTGTTTAGCAGAAGCGACAGACCGCAGGTCTGAATATGAATAACCCCCAATGAAGCGAAGCGATTGGGGGATAGAGAAATAACCAGTCGATTGCTTCATCCGGAGTGATGTGGCAACCTTGATACTTTTAATATAATCGGATAACGATAGTGATTTATTTCGTTTTTGAAATCGAAAGGAAATACAACCTTTTAGGTCTATATTTTCAGATACAGATATCCATTTACCCGGACAAGCTTACAAATCAGTAATCGGCTTATATTCGGGTACCAAAGCCTTCATCACAACCCATCCGATCAAGTAAGCAACCGCACAAACACAAAAAACAATAAAATAACCGACTTCAATTCCTTTGAACCCCAACAGTTGCATAGCGGAATTTTCGGTAAAGTCAAACAACCATCCCGAACCTTTATTGATCAGGAACGAACCTACGCCACCCGCCATTCCGCCAATACCGGTAATCGTTGCAATTGCTTTCTTGGGAAACATATCGCCGATTGTTGAAAAAATATTGGCCGACCACGATTGATGCGCCGCTCCTGCAATACCAATAATCACGACCGGAATCCAGAACGAAATGTACCCAAGGGGCTGCGCCAAAAGCGCTAAAAGCGGGAAAAATGCAAAAATCAACATCGCCTGCATCCGCGCCGCATAAGGATTCTTTCCGGTTTTATTAATAATAATCGTAGGCAGTTTTCCTCCGTAAAGCGACAACATAACTATCAGATAAATCACGAAAATAGCCCATTGTCCCAAAGAGTCGGACGATTTGATACCGTAAACGTCACTCAAATAAGCCGGCATCCAAAACAAATAAAACCACCAAACACCGTCGGTCATGAATTTTCCAAAGGCAAACGCCCAGGTCTGACTATACTTAAAACATTGTAAAAAAGGCACTTTTTCTTTTGCTTCCGATGTTTTCTGTACAACTTCCGAATCGGACAAAATGTATTCCAATTCAGCCTTATTCACTTTGGAGTGTTTTTCGGGTTTGTTATAAATGAATTGCCAAAAACCCATCCAAATAAAGCCCAAGGCGCCAATAATGATGAACGACATTTCCCAACCGTAATATTTCGCAATCACAGGTATACTGAGCGGCGCAGCAAGCGCACCGATAGTAGAACCTGCATTGAAAATACTTGTGGCATAAGCGCGGTCTTTTTTAGGAAAATACTCGGCCGTTGCCTTGATGGCGGCAGGAAAGTTGCCCGCTTCACCCAAAGCCAATACAAAACGCGCAAAAATAAAGAGCGTCACACTGACCGAAGCGACCCGTCCCACATTCTGTACAACGGCGATGGCTTCTCTCGCGCCTTCAAAACCAACAAACCATGTTCCGGCTGTTATGCCCGAAGTGGCAATACCGCAAAATGCGTGCAGTATCGCACCAATCGACCATACGCCAATGGCCCAATGAAAACCTTTTTTCGTATCCATCCAATCAACGAAACGTCCGGCAAATAACATACAAACAGCATAAAAAATTGAAAATAGGGCTGTTATCGTTCCGTAATCATTGTTTGTCCAGTGAAATTCCGGCGCAATAAAGTCTTTCCACGTCAAAGAAAGCACCTGCCTATCCAGATAATTAACCATGGTTGCAAAGAACAACATGGAGCAAATGACCCAACGATAATTGGTCATTTTGGCATTAGATTCCTGATTTACCATTTTACATTCTACATTTTATATTTTACATTCTATATTTTACATTCTACATTTTACATTTCCGACAATTTCCAAAGCATTTTTGCAAAGCGCGGAAATTTTATCCCAATCTTTCGCTTCGATTACATCTTTTGGGAAAAGGTTGGAACCCATTCCTACGCAAGAAACACCCGCATCGAACCAGGCTTTCAGGTTGGCTTCTTCGGGTTTGACGCCTCCGGTTACCATCAATAGCGACCAGGGCATCGGCGCTTTCAAGCCTTTTACGAAATTCGGGCCTAAAACGTCGCCCGGAAAAACTTTGCATAAATCGCAACCCGCTTCCTGCGCAAAACCGATTTCGGATACCGAACCGCAACCGGGCGTATAGGGTATCAACCGGCGGTTGCATACCTTCGCTACATCGGGATTGAACAACGGGCCGACTACAAAATTAGCGCCCAACTGAATGTATAAGGAAGCCACAGGCGCATCGACTACCGAACCCACGCCCATAATCAGTTCGGGACATTCCTTAGCAACGAATTTATTTAGTTCGCCGAATACCTCATGGGCAAATTCACCGCGGTTGGTAAATTCAAAGGCCCTCACTCCGCCTGCATAACAGGCTTTTACAACGTTCTTTGCGACTTCAATATCCTTGTGATAGAAAACCGGAACCATACCGGTTTCCAGCATCGCAGTCAGTGTTTTTAGTTTATTAAATTTTGCCATATCTTATTAATTTAAGCGTCTTAAGAATCTCAAGCTCTCAAACCCGTTGAAATCACCTCAAAACCCTCCCCGAGCCATCGCCTTTCATTAATTGTTCAACCTCCGATACCGTCACAAGATTGAAATCACCATAAATCGTATGTTTCAGAGCAGACGCCGCAACAGCAAATTCCAAGGCTTTCTCATCGCTTTCGGGATAAGAGATTAATCCGTAAATCAAGCCGCCCATGAAAGAGTCGCCACCCCCTACCCGATCCACAATGTGAGTAATGTCGTAACGTTTCGATTGATAAAGTTTTCCGCCGGAATACAAACAACCGCCCCAAGTATTGTGGTTGGCATTGATCGAACCGCGCAAGGTAATAACAACCTTTTTCGCCCGCGGGAATTTCTTCATCAACTGTGTACAAACCGACTCAAATTCGGCGGCATTGACTTCGCCTCCCGTGTGCGATACGTCAAATCCGTCGGGTTTGATACCGAAAACCTTTTCCGCATCTTCCTCATTCCCAAGGATAATATCGCAACCTTCCACTAAAACCGGCATAATTTCGGAAGCCTGTTTCCCATATTTCCAGAGATTTTTACGATAGTTCAAGTCGCAGGAAACCGTCACACCCATTTCGTTAGCTATCCGAATCGCTTCAAGACAAGCGTCGGCAGCCCCTTGCGACAAAGCCGGCGTAATCCCCGTCCAATGAAACCACTGCGCTTCTTTGAAAATGCTTTTCCAATCGACCATGCCCGGTTCGATTTGGGCAATCGCCGATTCCGCCCGGTCGTAAACTACCTTGGAAGCACGGGCAACAGCCCCCGTTTCAAGGAAATAGATTCCGACGCGACTTCCGCCGCGGATAATCTGTTCCGTACCGACATTGTATTTTCGCAATTCGGAAATACACCATTCGGCAATATCATTTTTCGGCAAACGAGTTACAAATTCGGTGGGAATACCATAATTCGCCAAAGAAACGGCTACATTGGCCTCACCGCCGCCAAAGGTAGCGTTCAACTGCGACGACTGAATAAACCTGAGATAATCGGGAGTGGCTAAACGAAGCATTATCTCCCCAAAAGTCATTACTTTTTTCATACGTTTAATTTTTTTATTTGCCACTTAATTTTTTTGCCACTAATGCACTAATTTTCACTAATTTTATTCGCGTTAATTCGTGCATTAGTGGCATAAATTAAATTTTTAGCGGCTTAAATAAATTCAAAATACCTGTTTGCATTATTATACGATACATCTTCCACCAATTTCCCCAGGAACGGAAGTTCCGAGGCCGGCAACAACCCTTGTTCCACGTCGTTACCAATCAAATTGCAAAGTATCCGCCGGAAATACTCATGGCGCGGATAGGACAGGAAACTCCGCGAATCGGTCAGCATCCCCACAAAACGGCTCAGCAAGCCCAATACGGACAAGGAATTCATCTGCGCCTCCATCCCATATTTCTGGTCTAAAAACCACCAACCCGAACCGAATTGTATTTTCCCGGCAACAGGGCCTTCCTGAAAATTTCCCAACATGGTAGCAATCATATCATTGTCGCGGGGATTTAGATTGTAAAGAATTGTTTTTGCCAATCGGCCTTCGCTGTGGAGTTTATCCAACAACCGGGAAAGCGCGTTAGCCGTATTGTAATCGGCAATGGAATCATATCCCGTATCCGGCCCTAATTTTTTGAACATCACCGAATTGTTATTTCTGAGCGCACCGTAATGAAATTGCTGCGTCCAGTTTTTTTCCCAATCCATTTTTCCACCCTCGTAAAGCATGGCCGATTTGAATTTCAGAATCTCTTCCCCGCTCAACTGAGTTCCGCCATACACCTTTTTAAATATCGCGTTGATTTCCGAAGCGGTATAATCCTCCGCATAAAACCTTTCGATACCGTGGTCGGACAATTTACAACCCACCGAAGCAAAGAAATCGTGACGGACTTTCAAAGCCTGTAACAGATCATCGAAAACAGCAATCGTAACGCCCGAAACTTCCGACAATTTATCCGCATAAGCCCGAAAAGCGGCAGGATTTTCGACCGCCATCGCCTTATCGGGACGCCAAGTCGGCAACACCTTTACCTGAAATCCTTCCTTTTTCAAAGCGATATGATATTCCAGGGAATCGACAGGATCGTCGGTCGTACAAACCACACGGACATTGTATTTCAGCATCAGGCCACGGGCGCTGTATCCGGGCGTCCGCAACAAAGCGGTACACTTTTCGTAAATATCCTTAGCCGTTTCCGGTTTGAGAATCGAACGAACGCCGAAAGCCGTTTTCAGTTCCAGATGTGTCCAGTGATACAAAGGATTACGCATGGTATAAGGAACGGTTTCCGCCCATTTCTCAAACTTTTCCCAATCGGAAGTTTCCGTACCGGTAATATATCGCTCATCAATGCCGTTGGTTCGCATAGCGCGCCATTTATAATGGTCTCCTTCCAGCCAGATTTGTCCCAAATTATCAAACTGCCTGTTTTGCGCAATCTGTTTGGGGTCTAAATGACAGTGATAATCAATAATCGGTTGTTTTTCAGCGTATTCGTGATAAAGTTGTTGCGCCGTATCCGTTTGCAAAACAAAATTATCGTCCATGAATGTCTTCATCATATTATATCTGTTTATCAAGTTAAAACGCAAAAGTAGTAAAATTTTTGGAATAATTTCTTACCTTTGCCGACGTTTTCGATAATTCTATAATATTAATCGGCAAATTTACACTTATTGAATCGGATGGGATTAAAATTCCTGAGTTTAGCGAGCGGAAGCAGCGGAAATTGCTATTATCTGGGTACAGACGAATATGGTATTCTTATGGATGCCGGTATTGGAATACGCAGCATAAAAAAAACACTGAAAGAAAATAACATTGAATTGGAACAGATTATGGCGGTGTTTATCACTCATGATCATGCCGACCACATTAAATCGGTTGGAAGTCTCGGTGAAAAATACGGTATCCCTATTTATGCTACGCAAAAAGTTCATGTCGGATTGGAAAACAGCAAATATATCGACGAAAGACTAAGCCTTTCGCGCCGGATTATCGAAAAAGAAGAATCGGTTTGCATCAAAGATTTTAAGATTACGGCTTTTGAAATTCCGCACGACGCCAGCGATTGCGTAGGATATTTGGTTGATTACAACCATCATAAATGGGTTTTGGCAACAGATGTGGGACATATCGACAACACGGTAGGCGGATACATCCGAATGGCTAATCATTTGGTTGTCGAGGCCAATTACGACCGGGAAATGTTACGAAGCGGCAATTATCCCGGATATTTAAAAAAACGGATTTCCGATGGAAACGGCCATTTATGTAATTCCGAGACCGCCGAATTTTTAGCCGCTAATTTCGATCTACACTTGAAAAATATCTGGCTTTGCCACCTGAGCAAAGAAAACAATCATCCCGATTTGGCATACAAAACAGTGGAAATGGCGATGGGTGCGTATGGGATTCGCATCGGGAAAGATGTTCATTTGAATGTCTTGAAGCGATCCGCACCTTCGGAGGTGTTTTTGTTGGAATAATAAAACCACTCGGCAATTTTTTGATAAACGGGCGTTTTAACTCCGGTTTTTCCCCCTATTCGAATCATATTGAACAGCAAATCATCCATTTCGGATTCATGCCCTTTGGCAATATCTTTTTGTAAAGAAGCCGTGCTGTCGGGATCTAAATTGTCCAATATTCTGAGGTTGTAAGCAACCAAATCGTCGGGTATCGGGATGCTCAGTTTCCGTCCGATTTCGGCGCTTTCGGTCGACAATCCGATGAATACTTCCCGTTCTTCGCCTGCTTTTTGTATTTCCCGCATCGGTACATCAAAATAAGCGCCCGTGAGCGCCATCGCGGAAATATACGACCATTTGATAAAAGTATCTCGGTTAATATCTTCGGAAATAACTGCTTTGACGCCACTTTCGGTCAAGTCATCCCGAATGGCTTGCATTTTTTCGGGCGAAACCAGCGTTCCCTTTCTCACCCCATACACCAACCGGAATATTTTTCCCATTTGGGTGATTTCACCCGGAGCGGAAATAAACGAAACGATGTAAATGCAACCGTCGAGCGCTATTGCTCCATTTACCGACGGCTTAAGCCGACGGCCATCTATCATCATTTGAATCCTGTCGCCTGTCCCATAGACATTCAAAACCGGTATAATCAAAGTATCTTTATGCGAGGCTTTTTGAATAAGACCGGCGATGGATTCAAGGGAATATCCTTTTACACAGACAAAAATCACATCGGCTTGGCCTGTAAATTCTTCGGAAGTGTAAGCCGGTATCCGGATACAACGAGTTCCTTTCAGGTCGGATTTCAATCTCAGCCCCCGTTCGCGAATAGCTTGTAAATGAGCGCCGCGAGCTATACAAGTTACGTCTTTCCCTGCAAGTGCAAGGAATCCGGCAATGCTTCCTCCGACTCCACCTGTCCCTGTTACTAAATATTTTATGTTTTTTGCCATTAAGCGCTTTATCTGGGAAGCAAATAATTTTCTATTATTTCCGCCGCCTTCCGTCCCGAATACAGCGCACGCACTACCAAACTTGCTCCGGTAGTAACATCCCCAGCTACAAAAACTTTCGCTACCGACGATTCGTTAGGCTTCACAGCCTCCACATTTCCGCGAGCGTCGTATTTCACGCCCAAGTCGTCCAACAGACCTTCGTGTACCGGTTGCGTAAATCCCATGGAAAGCAGTACCAAATCGGCCGGAATAATTTCGGGTTTACCGGTTTCTTTCATCGCGAAACGACCGGATTCGTCTTTTGTCCATTCCACTTCAACAACTTCCACGCCGGTCAATTTCCCTTTATTTCCGATAAAACGTTTGGACGCCAACGACCAGCGGCGCGTAACCCCTTCTTCGTGGGAACTGGATGTTTTCAGTATATTCGGATAAGAAGGCCATGGCGTATCGGGATTTTCGCCCACAGGCGGTTGGGGCAGAATTTCTATCTGCGTCACGCTCGCCGCTTTCCGGCGAATAGACGTCCCAACACAATCCGAACCGGTATCTCCACCGCCGATTACCAGCACTTTTTTACCTTTGGCCGATATTTGTTCGGCAGCCGGTATGGTTTGTCCGGCTACGATGCGGTTTTGCTGTTTCAGGAAATCCAAAGCAAAATGAATCCCTTTCAAATCCCGTCCTTCAATGGGCAAGTCACGCGGAACGCCTGCGCCTGTCGTCAGGCAAACCGCATCAAACGAGGACATCAACTTTTCGACGGACAAATCTTTACCGACTTCCGTATTCGTCGTAAAAAGAATACCTTCCGTTTCCAAAAGTTTCAACCGGCGGTCAATAACTCTTTTGTTCAGTTTGAAATCGGGGATTCCCAAACGGAGTAAACCGCCAATGGCTTCATCTTTTTCATAAACCGTTACCAAATGACCTTTCCGGTTCAACATATCGGCAACAGCCAGACCGGCCGGACCCGAACCGATGATGGCTACTTTCTTTCCCGTTCGCTTTTTAGGCGGATAGGCTTTCACAAATCCTTCCAGGAAAGCATGTTCTGCTATAGCCGCTTCGTTTTCGCGAATCGTCAAAGGCTGATGTTGCATATTCAACACACAACTTTTTTCGCACAACGCCGGACATACCCTGCCTGTAAATTCGGGGAAATTATTCGTAGCGTTTAATACCCGGTAGGCTTCAAACCATTTTCCTTTGTACAGCAAATCCTGCCATTCGGGAATCAAATTGCCCAAAGGACAAGACCAATGGCAAAAAGCGACTCCACACTCCATACAGCGGGAGGCTTGCAACATCCGATCCTCCATGTTTAAGGTTTGCTCCACTTCACTGAAATCGGCAATTCGTTCAAATATCGGACGATAACCGGCTTCCTTTCTATTTATCGTTAAAAATGCTTTTGCGTTTCCCATAACTACTCAATAATCCGATTCAACCATCTCAATTTTCTTTTTTATCGCTTCCATTTTCTCTTCCTGCAACACTTTTTTATACTCAATCGGCGTGACTTTAATAAAATGCTTGAGGTATTCGTCCCAATCATCCAAAATTCTTTTCGCCAAAGCGCTTTGCGTATAATAATAATGTTGCGAAATCAAACGGTTCAGTTCCAAACTGTCCGATTTATCTTCAATCAGCGTCAGTTCAACCATTTCCATATTACAGAAATAATCGAAATCGCCTTTCATATCCAGGACGTATGCCAATCCGCCGCTCATGCCGGCGGCGAAATTTTTCCCGGTCGAGCCTAAAACCACCGTCCGCCCGCCGGTCATGTATTCGCAGCAGTGATCGCCGGCGCCTTCCACGACAGCGATTGCGCCCGAATTTCTCACGCAGAAGCGCTCCCCTACCCTGCCGTTAATATATACTTCGCCGGAAGTCGCGCCATACAATAAAGTGTTACCGGCTATGATATTGTCTTCCGGAACGAACACGCTGAATTTGGGCGGAACCACCGAGATACGTCCTCCCGAAAGCCCTTTGCCGAGATAATCGTTGGCTTCGCCTTCCAGGCAAAAGGTGACGCCGGCGGCGAGGAAAGCGCCGAAACTCTGTCCGGCAGAGCCTTTGAAGCTAATCGTAATTGTACCGTCCTGCAAACCTCGATTGCCATACCGTTTGGCTATTTCGCCCGACAACATGGCGCCTACCGCCCTGTCGGTATTGGCAATGCCGACATTCATTTCAACGGGAAGCGATTTTTCTATGGCCGGTTTGTTTTTGCGAATCAATTCCCGGTCCAAAACATGTTCGATTTTATGATCTTGCTTTTTCGTGCAACGGATATCATTCCCATTATTCACAAAATGAATTAATTTCGAGAAATCCAACTTTGCCGCTTTATCATTGTATTTCAAATCTTTCCGTATTTCAATCAAATCCGAACGGCCGATGATTTCATCCATACTCCTAAAACCCATTTGAGCCAGGTGTTCGCGGACTTCCTGCGCAAGGAATGTGAAATAATGAAGCAGGTATTCGTGTTTTCCCTTGAAGCGTGCGCGAAGCCTTTCGTCTTGAGTCGCAACGCCTACCGGACAAGTATTCAGATGACATTTGCGCATCATCACGCAACCGAGTACAATCAAAGCGCTGGTGGCAAATCCAAATTCTTCCGCGCCCAACAAGGCGGAAATAATAATGTCCTTGCCCGATTTCAACTGACCGTCGGTCTGCAAACGGACAAATCCACGCAAGTTGTTCATGACTAACGTTTGCTGCGTTTCCGCCAATCCGAGTTCGCCCGAAATACCGGCATGTTTGATGGAACTCATCGGGCTTGCGCCTGTCCCGCCTTCCGCACCGCTGATCAAAATCATATCGGCTTTGGCTTTAGCCACGCCGGCGGCAATGGTGCCGACGCCTGTTTCGGCAACTAATTTCACAGAGATTTGAGCATGGGGATTCACGTTTTTCAAATCAAAAATCAACTGCGCCAAATCTTCAATCGAGTAAATATCGTGGTGAGGCGGCGGCGAAATCAAAGTAATTCCGGGAATGGAGTGACGGGTTTTCGCAATAATTTTATCTACTTTGAATCCCGGCAACTGTCCGCCTTCGCCCGGCTTAGCGCCTTGCGCGATTTTGATTTGCAGCTCATCGGCATTAATCAGGTATTCGGCAGTCACGCCAAAGCGTCCTGAAGCAATCTGTTTGATAGCCGAACGACGATTCAAACCGTCTTCGCCGGTTTTGAAACGCGCCGGGTCTTCCCCGCCTTCGCCGGTATTGCTTTTCCCATGAAGGATATTCAGCGCGATAGCCATCGCTTCATGCGCTTCCCTGCTGATGGAACCGAAAGACATTGCCCCCGTAACAAAACGTTTCGTGATTGCTTCGACCGGTTCTACTTTGGAAATATCAATCGGTTTACGTTTGTAAGTCATGAAATCGCGCAGGAATATCGGCTGCATCTTGTTGTCCGTAATATCGGTATATTCCTTAAACTTCCGGTAATCGCCCAAACGAGCGGCTATCTGTAACTTGGAAATGGTTTCGGGATTCCATGCATGGTATTCGCCTTCTTTGCGAAATGTGTAGATGCCTACATTCCGCACGGTATAAGTGGATTGTAATTTGAAATCGGGAGCGCCTTGATCATCAAAGGCTTCATGATGTGAAAGCAAAGCATCCTTCGCAATATCGGACAATTCAACGCCGCCAATCCGCGAAGTCATTTCCTTAAAATAAGTATCCAACACTTTCTGACTGACGCCGACAGCCTCAAAAATCTGGGCGCCGCGGTAACTCCACAAAGTGGAAATGCCCATTTTGGAAAGGACTTTCAACAAGCCTTTGGATACGGCTTTAATGTAATTTTTTTCTGCCGTATGATAATCCAATTGTATCTCGTGCAATTTCACTTTTTCGTACAAAACGGCAAAAGCCATGTAAGGATTGACAGCCGTCGCACCAAAGGCAAACAAGAGTGCGAAATGATTGACTTCGCGGGCTTCGGCTGTTTCAACCACAATCGCAATCTGCATTCTTTTCCGTTTTTCAATCAAATGGTGGTGAACTGCCGAAACGGCTAATAACGAAGGAATTGCCACATGTTCAGCATCCACTCCCCTATCGCTTAAAATAATATAATGATAACCTTCATCCACTGCTTTTTCGGCCCGTTGGCAAAGATTGTTTAATGCGTCCGACAAAAATCTTGCGCCTTTGGCAAGCGAAGTCGCATCAAACAACATAGGAACAGTCAAAGATTTAAAGCCTTTGTAACCCAAGTGCGTCAAAATATCCAAATCAATATTGTTGATAATCGGCACCGGCAGTTTCACCATCTTGCACAAATCCGGCGAAGACTCAAGTACATTACCGTCCTGGCAACCGATGTACAGCGCCAAAGACATTACCAATTCCTCCCGGATCGGGTCAATCGGCGGATTGGTTACCTGAGCAAATAACTGTCTGAAATAATTGAACATCCGTTGCGGTTTATCCGACAAAACGGCCAAAGGCGTATCATTACCCATTGAGCCGATCGGCTCTTTTCCTTCAACGGCCATCGGGATAATCAGTTTTTCAATATCTTCCTGCGTATAACCGAAAACCTTGAGATACGCCGACTGGTTATCGACGTCGTATCTAACTGTTCTTCCCGAAGATATATTGCTCAACGAAATCCGGTTTTTCGACAACCATTCTTGGTACGGGTGAGCGGCAGCTAACTCCGCTTTCAATTCGGAGTCGTAATACACTTTTCCTTCTTTCGTGTCGATCATCAACATTTTACCGGGTTGAAGACGCCCTTTTTCTTTTATTTCAACGGCTTCAAACGGCAATACGCCCACTTCCGAAGCGATAACCATAATGTCGCCATGCGTAATCAGATAACGGGCGGGACGAAGTCCGTTCCTGTCGAGCATTCCTCCGGCATAACGTCCATCGGTAAACAGCAAGGTCGCCGGACCGTCCCAAGGCTCCATGATAATGCTGTTGTATTCGTAAAACGCTTTCAACTCATCGGAAATCGGATTTTTCTCATTCCAACTTTCGGGAACAAGCATCGACATGGCGTGTGGAAACGAAATTCCCGCCATAACCAAAAATTCCAGCACATTATCTAAGGATGCACTATCGGACATACCGGGCTGAATAATCGGAAACAGTTCGTCCAATTTTCCTAATTCCGGCACTTTCAGCACGCTTTCGCGGGCTTGCATCCAGTAACGGTTCCCGCGAATGGTATTGATTTCGCCGTTATGCCCGAGCAAACGGAAAGGCTGCGCCAAATCCCAGCTGGGAAAAGTATTCGTACTGAAACGCGAGTGAACCAGGGCCAAACCGCTCGTAAAATAAGGATTAGTCAAGTCGGTAAAATAATCGCGCAACTGCACGGAAGTCAACATTCCCTTATACACAATGCGTTGCGTGGAAAGGCTGACGATATAAAAACTTTTCTTATCGGTCAGGGAAGATTTCAGGATTTTGTTTTCCATTTTTTTCCGGACGATATACAGCTTTTGTTCCAAAACATCAGAGCGGTCTTCCCCTACAACAAATATTTGTTTGATAGTCGGTTCATTCGCCATCGAAATTTCGCCCAGAATATCGCTGTTGACCGGAACATCACGGATGGCAAACATTTTCAGGCTTTCCTGTTCGACAATATTTTGCAAGACTTCCATGTACAGGGAAGCCTGTTCGTCATCTTTCGGGAGAAAAACCAGTCCGGTTCCGTATTTTCCCCGTTCGGGAACCGGAATACCTTGTAAAAGGATAAACTCATGGGGGATTTGCAGGGTAATTCCCGCTCCATCTCCGGTTTTATTATCGGCGCTTTCCGCTCCGCGGTGAAGCATGTGTTCGAGTACCTGTAAACCTTTCTCTACAATATCGTGCGACCTATTTCCATGTATATCAACCAATAAGCCAACACCACAGGCATCATGTTCATATTCGGACCGGTACAAACTTGCATCATTAATCATCTTTTCAATACTCCTTTATTTTTTTTTCAGGCTGCAAAGTTACAATTTTCTGCTTAATATCGGGCAATAATTATAAATAAAAATTGTTTTTCTTGAAAAACCGGCATTTTTTAAGCAATAGCGGGAAAAAATTGGATTATTGTAAAAACCTTTTCACTTTTTCATTGTATAACAAACTTTTTTTGTACTACCCATTTTTTGTGTAAACGGGGGTGAATTTCCGATACCACATCAAAACCCATTACCAGCCCAATTCTCCCGATCCAAATTCCGGTAACCAATCGCCTCTGCAATATGTCCGACCTGTACCCTTTCGAAGCCTTCCAAATCCGCAATAGTACGCGCAACCCGCAAAATACGATCATAAGCGCGTGCCGAAAGGTTGAGACGCTCCATAGCATCCTTCAAACGGGATAAACCGGCGGCGTCCGGTTGAGCGTGTTGATGAAGCAAACGGGTGTGCATCTGAGCATTGCAATAGACGCCGGCTTCTCCGGAAAAACGGTTTCCTTGAATCTTTCGCGCCCGGATTACCCGCTCGCGGATGCTTTCACTCGACTCGGCCGGACGAATATCCGAAATATCCTCGAACGGAACAGGCACGATTTCTACCTGAATATCAATCCGATCCATTAAGGGTCCCGAGATGCGGTTCAAGTATTTCCGAACTTGTTCGGGCGTACAGACACAGGCTTTGTTGGGATTGTTGAAATTCCCGCAGGGACAAGGGTTCATAGATGCAATCAACATGAATCCCGCCGGATAGTCGATGCTAAATTTCGCCCGTGAAATGGTGATTTTTCGATCCTCCAGCGGTTGCCGCAGGACTTCCAAAACGCCACGGGTAAATTCCGCCATTTCGTCCAAAAACAAAACGCCGTTATGCGCGAGGCTGATTTCACCCGGTTGCGGATATGATCCGCCGCCAACCATCGCCACCATAGATATGGAATGGTGCGGACTTCTAAACGGACGCACCGCAATCAACGAGCCGTTGTGATTGATTTTT
Source organism: Dysgonamonadaceae bacterium (assembly GCA_031271125.1). Taxonomy (GTDB): domain Bacteria; phylum Bacteroidota; class Bacteroidia; order Bacteroidales; family Azobacteroidaceae; genus Azobacteroides. The sequence continues at coordinate 15,311 of JAISWH010000190.1, forward strand.
CCTGCAACCGAATGAATCTTCGTCGTTTCCAAACTTTCACTTAAAGTCAGTGGCGGCAGAATGGACGGTATTCGTTTAGCCAACATACTTTTACCGGCCCCCGGACTACCCACAAGGAGGATGTTGTGCCCGCCGGCGCAGGCTACTTCAATCGCTCTTTTGGCAACTTCCTGCCCTTTGACTTCCGAAAAATCCCAGTCGATTTTAGTTTGATTGTCATAAAATTCCTGATGCGGATCGACAATAGTACGGTTCAATTCTTTTTTACCATTGAAAAAGTCAATTACCTCCGAGATATTTTCCGCACCGTAAACTTCCAATTCCTGTACTACCGCTGCTTCCCGCACATTGCAAGCCGGAAGAATAATACCTTTGAAACTGCTTTCCTGCGCTTTAATGGCAATCGGCAAAACACCTTTGACCGATTTCAGACTACCGTCTAACGATAATTCGCCCATCATCAAGTAATCTTCTATTTTATCGGCTTTGATTTTCTCAGCTCCGGCCAAAATCCCGATGGCCAACGGCAAATCGTAGGCCGCTCCTTCTTTCCTGACGTCGGCCGGCGCCATATTGATAACAATTTGTTTGCGGGGAAATTTCAAACCGATTACTCCCAACGCGGAAGTAATCCGCTCATGCGATTCTTTAATACTGACGTCGGGAAGACCTACCAAAAAAAATTTAATCCCTTTACTGCAATTAACTTCAATCGTGATGATATTTGCATGAATACCCTGAAGGGCTGCTGCATAGACTTTTACTAACATAGTTCGGTTTTGGTTTAAATCGTTAAATAATATTTTCTAACTTCTAATTTCTAATTTCTAATTTTGTTAATATAGTTTGAATGCTATCAATCGGCATCTTCGAGCCAATGATTTTTTTATCCTTATCAATCAAATAATTACAAGGGAGTTCCGAAACATTATACAATGAGACCATAGATGAAGACCAACCGGAATTGTCAATTACTTGCGTCCAGGTGAATCCCTTTTCTTTGGCTAATTTTTCCCAATCGGCTTTGTGCTCATCCAATGAAATTGTTAACATACCTAAGTCCTTTTCCGAAAATTTTTTCCTGATAGACACCCATTTAGCATAATCCGTTTCACAAAACGGCGACCAGGAAGCGGCAAATGTCAATAGAATATATTTATTTTTGAAAGATTCCAACCGAATGGTATCGTTTTTTGCACTCAAAATATTGAAATCCGGCGCCGGACTTCCAACCTCAGTCTGCCGGTCTTTCTCAACCCATGCCTGCAATTTTGCATACAGCTCATTTTCCATGGCTTCGCCGGTAATCAAAGAAAGCGCAGGCTGAATATCGGCTGCATTTTCTATATCCAACAAAAAATCTTGAATCAATACCAGACTTGCAACCGAAGCCGGATGAGACTTTACAAAATCCATCACATGGATTTTTAAAGTTTGGTCGATATTTTTTATTTGGGATGAAAATTGAGCGCTTGCAATTTCAGCGCTTGTGGCGTCGTTTTCTTTAGAATTAGCCGAAATTTTATCCCTTATATCGCCTTTTTTCTCAATTAAATCGTTGTTTGTTGTCTTAAAATCAGATAGTAAATCGTTAATTCCTCCTCCTTTAGCTAAAACTAATTCGGGATAATTTATATCGCCCGTGAGAACAATATTTTCTCCGTTTTTAACCCAAACCGTCACCCAAATGTTTCCTTTTTCCATGTAAATAACTGCCGGTTGAAGAACTTCGGACTTGCTTTTATACTTGAACTTACCTGCTTTCGACCGGATTGTATCTATTTGAAATACGGAATCTTGAGATGTAGCTATATATAACTCCGGCGTTTCAAGGCCTTTTAGATTTCCATGAATGGTATAAGAATTTGTATCTTTGCATGACACAAAAACAAATGCACATAATAGAGCAAATATCAAGTTTAATAAATGATTTCTTCTTTTTGCCATTGTAAAATTTAGGTCTTTTCTTTTTTAAACGGCAAAAATAACAAAATGTTTCCTTAAAACAATAATTTTTCTTAATTTTTTTTGTGCGCAGATTCAATTAATAAATGCCAGTCCCGGCACATCCGCCCGGTTGCGCCGACACATTCGCTACAAAAACGAAATTGAAAAAAATCACGAAATTTATTTCCCTCATCATAAGAGCAATACCCATTCCGGCCCCATATTAAACAACAGATCAATAATGCTGAGGTTGGCCTGAAATCCGGATTTCTTTGCAAAGACTTGATAATAGGGTTGAAACCGGATAATAGCAGTTTCTTTTTTCGGATGAATCGTTTCCCGTAAATCCAAAGTGTCTTGGGTTATTTCGGTAATGTATTTATCCGAATAACTAACTTTCGGCGAAATATCCAATAAAGAACAAATTAATTCCCGTAAAGTTTCGTTAAAATCGAACAGGAAGTTTTGCGGTTTTTCGTAGAAAGGGCGAAAATCATCTTCATAATACTCAAAAAAAGGCGTAGAATTATAGGCCGAAACAATGGCATTCCAATGCAAATGACGCCAATTTCCATGTTCGGCAATGCGGATATCTTTTGTCGGATATTTGGGTGAATCCGGTTTAATGACCGGGATGCTAAGCGTTTGCAAACCATTGGCGGAAGCGATCACACAACGGTTCCGATAGGTCTGCTTGACGTAATTGCAATGCCGCTCAATAATTACCTGCCGATGGGTATTCATCTGCAGGTAATATTCCACCGGCGCCAGATAAGCGGTTGATAAAAGAACGGTTGTTGCTTCGGAAATCACGTATCAGTCGGCGCTTGCAGTTCTGAAAATCCGGTTCCACCGGATTTTGCCGTTGAACCAGCCCCGGTCGTCGTCCAGCGACAGCCAAATCAGGATCGGTTTGCCGACAACATGATCTTCCGGTACAAAACCCCAGGAACGGGAATCCCGCGAGTTGTGACGGTTGTCGCCCATCATAAAATAGTAATCGTATTTGAACGTATAACTGTCCGCCGCTTTTCCGTTGATTAATATCTGATTTCC
>JAISWH010000011.1 GCA_031271125.1 Dysgonamonadaceae bacterium
TGGCAGAAAAGAGGTTGCATCAAATATTTTATTCTAAATTTCCGCTTAACCGGCAACGGCATTACATACCGGTAATTTTCAGCCATCAACAATTCCCAAAACGGACTGACAGCGTCCAAGTACCAAGACATGGCATAGACAGCGCCGAAAGAAGACGATTCAATGCAACGATTATATGCTTGAAAATCAATTTCCTCGTGTTTAAGCCATTCGATTTTCATATTGGATGTATTTTTGCTTTTAAAAAGGATTTATTAATTGCCCCCTTGGCGTTTCTGCTGTTTTTTTCCATATCAATCCGTCCGAAATGCCGGCCATTATTCTTTACCTGTATTCCGGTAATTCCGAAAGTCATATCTGCCGTATTTTCAATCGCTTTGAAAAGAGAATCCGGAATGTTTTCGTCGGAAAAGGGAAAAGAAAAACAGGCTTTTTGTTCCCCGAAAGTTTCTTTGACAAAAGCGCAGGATTCGGTTATTTGCCGGATTTGTTCGGCCGGTTCTAATTCCCTGAAATTGGGATGGTCGATACTGTGTGCGCCGATTGTAAATCCTTTGGTCTGCATTTCCTTTAGCTCATCGCTTGTCAAATAAGGCTTTTCGGTTTCCAAAAAAGATTGAAAATCAACCTCAAGCAGCAAAGCCATTTCATCCAGAAGATGCCGGTTTGAGTATGAGATTGCATAAATTTTTTGTATGTCTATTTCTTTTTTTACTGTTCCGGAAATCTTTCCTTTATTTAATTTGTCGATGAGAATCGCGGCTTTGTGCCGGTAGAACAACTGTTTGTTGTCCACAAAAGCCTTGTTTACGAAAATCGTTGCGGGAACGCCTTTCCGGTAAAGCAAAGGCGTCAGGTTTTCGTAAATGCCTCTTAATCCGTCGTCAAAAGAAAGGTGGAAAGCATGCTTTTTTAATTGTGCAGGATTTTGTCTGTAAAAATCTACTTCATGAATACTTGCCGCATTGAAATGACGCAAAAGAAACTCAAGGTCATTTTCAAAATCTTTTATCTTCTTCGGAATATACAGCGGATGGATATACGGCAGGTAAACATCGGATACCGTATGATAAAAAGGATGAATAACCAGTGGTTTGATCGACCGGAAAAGCAGGTTGGAATTAAATCCTTCGGCAATGAACGACAACAGGCGGGAAATAGAACGGTTTGCCATAATCATGTTATTGAAATAGAAATGCAAATATAAGAAATTATATCGGATAAATGTTGTTTATTATCCTTAATCATGTTACTTTTGCGCCACAATTCAAACAAATGTGAGTGATGTTGCAAACAGTCAAACGTTATATCGAAAAAAATAACTTGTTGAGACCTAATGGGAAAATCGTTGTCGGTCTGAGTGGCGGCGCCGATTCGGTTGTTTTATTGCATATTCTTAATATGCTGGGTTACAATTGTTTGGCTGCGCATTGCAATTTTCATCTACGAGCGGATGAATCCGACAGAGACGAAATATTTACTTATGAATTTGCCGTATCTATGCGGATTCCGTTTTTCAAGCAAGATTTTGATACGGCCACTATAGCAAAAGAAAGAGGAATTTCTATTGAGATGACGGCAAGGAATTTACGTTACGAATGGTTTGAGGAAATACGGAAAAATGAAGATGCCCTTGCGATTGCTGTCGGGCATCATCAGGATGATAGCGTTGAGACCTTGTTGTTGAATCTGATTCGGGGAACAGGCATCAAAGGCTTGACCGGAATAAAACCCCGAAACGGACAAGTTATCCGTCCTTTGCTTTGCGTTTCCAAAGCGGATATTTTGCAATATGCCGAAACGGAAAAACTTTCGTTTATCAATGATTCGTCCAACGGTTTACAGGAGTTTACCCGCAATAAAATCCGTTTGCAAGTGATCCCTTTGTTAAAAAAACTGAATCCTTCGGTAAACGACGCTTTGCTACAAATGATGTACAATCTGAATGAAGCTGCCAAGATTTATGACGCCGAAATTAAACAAAAGACGAAAATTATATTTGACAAAGAATCGGGACGCATCAATATTCCTTTACTGAAGACTTTCCCTTCGCCCGAAACGCTGTTGTTTGAGTTGTTAAAAGATTTCGGATTCGGGAAAGACGTTATTTTGGACATTCATAAAGCGATTGACAGGCAGCCGGGTAAAACATTTTATTCCAATACCCACCGGTTGGTAAAAGACAGAGATGCTTTTTTGCTCACATCGCATGAGGAAGAAAAGGAAAATGGGAAAATATATTTGATTCAATCGGACGAGACGAGTATTCAACTTCCTTTCCGGATGAATATTACTTGTACGGACGAGATTACGATACAATTTCATAGACATATTGCTTATTTAGACAAAGATAAACTTCGTTTCCCTTTACTTCTTCGGAAATGGGAACCCGGCGATAGATTTACTCCGCTCGGAATGAAAGGCTTTCAGAAACTCAGCGATTTTTTCACTAACCGGAAAATCAGTAAACCCCAAAAGGAAAGAATCTGGGTGCTTCTCTCCGGCGAAGATATTGTATGGGTGGTTAATTACCGGATTGATGACCGGTTTAAGATTGATTTGCTCACGAAAAATGCTTATATCATAAGAATTTTATGAAAATCGCTTGTTTTAATAAAAAAATATGTATCTTTGCACCATAAATAACCTTGTTCACTAAAAAGTAGTACATAACTTCATAAAAATTTTTACATTAACACATTATAAGTTGTTTGCTTCATAATATATAATGTATTCAATTCAAAAGAAATTTTATAATTTATTTTATGCAGAAATATAATATTTTGCAACTTAAAGAAATGGAACAAAGCAATTTAGTTGCTTTGGCGAAAGAATTAGGCCTGAAAAAAGTAGATAAGTTGGACAAAGATACTTTGGTGTATCAAATTTTGGACCAACAAGCGATTGTAAATGCGGCTCTTCAAGCGGCCACCGGTAAAATCGACGATATAAGGCCTAAACATAAAGGGCGCAGGCCGAAATCGGAAAAGCAGCAATCGAATAAAAAAATTACCAAGCCGGGAATTACAGTTCAGGAACCGGTTGCTGAGCCTGTCACTGAGCCTGTTGAAGCGCCGAAATCACCCGTTAAAACGGATAATTCTAAGGTGCAAGTTTCTAAAAAAGAAAAAGAAAAAGAAAAAAATCAAGAACGGCAAAAAAAACGACCCAACTTAAGGAAAAAGACGGAAAAAACGGTGATGGATGTTGTTGATACGCCTCAGGTTGCGGAAAAAGAAAATCAGAAAGAAGAAAAACCATCATTGAAGGATACTCCGAAAGAAGTTCACCAACCCAAGAAAAAACGGGTACGGATTGAGATCCCTCAGTCGATGCCGACGCTTCGACAGGATCCGCGACCGGTGGTTGATCCTGTCGAAACACCTCCCACAGTTCTTGCCGTTGATTCTGTCGAAACACCGGTTGCTATACCGGTCGCTAATCCTGTCGAAACACCTGTCGCTGAGCCTGTCAAAACATTGGTCACTGAGCCTGTCAAAACATCGGTCGCTGAGCCTGTCGAAGCGTCGGTTGCTGAACTTGTCGCCGAGTCTGTCGAAGCGCCGGTTCAAAAAGAAGAAGTCGCGTCTCCGGGGAAATTGGTATTCCGGCACAATCCCGAAGCAAAAACTTTAATGGACGAAGTTTTGTTCTCTTCCAAAACCCCTCAATCGAAACAAAACAATCAGCAAAATTACAAAGCCAATCAAAACTCGCCTAAGAACAACAATTTTGAAAACAATAATAACAAACCCCAGGTGGCGTCCAATAATCAAAATAATCAGAAAGAGAAGGATAAATCATTTGATTTTGACGGCATCCTGATTGCTTCGGGCGTACTTGAAATCATACAGGAAGGTTACGGCTTTTTACGCTCTTCGGATTATAATTACCTCTCTTCAGCCGATGATATTTACGTTTCGCAATCCCAAATCAAACTGTTTGGTTTGCGTACGGGCGATGTTGTCGAAGGTCCCATTCGTCCGCCGAAAGAAGGCGAGAAATTTTTCCCCCTGGTAAAAGTGGATTTAATCAACGGTCTTCGTCCCGAAGAAGTGCGCGATCGCGTACCTTTCGACCATCTGACGCCTCTTTTCCCCAACGAAAAATTCCGGTTGGTAGCCAGCATGAGTCCTAAAGTAACAGATAAAATCTCGCCCCGCGTCGTTGATTTGTTTTCACCGATCGGGAAAGGGCAAAGGGGCCTGATAGTGGCTCAGCCGAAAACCGGTAAAACAATGTTATTGAAAGACATAGCCAATTCTATTGCTTGGAATCATCCCGAAGTTTACATGATTGTCCTGCTGATTGACGAACGTCCCGAAGAAGTTACCGACATGCAACGGAGTGTGGATGCCGAAGTGATTGCTTCGACTTTCGACGAGCCGGCCGAAAGACATGTGAAAATCGCCGAAATCGTTCTGAGTAAAGCAAAACGAATGGTTGAATGTGGCCACGACGTAGTCATTCTTTTGGATTCGATTACCCGTTTGGCGCGCGCTTACAATACCGTACAACCGGCTTCCGGAAAAGTATTGTCGGGCGGGGTGGATGCCAATGCGCTTCAAAAACCCAAACGTTTTTTCGGCGCTGCGCGAAACATCGAAAACGGCGGTTCGCTGACGATTATCGCTACGGCTTTGACGGAAACCGGTTCGAAAATGGACGATGTAATTTTCGAAGAATTTAAGGGAACAGGTAACATGGAATTGCAATTAGACCGCAAACTTTCCAACAAACGGATTTATCCCGCCGTGGATATTGTGGCTTCCAGCACGCGTCGCGAAGATTTGTTGCAAGACCAGGGCATTATTAATCACATGTGGATTTTGCGTAAGTATCTGTCCGATATGAACAGCCTGGAAGCGATGGAATTTGTGAAAGACCGGTTGGAAAAAACATATAGCAACGAAGAATTTCTGGCGTCGATGAATGGTTAAGAATGTGAGAATAAAAATCCTGATATTTTTCTTTTCCTGCTGCTTGTTTTCTCAGGGCTTGCCGGCGCAAACCCCTGTTTGTGAAAGTCTTTTTACAGACGTTTATAGCATTGATTCCCAAAAAGCAGGGGAAGTGGATCTGTGTATCGACAACATTAGTTTTTTTAAAAATACGGAAACCGGCGGCGACGTCCAAAAAGGTTATACCCTGCCGGGATTTCGTATCCATCCGCGTTTGACATATTATCCGGCCTCCATGATTAAGTTGGAAGCCGGCGTTTCTTTGTTAAGATATTGGGGTGCGGATAAATATCCCAATTATGCTTATCGCGATATTGCCGAATGGAAAGCTTCCGGCTATCAGTTGGGATTTCATCTTCTGCCTTTTTTCAGGGCGCAAATTCAGCCCATTCCGCAGCTGAACATTGTTTTGGGACATATTTACGGGGGAAGTAATCACGGTTTGATTGAGCCTCTGTATAATCCCGAATTGAATCTCACGGCAGACCCCGAAATGGGCGCTCAAATCATTTACAATTCGAGAGCTGTTCATTTTGATGCTTGGGTAAACTGGGAAACTTTCACGTTCAAAAACGAAGCGAATAACGAGGCTGTAACGATGGGCGCTTCGGGTCGTTTTCACATTACAAACCCACAGTCATTTTTTTACTTGGGAGTGCCGGTTCAGGCGGTGATCAATCATCACGGAGGTGAAATTGATTTGATCAACGGCAAAGTGAAATCATTGGCAAACGGCGCTGCCGGTCTGCAATTCGGCTTTAATTTGAATAATCCGACATTCAAATATCTCGGTTTGAGCCTGATGGGAGCCGGTTACAGAAACTTGTATTCGGAAGAACCGTTTTTGTTTAAGCAAGGTTGGGCTGCTTATTCCAATCTGAATCTCCGGGTTTGGGATTTTGACCTGAAAGTGAATTTCTGGCGGAGCGGCGATTTTGTCAATCTGTTTGGCAATCCGGTTTTCGGGAATGTATCCACATCGAAAGAAAATTGGAATTTTCCCCGAATCATGGTTTTTAATCCGGGTATTAAATATGAACGGAAATTTGGCAACGGATTTTATCTGGGAGCTGATTTTGAATGTTTTATTGCGCCTGCATTTGCCGAATATGAAGGGCTTGTTCCGGTAAAGATGGAAAAATATTTCGGAACTACCGCCGGATTGTTTTTGCGGATTAATCCTTCTATTGTTTTGAAGAAATGAAAATTTCTGCTGACTGCAGTCCGGTTTAGCAAAGGTATTCAGCATATTTTGCTTCAAAAATCTATCCCTTCTTGGATTACATTAATTTATAGACAGCGCTTAAATAAAACTATTTCTCCATAATATTTAAAAAAGATGCGGGAAAATTTTAATAATAAGCAGAAAAGATGTACTTTTGCAATCCGAATTTAAATAAAACAATCATACAATGGCAAAAAAAGTAAAAACAACCCCTACCCAGGCAGAAGCAAACGTGGGCGAAATCTTTTCCAGATCAGAAAGATTCATTGAGACATACAAAAATCACATCATGATTGGCATTGGAGCAATAATTTTTATTGTGGTGGCCGTTCTCGGTATCCGTCAGTATTATTTACTTCCGAAAGAAGCCGAAGCGCGAGAAACTATTTTCCCCGGCGAAAACTATCTGGCAAGTCAGCAATGGGATTTGGCTCTGAATGGAGATAGCGTCACCTATATCGGTTTTTTGGGAGTCATTGATGATTATGGTTTTACCAAAACGGGCAAATTAGCTAAGGCTTATGCCGGAATCTGTTATTACCACTTGGGACAATACGATGAGGCATTGGAATATTTGGAAAGCTACAGTGTAGATGATAAAATTATCAGCCCTGTAGTCACAGGATTGATAGGCGATTGCTATGTCAATACAAATAATGTGGAAAAAGGCGTCAAATATTTCAGGGAAGCTGCTTCTAAAGCTGAAAGTCAATACCTCAGTCCGGTTTATCTGAAAAAAGCCGGTTTGGCTTACGAAAGCCTTTCCGATTTCAAAAAAGCGGTAGAAGTCTATAATACGATCAAAGACAAATATGCAAATTCGTTGGAAGCCGCCGATATTGATAAATATATCAACCGCGCTTCCGCTCAAATTAAATAAACATTTGAAATGGCAACAGAGTTGCAAAATTTATCCGTTTATGATCTCGGAATTGTTCCGGATGCAAGTAATATGCATTTTGCCGTTGTAGTTTCGGAATGGAATTCCAAAATAACAGGAAACCTCAGAGACGGAGCATGCAATACTTTACTCAGGTATGGCGTTAAACCTGAAAATATAACCGTCGTTTCCGTTCCCGGAAGTTTTGAATTGGTTTATGCGGCAAAGCGGGTTGCAGGATGCATCCGTCCCGATGCGGTAATCGGTTTGGGTTGTGTAATACGAGGAGAAACGCCTCATTTCGATTATGTTTGTGCAGGTGTTACTCAAGGTTTTTCCGCCTTGAATACAGAAGGGGACATCCCATATATTTTCGGGTTGCTGACGACAGATAATTTGCAGCAGGCCATTGATCGGGCAGGCGGAAAATATGGAAATAAGGGCGAAGAATGTGCCGTGACTGCTATAAGGATGGCGGCTCTGGCTTGCGAATTTAAATAAAAGTCGTACCTTTGCAAAATTAATTACGAATTAACAATTACGGATGAATGAAGTAATCAGCGTAAAAAAACGCAATTTGAAATTTGTAATTCGTAGTTTGAAATTGAATAAGGGTAGTTACCAGAGTGGCCAAATGGAGCTGACTGTAACTCAGCTGGCGTACGCCTTCGGTGGTTCGAATCCATCACTACCCACTCAATCATTACGGATGGATGAAGTAATTAACGTAAATAAAAATTCGTAATTGAATCTGCGGAAGTAGCTCAGTCGATAGAGCATTAGCCTTCCAAGCTGAGGGTCGCGGGTTTGAGTCCCGTCTTCCGCTCAAAAAAATGAGCAACGGTGAATGATAAACTGATATTAACCATTACCGAACATCGCCGGTTCGGATGGAAAATAAACTTGTATTCAGCCATCGAACAATCCTCCGGAAGTATTCGGATTTTAGGACTTCCCAGTATCAATGAAGAAATCGAAAAAGGCGCTTCCGAGGCAGAAGTTGTTTTGTGGAAAGCGGTTAATGATATTTCGGATGAAGTCCTTTTGAAAGCTTATGTCCGCGATAAAGACAAATCCAACATTCTGCAAAGCGCTGTCGACAATCTGATTCGGCCGAGGATAGAAAGACAGTGTTCAAAAATATTAGATTTAGCCCGGCAAACCGATATCCCTTTTTACTTTCGGGAAACTCCGACTTTCCGCACGGTTTCCGGTCACGATAAAATCGAACTCCTTCCCGAAAAAAGCCGTTGCCTTTTCAATTTCATCAAGGATGAAAACGGATTGCGCTATTTTATTTCCCTGACGAACAAAGACGAGGAAATCCTGTTGCAGGAAAAACCGGCCATCGTCTTATCAAATGAGCCTTGTGTGGTTCTTTTGGGAAACAAAATACATCAGGTCGAAAACATTGATTCAAAAAAACTGATTCCCTTTTTTGATAAAACGCACATCAATGTCCCGGCTTCATCGGAAAAAATGTACATCGAAAAATTTATCCTGAAAACCATTCCCAAGTTCGACGTCCGTATCGAAGGTATCGAAATGATTCAAAGAAATCCCGGTAAAAAAGCGATTCTGGAACTTGGAGAAGATTTTAATTCCCGCTTAATGCTCTGTTTGTTTTTCCGGTACGGCGACCGTCGTTTGGTATACACGACTAACCCGCGAAAACGACGGGTAGTAAGTTTGGAAGAAATCAACGGACAAGAAAACATCTGTTGGTTCGACCGTGACTTGGAATGGGAAAAACGCCTCCACAATTATCTGCTCGAATTGAATCTGGAACTTCAAAATGAAAACTATTTTTACTTGAAACAGAATCCGGAAATACTTCAAAAATACGGTTTGATTGATTGGATAAATCTGAATCTCGACAAATTAAGCAGTTATGAAATCGAACAAAAAACAGAGCGCCGGTATTATCAAGGTAAAATTAAGTTGGAGTCGAAAGTCGGCGAGAAAATCGACTGGTTTGAAATGGAAATCGACGTGGTTCTCGACTGCTTCAGAATTCCATTCAGTCAGTTCAAAAAACATATTTTAACCGGAAGTATCGAATATGTCCTGCCGGACGGAAGTATTTTTATTTTGCCGGAAGAATGGTTTCACCGTTATCAGGAGCTTTTTCTGCATACAGAATCTTCCGGCCGGAAAATTCGCGTCCGGAAAATTTACACGCAGTTTTTGGCCGCTTCCATTAATGTTTTTTTCGACGAAGACAGCAAAAAAAAATTGGAAAAGTTCAATCGGATACCGCTTGAACGCCCTGCGATTCCTCAACATCTGGACAAAATCCTGCGTCCCTACCAGAAAGAGGGTTTTTATTGGCTGGAACATCTTCGCAAATTACATTTCGGGGGATGTCTTGCCGATGATATGGGTTTGGGTAAAACGCTTCAGACCATTACGCTTTTGGAATCCGTTTATTCCGGGCCGCAGAATGCTTCATTGGTTGTTGCGCCCAAGTCCCTGTTACATAATTGGCAAAACGAATTACGGAAATTCGCGCCACAATTGAAAATATATATTCACGCGGGAAGCCATCGCAGCAAGCCCGAACAAATCGAAGAATTATTCAATTCCTATCAGGTAATTATTACGTCTTACGGTATGGTTCGCGCAGATGTGGACTATCTGGCAAAATATGCGTTTTATTACCTCATTTTGGATGAAAGCCAATACATCAAAAATTCGGAATCGGTTGTTTACCAGTCGGTTAAGAAACTGTATTCCACGCACAAACTGAGTCTTACCGGAACACCTGTCGAAAATTCGTTAACTGATCTCTGGGCGCAATTCAACTTCATTAATCCGGGTTTGCTGGGCAATTTGTCCGCATTCAGGAAAAACTACATTCATAAAATATCCAAAGAAAAAAACAATAAACCGCAAGAAATCCTTCAACGGTTAATTCATCCGTTTTTACTGCGCCGAACTAAGGAAGAAGTCACTCCGGAACTTCCGCCTTTATCGCAGGAAATCGTTTATTGTAACATGACCGAAGAACAGGAAAAAGTATATATCGCGGAAAAAAACAGTATCCGCAACAAATTGTTGGAAAATCGCGAATTATTCGTAAAAAACAACTTTGTCGCCCTGCAAAGTCTGGTTCGTTTGCGGCTTTTGTCGAATCATCCGGTCACGACTTATCCGCAATATCAGGGCGATTCCGGCAAATTCGACCAAATTCTGCTTTATTTTGAAGACGTCAAAGCGAACGGGCATAAAGTTTTGATTTTTTCTTCGTTCGTAAAATTGCTGGATATAATCGCCAAATCTTTCGATGAAAGAGGATGGAAATATGCCATGCTTACCGGACAAACCGAAAAACGGGAGAAAGAAATCGACTATTTTAATCAAGATAAAGACGTAAATGCTTTTTTAATTTCCCTGAAAGCAGGAGGTACAGGTCTGAACCTGACTGAGGCCGATTATGTATTTATCATCGATCCATGGTGGAATCCGGCAGCCGAGATGCAAGCCGTAAGCCGGGCGCATCGCATCGGGCAAGACAAAAAAGTAATGGTTTACCGCTTCATTTCTTCCCATTCCATTGAAGAAAAAATCATTTCCCTGCAAGAAGAAAAGAGCCGGTTGTCGGAGACTTATATTACTTCCAATAATCCGTTGGATAATTTGAGCGACGCTGAGATTGAGGAATTGTTTTGCTAATCGCAGCCGTCATTGGGTGAATTCAAATTGTCGATCCGATTCAAGCAGCAAAACTGTATGTTATATAAAAAATTTTATGTACATTTGCCGAATTAAAAGCCGGATTTTATGAGAAATCTGATTCAAACAATTTTATTTGTTGTCGTGATTGTCTTGGTCTATATGTGTTTTTCAAGTATTTTCGGATGAAAATAGATATTCCCAAAACGATCAATCTAAACACTCCGGGAAAGTATGTTCTGACTATTTATGTTCATCCGGAAAAGTTTTCTTTTTCGTTCCATTGTCCGGACGAAAAGGGATCTTATTTTTTCTACAAAATTAATTCTACCGGACAATCCGATGCTTTTTCCGTCTTCAAAGACCTGTTTTTCGAAAACGAATTTTTTGCTTATCCATTTCAAAAAACTTGTGTATTAGTATTTTCGTCGTTGTTTACTTACATTCCCGACGCGATTTATTCGGATAAATACAAAACCGATTTTATCAAATTTATTTTTTCGGAAAAAGAAGAGAAGATGTTGGATGATTCGGTTTCATCGGCAAAACTCAAGATTTTATATCCGGTTTCCGAAGATGTTTACGATTTTTTCATCCGTTCGTTCAACGAACCCGAATTTGTTCACTATTCGGCGCCGTTAATCGCTTATTTCCTTTCACCGGACATTAAGCATAAAAAACAGCAAATGATCGTCAATGTTCACGAAAAAGGAATTGATGTTCTGTGCTTTTCCCGGGAATCGTTTTTGTTGGGAAATCATTTCCCTTGCGAAAAATTCCAGGATGCGGTTTATTACATCCTTTATACATGGAAACAATTGAAAATGAATCGATTTTCCGATTCGCTATGCGTTACGGGAGAACGTTTTCAAAACGAAGAACTTATCAAAAAACTGTGGTTACACATTCAACACGTTCATCCGGAACCCATTCCCCATAAATACCGGTTTGAGGCCATCGGCGCCGGCAATATTCCTTTTGAATTGGCTGTTTTCTCTTTATGCGAATCATAAGCGGCAAATATAAAAGCAGGCGTTTCGATATTCCCAAAAATTTCAAGGCGCGCCCCACCACTGATTTTGCCAAAGAAAATATTTTCAATGTTATCGGCAACTTAATGGATCTGGAAGATACGGTTGCCCTGGATTTGTTTTCGGGAACCGGAAGCATTGCCTTTGAACTGATTTCAAGAGGTTGCCGTGAAGTCGTTTGCATTGAGAAAGATGCCGCTCATTGCGCTTTTATCAAAAAGGTAAAAGCCGGGTTGGCAGCCGAAAATTTAAGCCTTGTCAGAACCGATGCCTTCAAATACATTGTATCCGCCCGGCAAACTTTTGATTTTATTTTCGCCGATCCGCCTTATGTTTTGCCAAACTTATCCCAGATTCCCGAAATGATTTTTTCGCACGGTTTATTAAAACCGGAAAGCGTTTTTATCCTGGAACATCCCGGGGAATATGACTTTTCTCACTTGCCGTTTTTCAGGCAACGACGTGTATACGGGTCGGTTAATTTCAGTATTTTTGTAATTTGTTAGGCAGTTTGAGAAATATTTTGATTAAAATAATTATTTGTAGCCAACGTATATAATGGAGTTTATGTCAAATTAATTTTTATATTACGTGTGAAATACTTAACTTTGCTATCAAAATATTTATTGGCATGAAATATCAAGAATGGCAAAAGCGCACAAGCCTTTTTATAACGATGATGGGCCTTGCAGTTGCCATGCTGTGGGGCGGCACCGCCACTACCTACGCCGGCAGCAAGCGCTTGGTGTTCAGTTGGCGCAATGACGGCTCCGGTGGAAGTCAGCCTCCTGCGGCTATAGACAGCATTAGCCTGACGGAAATTACCCTGATACCAGACAGAACCGTAAACCTTAGTACCGCCGGAACGCTGCAAAGCGTAGCGGATATAGCAGGCGTGC
>JAISWH010000023.1 GCA_031271125.1 Dysgonamonadaceae bacterium
TCCGAAGCGCTGGCGCCCGGATAGGCGACAATCACCGTCAGCTGGTTTGTTTCGATGTCGGGAAACAAATCGACCGGCAGGCGCGTAAACGCAAATGCGCCGATGATGACGACTGCCGCGAAAATCAATGCTGTTGTAATCGGTTTCTTAACCGCTGATTCGTATAATGACATAATCTAATTGATAATTATTAGTTGATAATTGATTTGAGACTCGCACTCGGGCGAGTGGGCGACACCAACACGGGCGTGTTGGCGACACCAACACGGGCGAGTGGGCGACTCACACTCGGGCGAGTGAAAATTTGAGTTGCGAATGATATAAAACATCAGTTCTTAATTATTTCCACTTGCGTTCCGTCTATTAACCGCGACTGTCCGGCGGTTACCACAATGTCGCCGTCGTTGATGCCGGAAAGTATCTCGTAATTGTTTTCCAAACGCTGTCCCAGTTCCACTTTGCGGTATCGGGCAAGGCCGTTTTCCACAACGAACACATATTTATCGTTGGCTCCCGCCTGCTTCTGAACGGCAAGGTCGGGAACGACAATGCTTTTTACCGTGCCGAAATTCAGCGTTACGCGCCCGAACATGCCCGGACGGACTTTCAAGTTGCCGTTGTCGATGGCCGCTTCCACGCCAAAGGTGTGGGTAGCCGCGTCGATGGTCGGGTAAATCAGGCTTACTTTACCGGTAAAGTCTTCATTTTCATATACATCGAGATTGATTTTCACAGTCATGCCTACTTTTACTTTCGTAAAATAAGATTCCGAAACGTAGATAATGGCTTTCAAAGGATTCAACTGCTGAACGGTCAGAATCGGCAGTTGTCCGAAAACATCACCGTTGTCGTAGCTTCGGGCTGTAATGACTCCATTGATGGGACTTTTCAATTGCGTATTGTCTTCGATATTTTTGATAGCGGCTTTCAGCACATCAATTTGTGTTTTTATCTGATCTACTTGCTGTTGCGCAATACCTCCCACTTTCAGCAATTCTTCGTAGCGGTCGTAATCCCGTTGCAAATTAGCCAGTTGCGCTATTTGTTGTTGCAGATTCGACGATTCCATTTGAACCAATACTTGTCCGGCTCTTACCCTGTCTCCGATTTCCACAAAGATTTTTTCAATGCGTCCCGGCATGGCCGGCGTGATTTTGTTAATCACATCTGCTTGTACATTAGCGGTATAGCTTGCCGTCTGTTCGACATTTCGAAATTCGGCGATTGCAGTTTTTATTTTTACCGTATCTTTTTTTATGGACGTGTTTTTTGCTTTTGCGTCATTGGTTGTTGCCTCCGCATTTGCTTCCTGCTTTTTCTCGCCGCAGGAAAACAGGACTATCAAACCCATAAGAAGGAATAACTTGTACTGAATTTTTGTTTTCATTATTATTTGTTTTATTTGTTATTTTATTGATTCCGGATCGATTCCGAGCGTTTTATCCAAATCGGCCTTTGAGGAAAGGTACGATTCGATCGACTGATTATAAGTAAGTTGCGATTGCGTAAGCGCTAACGAAGCATTTTGCAGTTCGAGGACGGTTCCCGCGCCGTTTTCATAGCGTTTGGACGCGATTTCATATCCTTTTTGCGCCAACTGTTCGTTTTTCTTAGCTGCATCCACCTGTTTAGCCGCCTTATTCATATTATCAACAGCCGTGCGAATTTGCAGGTCAATGGATTTTTTCAGATAATCGCGTTGAATGTCAAGTTGTAGTATCTGTATGGCGGTTTGTTTTTCTTTGACCGTATTTGTAAAAATACCTGTCAGAGGAATATTCAGTTGCAGTCCGGCCAACAATCCCTGACTGTACCAGGCTTGACTTGCAGGCGAAGGTAATCCCGTAAAAGGATTGTTTGCCGCTTTATTCCCTGTTCCTGCACGACCGTATTGTCCGAAAGCTCCAAGCGTGGGCATTCGTTGCGTTTGTTGCAGTTGCAGCGATTTTTGCAGCAGCTTTTTTTGAATGTCCAACTGTTTCAAATCGGTGTTATTCCCCTGCCCCTTGGAGGGGGAGTTAGCGTCGTAAATGTCTTTTTCGTAGCTACTCAAATTTCCCTTGATGATTAGCGGGACGGAAGCGTCGATTCCCATAAGCACTTTCAGATACAATTTAGCCCGTTCAATGCCGTTTTCTACTTCCAATAGATTGGGTTGCAGATTTTTCATCTGAACTTCGGCGGAAATAGCGTCATATTCGGCGCTTAAGCCCAATTCAAAACGTTTTTTTGCCTGGCTATAAACTTCTTCGGCAAGCGAATAACCGTCTTGTAGCGCTTTGTAGGAATCTTGCGCCAAAAGCACGCTGTAGTACGCTTTGGTTACATCGTTGCGCAGGGTGATTCTGGATGCGTACGCCTTTTCCACAGCGAGTTGCATGTCAATTTCGGTCATTTGGATACTTTTCCACAGTGCGGGTGCAAAAAGCGGCAACGACAACTGCAAACCGGCCGTAACATTGAAGTCGGTCGGCAACTCCACAACCATTCCGGCCAAACTCATTGTCGAGGGAGCCAGATATTTCGAGTACTGCCCTGTCGCCTCCAATGAAGGAATCAAACCATACCACGCGCTTTTTTTTGCATAATTTACTTTCTGAATTTCTTTATCGGCAACTTTTACCGAAGAATTTTCGCTCAGTGCGATTTCGATAGCTTTTTCAAGCGTCAGTTCAATGGGTGGTTGTTCACCCTGAGCTTTGGCCGTAAAAACTAAAAGAATCGTCATACATGCGATACTCATTTTCTTACCTAAAACTACATTCATAAATTCTTTTTACCTAAATTTTTATTTCATAATCTCTATAATTCTCCATTAACTGGTCAATCCTTTCATTTCCCAGAGGCGTGGCGATTCCACGCATAAAATTCTGTATGATTGCTTGCAGGAACTGGTTGGCTGAATATTTTTCCGTAGGAACCTTATCTATATTCTCATTCAGAACCGCATCAAACTGGATTTTCAATAGCCACAACATAATTTCAAAATTGATGTCGTTACGGATAAGTCCTTGTTCTACTCCTTTTTTGAATAACGGAATGAATATACAAACTCTTTCATTATGTTTGTCCTCAATTCTCCGGAACAGATGTGAATAATATTTTTTCAAGTCATACATAAGTAATTGGCTGGCATCCAACATCTGAAAAAAATTCCGGGCATAGAGACGTATCATTGTGTCGATGACATTATCGGAATCATGCGTCAATCGTTCGATTTCTTTGTCTGTTTTATTATGATAAAAAGTAAGACATTCTTCCAAAAGATTTTCTTTATCCCGAAAATGCTCATAAAGCGTCCTTTTGGATATGCCCAACTCGGTGGCAATATCGGACATTGTCATGCTTTTGATTCCATTCCGGAAAAAAAGCGCTGATGCGTTTTCGATGATTCTTTCCTTTAGCTCCATTTATATTTTCTCTCTAAGTATACAAGACAAATGAACTTGAAAAATATTTTATTTTATTTCTAAATCGGGAGCAAAGTAAATGAAAACTTTTGAAACAAAAAAAGTTTTTTCGTTTTATTTTGTTAATTTGGGAGAAAAATTTTAACAAAAGTGTCTGTCACTGTATTGATGACAGACACTTCATTTTGAGCCGGAGTATCTTCCATGCCTGAAAAAGAGCGCTATTCCGACAAACGGGCAACTCCTACGGAGTATTTCACAAACCCGTGCTTCCGCAACTGAGCCACATAAGCGGCGACCCGATACTCATAATTCTCCTCATGGTCGAAATGCTCAGCCAAATCATCGGCAATTTCCTTTATTGTCCGCCGCCCGTCGATCAAATTCCAAACCGCCGTACCATGTTCTTCCAAACGGATGCGGATAACCGCCGATTTATTTCGCGGCACAAAATATTTCTGCATAAATTTACTCCTGAAACGAGGAAAAGCTATCACCGATAGCTCTCCCTCTTTTTCGGTAGTGATGTGGTCGCTGATGACAGGAACCATATCAAAAAGATTGACTTTATTTTTGCTCAATGACTTTACCGTTTTTAAGATTTTATCTCATCCGCTTTCTTCAAGGGAACACTTACAAGGAAATATCCGATCACTGCAACAATCGCCAATCCTATGATATACAACGGGTTTTTTATCGAAAGCATATCTGAAAAGAAGATATTGAACATGGCGAATACGGCTACTACCAATCCCATCAGGGCTTCGCCGGCTATTAAGCCCGAAGCGAGCAGCACGCCGGTATTCTCGACCGATGCCGTCTGACTTTCACCGTACTTTTTGCGAGCCGTATACAAATCAAGGATGCCTTTAATCAAACCGCCTGCAAAAATGGCAAATACCGTGCTGAACGGAAGATACATCCCCACAAATATCAACATCGGACTCTTGATGCCCATCAGGATAAACGCTACACCCAAAATCATTCCGGCGATAATCAAAGCCCAAGCCATTTGTCCGCCGACAATACCCTGGGAAAGGGTTGCCATCAGGCCGGCCTGCGGTGCGGAAAGGTTTTTACTGCCGAATCCGCCTTCATAACCTTGTTGGATTCCCATGTTGATATCACCTTGATTCAGAATAATCAATACACCGAACATCACGAATCCGGAAATAATCACGCCGATAATGTCGCCGATTTGCATCCGCCAAGGCGTACCGCCCAAGATATGTCCGGCTTTCAAATCCTGAAACATTTCCCCGCCGACTGCCGCCGCCACGCAAACAATAGCTGCAATGCCCAAAACAGCAGCAACTCCTGCCGTACCTGTTACGCCGCAAGCAACCAGAATCAAAGCGGTTACTACTAAAGCCGTCAACGTTAATCCGCTGATGGGGTTGTTGCTCGAACCAATTATTCCTACCAGATATCCCGATACGGCAGCAAAGAAAAAAGCCAGGACAATCATGACCGTCGAAGCTACAATCGCGACTAAGATAGAAGTTTTGAAAATAAAATAAGTTATGATAAAAGTAAGTACGGCTGAGATACAAATCCCACCCAAAATCCAAGCCGATTTCAAGTCTTTTTCGGTACGTTCCACGTTATCGCCCTGACCTTGGGCGGCGCGTTTCAAGTCTTTCACCGAACGTTTCAAACCTGTTCCCAAACTGCTGCGCATCCGGTATAGAGTAAAACATGCGGCAACCAGCATACCGCCGATGGCAACAATCCGCACTACTTCGCGCCATACGATATTCGCCGCGTTTTCCCAGGCGGTCAAAGAATCGGCGCCCAGACCGTTTGTCACATTTACCTGAAGGGATTCGACAAACGAACTGCCCAACACGGCTAACAACATCGGCACCATCAAGCCCCAAGCCATTACCGAACCGCTAAAATTCAAAGCCGAAAGCCTCGGCCCGATAATGTATCCGACGCCCAGATAGGCCGGACTGATGGAAGGCCCTCCTGCTAAAAATCCGCCTTCCAGCGTTTTGCCGCTCGCTAAGGTAGCCGTCGAAGATTTGAAGAACGAAGTCCACTCGGTGGCAAAAAGCCGCAAGTCGCCGGCTATTTTCACCAAAGCGCCGGCAATCATAGCCGAAAACAGGTACTTGGATCCTCCTGCTCCGCTTTGTCCGGTTTTGTGGATTTCCGCAGCGGCAACGCTTTCCGGAAACGGTAATTCTTTGTCTTCCACCATCACCCGGCGAAGCAAAGCGACAAATAAAACGCCAAGCGTTCCACCTGTTATTAAAATCAAAGAAGCTGTCAGGTAACTGCTTATCGAACTAAATTCTTTCCCGCTCCAAACGCCGGAAATGTAAAATGCCGGCAGTGTAAAGATTGCTCCCGCCGCAACCGATTCGCCAATGGAACCAACAGTTCGCGTAAAATTTTCTTCCAAAATGCTTCCTTTGAAAAAACGCAATACCGCCATTCCGATGACTGCCGCCGGATAAGTGGCTGCAATTGTCATCCCGGCTTTCAATCCCAAATAAGCATTGGCGGCGCCCAACACGACCGCCAAGACCAAACCGATGAGTAATGCCCTCACCGTAAACTCTTTCATACTTGTATCCGCAGAAACAAATGGTATAAACTTTTTTTCTTCCGACATATCTTTAATTACTTTATATTAACCATTAACCGTTAACCACTATTTCGTTGCATTTTCCAATCGTTTCATTATAGAGAAAATAAAGATCGCTGAAAGGAGGCACAAAACAATCAGTACCGTCCAGACTGTCCACAATGGAATTCCGCTTTCCCACAATTCACCGGGAATAGATGTGAGATAATTGCCTATAGCCGTTGCGGCAAACCAACCACCCATCATCAGCCCTTTCAGTTTGGGAGGTGCAACTTTTGTTACAAATGAAATTCCCATCGGGCTTAGCAAAAGTTCTGCAAAAGTTAATACAAGATAAGTGCTTATCAGCCAATTAGGAGAAACCAATGTAGGACTTACGCCTCCCACCGATTTTAATTCCGACGGACTTGCCAATTGGTAAGACGCAACAGCCAGAATCACAAATCCTACAGCAGCGACCAACATTCCCACGCCGATTTTGCGAGGCGTGGAAGGTTCTTTTCCTGTTTTTGCCAACCATGCAAATATCGCAATCGAAAATGGCGTCAGTGCAACAACAAAGAACGGATTAAACTGTTGGAAAATTTGTGGTAAAATATCAATACGTTGGTTCATCCCGCTGTAATTCCAAACCAAAATGGCTAATACAGCCGCCAGTACAGCTACCGAAATGCTTTTCGCTTTTGCGGTTGCCGACTGAAAAATATTGAAGAGTGCATAAACTCCAACGGCAATCAGCGCCAGATTCAAAACGCTAAATCCGATTCTTGTCCATCCTTCGGCAAAATTTTGCGTGTAATCGCGGGCAAACAAGGTCATCGTTCCGCTATTTTGGTGAAACGCCATCCAAAAGAAAATCACAACAATGAAAACCAGAATCAAAGCCACAACACGCTCTGTTATTTGTTTTTTAGTCAATTCGGGTTCTGTACTCGCCTTATTTGTTTGTGCCGCGAGTTGTTTGGAATTGTAATCGGCATGTTTGAATGTTTTTCTGAAAGCAAGGAAGATCAGCATTGATACAATTAACGAAATACAAGCCACCCCGAAAGCGTAATTGTATGCTTCCGATAATTTGTCGATATACAAATGGCTGAATTGTGTTAAATCGCTTATTCCCGCACTTTGGGCGGAAACAAGCGTAGTCAGTTCGGCCGTACCTTCCGGTTCAATCGTTCCATTCAAAAACTGGTGCGCCAACGCGGGAATTTTTGCATCGTAAAACAGACCTGCTTTTTTCAAAAAAAAGTTTGTTACTGCTGTAGCGGCGGCAGGCGCAAACATCGCACCTATATTGATTGCCATGTAAAACAAACTGAAACCCGGATCGCGTCGTCCCTTGTACTTGGGGTCATCGTAAAGATTACCTACCATTACTTGCAAATTACCTTTAAAAAGGCCTGTACCTAAGGCAATTATAAACAAGGCGACAATCAGCGGAATCATGCCCATTCCCGGAATGGTCATCAATAAATAACCGACAAACATCACAATGATACCTGCTGTTACGGTTTTTCCGTAGCCTAACCAATTATCGGCAATAAAACCGCCTAAAAGCGGTAAAAAATAAACTGCAGCTAAAAAAATGCCGTTTAATCGTGTTGCCGAAGCAGAATCCAGTCCGAACTTTGCTTGCAAAAACAGCACAAAAATCGCTAACATAGTGTAATAACCGAATCGTTCTCCGGTATTAGCCAAGGCCAATGCGTATAATCCTTTTGGATGATTTTTAAACATAGAATAAATAATTGATTTGATTAGAAAATTTAATATTTTTTCGCAAATGTAGAAAAGAATTTTGAATTATACAATCAAAAAAAGAATTAACCCACACAATTAGTTGTGAATTTCTCGGAAATTTCTTATAATAATTGGAAAGAGATACCGGATTTTGCCGTTTTCTCATTTTATTAGATGTCCTTCCGATAACAAATCATTCACCGTTTTCACCGGGTTGAACGTTTCGATGGGGACTTCCACGAAAACCGTGTTCCAATCCGACATGGCGCCGTTCCATAACCCCGGTAATTCCAAGGCTTTGAGTTCTTTCCCGTTCTTCGATTTCAGGGAAATGAAACCGGTATTTTTATCCACATAGCGGAGCAAGTCAAATTTTTCGCCTTTGTAGTTTTTCAAAGCGCAAACCAAATCGACCGGATTGAAATGCGTTCCCTGTTTGAATAAACGCTTCTTTTCCGGATCATTCATGTCGATTTGAGAACTTTCCAGGATTTGCGGGGAAACCGTATGGTCGGCATTTTCCGCCAAGAAGGGACCGCCGCCGGGTTCGCCCTGATTCCTCACCATTCCGCAAACCCGCAAAGGCCGGTTCAACTTGGATTTGATATACAAAACCAATTCTACATCTTCCAGTATTTTGGTTTCCGGATTTTTTATACAAAGTTCATCTTGAAGGAAATGCAACATTTCAATCAACTGTTCGTGTTCGTATTTCCCCGAATCTATCAGATTCAAATAGTCGAAAATCTTTTGTTGGTAATTAACCAAAACGCCTGCCAGCAGTTTCTTATAATGAACCGTTATCGGTTTGATCAAACCGATCGTTACATTATCCACATTTTTAATAAAAACGACGTCCGCAACAATATCGTTCAAGTTTTCGATCAAAGCGCCGTGACCTCCGGGACGGAAAAGCAATTGCCCGTTGTCACGGAAAGGTTGATTTTCGGAATCCACAGCAATCGTGTCGGTAGAAGATTTCTGTTCGCTGAACTCAACATGATATTTTACCCCAAAGTGTTCGGCATAAACAGGCGATTTCTGTTCGGTTAATTGGCGGAACAATTCCCTGTGTTCGGGCGAAACCGTAAAATGAACCGTTACTTCCTTCGTTTCATTGCAAGCATGCAAAGCGCCTTCAACCAGATGCTCTTCCATCGCCGTGTGCGGTCCGTCGGGGTAATTGTGGAACAAAATCAAACCTTTGGGCAGTTGCCCGTAATTCAAGCCTTTGTCTAAAAGCAAGTTTTCAATAATTTTCTTATATTGATTCGATACGCATAAAGGAAAAATGTGTTTTCCTTCATTTTTTTTACAGGCGGATTCCAGAGAATCGTAAAAAGCGAAATCCTGAATCCCGCTAAAAAATTTCTGTAGGAAAGGACTTTCCGGTTCGGAACTGTCGGAATCGAGAAATTCAAATAAATCTTTGAACATGCGGCTGGCCGCTCCCGAAGCCGGCACGAATTTCACAATTTTCTTATTTGTTTTCAAATAATCTTCCCATTTCTCTATGAAATACACCTGCTCACAGGTGGGAATGCTCTTGATTCCTTTTTCGACAGAAGCCGAAGCGTAGATGGGAAGATACGGAAATCCGTTTTTGAAATATGCCAATTGTTCTTCTACTTGATTGATTGATATGTCTTTAGCATTTAATTGTTGTAAGTCTGTTTGAGTAAACATAGCGATAATTTTTTTAAATGTATTTGAATTACGCCCCCGCAAGAGAGCGTTGCCTGTCAGCCGGATATTTACCGGATATTGAATCCTATTTTAAAACCGGATGTGGGATATATTCCTTTGTACCCGAATCCAAAAGCATAGCTGTCGTATGCTTTTTTATCTTTATTGTACAAACTGTGTGCATATCCTACTCCAAGATAATATTCTATGAACAAGGTGCGCCGAAAAGTCGAACGGGCGCCTATGGATAAATTGGCCGTAAATTTATTGAATATTTGACGAAAGTCTTGATATTTATACTCGTAAAATTCCAATCCGTCTTCCTGGAACTTACTGAAGCTTATATCTGCATATCGAACATGATAGCAGGTATATGAAGCGCCTGCGCTCATAAAAAAATATCGTGAAATATAATGCTTGTACGCACTGCCGATACCCAAACCGCTTAATCCTGAAAACCGTTCAAAATCGGAGTTGGAGGTAAAATAACTGCCTCCTTTATATTTACGGGTTTCAATTTCATCGTGAGGCAAATAATAACCGGTTATATTCAACTCAATCCAATCGTTTGACTCCAATCGTTTTTCTACATTCAGTCGCAGAGAACCGTTGTACAGATAAAAAGGTTCAAGAGAAACAGCGTAGCGGGGAAATGTTATTTCGGAATACTGTTGAACCGGCTGAGCTTGTATATCCATCTTTACGGATAACAAAATCACAAATAACAATATAACAAATATTCCATTTCTATTCATCATCTTGTTTTTTTAATGTGGTTATTTTACTCACAAATCTTAAATTTTCTCCCGTATAATCGAATTGATACAGCCCTTCGCCGGTGGAGGTGAGCAACAATCCGTTTACGGGAATCACATCATACGGACTGACTACTTCGTCTGCTTCCGGTATGCGGGCTAAATCATCTATCCATTGAGGCTCAACAGGATTGCTTACGTCATATACTTTAATACCTAATATAGCATCACAAACAAATAATTTATTTCCATCAATGCCTAAGCCTTTCGGATAATTCATTTCTTCCGTAACCTTCAATTCCGGGTTTTGAAGATCCGAAATATCGTATATGTTTAAGACGTTAGACCAGCCGCCACATCCCGTATTTTGGGAATTTAAGGTTACGTATGCATAATTTCCGGATGCTACAACAGGGTCGCAACTGCGGATATGGGATACGCGCGATAATTTTTCCGGAAATTCGGGACGGACAACCGAGTAAATATACATGCCGTCCTGCGATCCGATAAAAAGCAGTGTATCTTTATTAAAGATAGTTTCTATGCCGAAATTAAGCGCCTGGTCTTTTCGCTGCAAATATTCCGGTTGAGCCGGATTTGACACGTCGAATATTTTTAAAGTGCTGTTATCCACCGTATACAGGTAATTGTCGTGAATAGTAAACCGCGCCATGGAACCTCCCCGACCCACCGAATCCCCGTTGCTATACGTATCGCCTCCTTCCGCACAGGCAATCCAAACAGGAATGTAAACTGCAATGAGGATTAATTTATAAATTGTCTTCATAAATGTAATGTTAATTATTTTTTCTCCATGCAACAAGGATGTATTCCCTGTTCTTTTCGGAATAAAATGTATCATTCTCCGGAGATACAGGTTCGGGAAATACTTCTTTTATCCGTTCCGTTACTTCCTTCTTTGTCAGGTCAAAAGCAACAAGGTCTACGGCATTGTCCAAATACATTGTATTTCCTTTTACGGCCATATCCAGACAGCCGGGGGCTACAATAAATCCTTCTTTTACAGGATTTTCAGGATCGGAATTGTCTATTACGTGTACCCCTTTGTATCTTTCATTGATATAAATATATGGGGATTTGTAATAGATTTTACCGGGAGTTTCCATGTTCCTGGGAGAAGATTGATACGATACGGAGTTTTCAAGATCCGCCCGCGCCATAAATATTGGGACATAAGTCCAATTTTCATAATACGAGTCCGTATAAGACGTTGTTAAAACAAGTATCCCTATCATAGCGAAAGAGATAAAAAAAGTTTGTAGTGTTCGCATAAGAATAAAATTAAATTTTAAAACTTGATAAAATACCTACAATAATTTTTAACACTTTTCAGTCAATTAAAAAGCAAATATACATAATTTTTTTTATGAAACATACAGGCAGATAAAAATTATTGCATGATTTAGTTATAGACAATGCCTTTGGCGAAACCATCCGAAAAAATATTATAGAAGAAAGTTGCGATTATTCACTTGAAATTTTTACCTTTACCGGCGTTATTTTTAATTTTAATTAATGAAAGAATTTGTCATTACCAACGTCGAAAGTGAAAACGTTGTTTTAGCCGGTGTAGTCACCCCTGAACGAAGCTCTTTTCCGGCCATTTATCGCAAGTTATTACGAAGCATCGCCGGTTCCGTTTCTCCGGAAATCGTAAAAAAAGCAAAAGAGCATATTTTAGCGGTAGCTGATTCCGGCGCTTATGTCGGTGACGTTTACGGATTAAATCCTTTGTATCGCAATTTGCAGACTGCTTTGGTTATTTCGGACGAAATCGGTTTGAAAGGTACGGTAGCGCTTGCTGTCGCCCTTTCCCAATCAGTCATACAAGGCTGTTACACAGTTGATTATATTAGAAAAACATTTGGTTGGGACGTAGGAGATATCATTCACGGTTTGATACGGGTTCAGGAATTGTATGCCAGAAACGCCGCCATTGAGACGGAAAATTTTCACAAATTACTGCTCTCTTTTGCCGAAGATGTCCGGGTTATTTTGATTATGATTGCCGACCGGTTGTATTTGATGCGGACAGCTAAATCGTTGTCCGAAGAACATTTATTGAAACTGTCGGCGGAAGCGTCCTATTTATATGCCCCTATTTCCCATCGTTTAGGCTTGTACAAAATTAAATCGGAGATGGAAGATTTAGCCTTGAAATTTCAAGACCGGGAAATGTATGATTTTATTGCACGGAAAATTAACGAAACAAAGCGTTCGAGAGATGCCTACATTGCCGAATTTATTGCGCCTGTCGAGGCGAAACTGAAAGAATTAAACCTGAATTTCGACATTAAGGGGCGAACCAAATCCATTCATTCCATTCGCAGTAAACTGCTGAAGCAAAAAATTGAGTTTGAAAATATTTACGATTTGTTTGCTATCAGGGTAATTCTCAATACTCCGGTGGAAAAGGAAAAAGCGGAATGTTGGCAAGTCTATTCGGTAATTACCGACATGTACCAACCCAATCCCAAACGCCTGAAAGACTGGTTGTCCATACCCAAAAGCAACGGCTACGAATCTTTGCACACCACCGTAATGGGGCCGCACGGCAAATGGGTGGAAGTGCAAATTAGAAGCAAACGAATGGACGAAATTGCGGAAAGGGGTTTGGCCGCACATTGGAAATACAAGGGTATCAAGGGTGAAAGCGGCTTGGACGAATGGATGAACAATGTGCGGGAAGTCCTCGAACACAAAGAGTCGGCGCCTACCGACATGATTCGTGATTTCAAAATGGATTTGTACGACGACGAAATTTTTGTGTTTACCCCGAAAGGTGATTTATTCAAATTACCGCAAGGCGCTACCGTGCTGGATTTTGCGTTCGCTATTCATACCAAGTTAGGCTCAAAATGCGTTTCGGGTAAAGTAAACGGGAAGAATGTGACCATCCGTCATAAACTCCAAAGCGGCGATCAGGTGGATATTCTGACTTCGCCGAGCCAGACGCCGAAACAGGACTGGCTGACCTTTGTCTGTACAACCAAAGCCCGCGTTAAAATCAAGCAATCGTTGAAGGAACAAGCCGCCAAACAAGTCGAGTTTGCCAAAGAATTGTTGCATCGCCGTTTCAAAAACCGGAAAATCGAGGAAGACGAAGCCCGTTTGATGCGTTTGATTAAAAAGAAAGGTTTCAAGACGGTTACGGATTTCTATGCCGAAATTGCCGGTGATAAGTTGGACGTCAACACAGTCATCGACCAATATTTGGATTTGGAGAAAAAGGAGTTGGAACTGGAACAGCATACCGACCGCAGCGTCGAAAATTATATTGCCCAAACACCGGTTGAAGAAATCACGAAAAGCGAAGATGTGTTGGTGATTGATGAAAACCTCACCGGCATTGATTACGGTCTGGCCAAATGCTGCAATCCGATTTACGGCGATGAAATTTTCGGCTTTGTTTCTTCGAAAGGCATCAAAATTCACCGGCGGAATTGTCCGAATGCGCCGCAAATGTTCAACCGATACGGTTACCGGATAGTCAACGTCCGTTGGTCGGGAAAACCGGGAAGCAATTATCCGGTGACTTTGCGGATTATCGGAAACGACGACATCGGTATCGTGACAAACATTACTTCCGTGATTTCCAAGGAAAAAGGAATGATGTTGCGTTCCATTAACGTCGATCCTTCGGACGGACTGTTTCAAGGGACTTTGACGGTCATGCTGAGCGATAATGCGGTTCTGACGGGTTTGGTGAAAAAAATCAATGCGATAAAGGGCGTTAAGCAAGTCGAGCGGTTATAAATTAAAATTTTCGATACGCTACTGATTCCTGGAAAACAGCCGGTTTTTCGCCAAAGTTTCATATTCTGTCCCCTGCCTGCCGTAATTACAATAAGGATAGATACTGATCCCGCCTCTTGGCGTGAAAAGCCCCGTCACTTCAATGTACTTGGGATTCATCAACCGGATCAAATCTTTCATAATGATATTGACGCAATCTTCGTGGAAAGCGCCGTGATCACGGAAACTGAACAAATAGAGTTTCAGGCTTTTGCTTTCGACCATCTTAATGTCGGGGATATAATTGATGAGGATAGTTGCAAAATCCGGCTGTCCGGTAATCGGGCAAAGGCTGGTAAATTCCGGACAATTAAAGTGTACCCAATAATCGTTTTCAGGATGCTTGTTGTCGAATGTTTCCAAGACTTCCGGCGCATAGTCCTGCTTATATTCGGTCTTGTTTCCGAGAGCATTTAAATTATTTTCTTTCATAGTTCATCGGGCAATTCGGCAAGAAATTCTTCAATTGTTTTTTCTTTTTTCTTTCCGTCAACCATCAGTTTGACGTCTCTAAATGCGCTTTGAAGTTCATAGTAAAGCGGACTGTGCTTTTCTTCTTCCGCTTTCTTCCTGACCGGTAAAAGAGTAACAACATCGGTAGCCGATTTCAACAGGGAAAGGATGCTTTTGCCAAGCGGTATT
Source organism: Dysgonamonadaceae bacterium (assembly GCA_031271125.1). Taxonomy (GTDB): domain Bacteria; phylum Bacteroidota; class Bacteroidia; order Bacteroidales; family Azobacteroidaceae; genus Azobacteroides. The sequence goes on from JAISWH010000023.1 coordinate 14,646, forward strand.
TTGTCGTTAATTTGTAATTGGTAGGTAGACATAATTTTTATATTTTAGAATTTACCGGAACAAAGATACATAATAATTACGAATTACGAATTACAAATTACGTTCTTTTTATACTTCATGCGGCAAATGAGTAGACAAGTAGACGAGTAGACAAGTAGACGAGTAGACAAGTAGACAAGTAAACGAGTTGACGAGTAGACGAGTTACGGCTCTTTATACCCTGTTTACTCGTTTACTCGTCAACTCGTTTACTTGTCAACTCGTCTACTCGTCAACTCGTTTACTAATTCTACACTACTTACAATCTTTGTCTATTCAAATATTCTTTCAATCCGTCATTTCTGAGTTTGCAAGCCGGACAATGCCCGCAACCTCCGGCAATGACGCCATTATAGCAAGTCAATGTGTCGTTTCTGACAATATCGAAAACGCCTAATTCGTCGGCTAAAGCCCAAGTTTCGGCTTTGCTGAGCCACATGAGCGGCGTATGGATAATAAATTGTTCGTCCATAGCGAGATTCAGCGTCACGTTGGCAGAGCGGATAAACGTGTCGCGGCAATCGGGGTATCCGCTGTAATCGGCTTGGGAAACGCCGGTTACGATATTTTTAATTCCGTGCGAACGGGCAATGACCGCCGCAAAAGTCAGGAAAAAGAGATTACGCCCCGGAACAAAAGTATTGGGATATGAATTTTCCGGTTTTTCCTGATCCATAATCAAGCCATGGTTTGTCAGGGAATTATCGGACAAGAGGCTGATAATGCTTGCGTCCAGAACCTGAAATGAAACACCGGCGTTTTTCGCAATTTTTTGGGCGACTTCTACCTCATGCGCATGACGTTGCCCGTAAGTGATGCACAAAGTCCGCACTTCCTTAAAATTTTTGAGCGCCCAAAACAGGCAGGTAGTCGAATCTTGTCCGCCGGAATGTAGGACAAGCGCTGATTCATTTGTTTCCATAATGTTTCTAATTTATGTTAGTGTAGGGGGGTTATCTATCCAACCATGGCAAAGGGTCTAACTTCGTCCGCTCTTTCCAAAGTTCGAAATGCAACAAAGTTGAATTGCCGTTTTCTCTATCCGTATAAATTTTCCCCAAAGTTTGTCCTGTCTTTACTTTACTTCCTTGTTTGACATATACTTGATCAATATACGAATACAATGTTAAATAGTTTCCGTGCCGGACGATAATAGAATTATGATAACCGGGAAGAACAAAAACCCGCGAGACAACACCGTCAAATACCGCCCGCGCTTCATTGTCCGGCGTCGTTTCTATTTCGATTCCATTGCAGTTAACAGACACCTTAGACAATTCTTTATATTGGTGAACGCCAAAATAATTGACGATTTTGTAATTGCCGCTCAACGGAAGAGGCAAACTCCCTTTGTTATCGACAAAACTTGAAGACAGCGCTTTTTCCGTAGCTGTCATTGCATAACCGCCTTTGATTTCAGCTTGACGTTCTTCCTGGTGTTCATTTTTAGATGAAGCGGTAGACATGGATGTCTCTTCGGCGATGATTTTTTCTATCCGTTTATTCAAAGCTTCGGCTTGTCGTTTTTTCTTTTCCAATTCACTCAGGAGTTTCTTTTTATTTTTTTCGAGCAACTGAATTTCCTCTTTTTTACTTAATTTTTCCTCGTTCAATCGCTGCTCTTCGATTTCCCGACCTTCCAAAAGTGTTTGTTTTATTTCTTTATTGTTTAGCAAAGTCCGCTTTTCCGCGTTGACTTTTACTTGTCTTTCGACAATCTCTGCGGCTTGTCTTTTCTGCCATTTGAAATACTCCTTCAGGTACATAACACGATGCAATGACTGTGTAAAGTTTTCCGCCGACAAAATAAACAATAGATTGTTATTCAGCCTATTTCGATGGATATACATTTTTCTCAGGGCTGAGGCATAATTATCTTTCTTTTCCTGTAAACTCATTTCCAAAACTTTGATTTGCATTTCCCGGTCCGTAATTCCGTTATCTATGCTTGTAATTTCCCTGTTTAAGAATGAAATCATTTTTTCCCGAGACTCAATGCTGCTATTCAGCAGGTTTAACCGGTTGAGTGCGTTGCTGATAGTAGATTTATTCACATCCAATAGTTGAGTAGTCTCCTCGATTTCAGCCAAAATATTTTGCCGCTCTTTTTCCAAATCGCTGATTTTTTCCTGTTCTTGTGCAAACAAAGGAAAAACCATACTCAATAACAATATGAATAGTTTATATTTCATCGAAATGATCGAATTAATTTAATTACCTGATTAATATCAATTTGTTTATATTTGGACGGAATGTCCGTTTTCAATTCAAAAGCGGCGTCAATATCTACGCTTGAAAAATTCAAATTCATGGAAATCAAATTGTTAGGGACGGTCAATGCCATGCTCATTTTCATTGGGAACAAGCGGTTGTTGGACGTTCGTCCGAAATCGGCGTAATCCCAATTCATATTCACCGCTTTGTTGTTTTTGTAGACTGCCGTTTTCAGAATATGGTGGCTGTAATCGCCGGTAAAATCGTAAACAATTCCCCGGCTGTCTTGCCGGCTCAAAACGGCTGAAAATTCATCTTCCCAATGATCGAAATCGGCGTAATCATCAGGCGTAACTTCCTGTTTACCGGCAATAAACAATTGGTTGGTAAACAAAGATTGCATACTGTAATAATCGAAATCAAAAGGAAAATGTTTCTTCAAATTTTTCATCGATTCCGCAAAATATATTTTATTCATGCGGTCAATAATCAGGATTTGATCCGGACTGATGTTTATCCTTGCCGCTTCGGTTCCCAAAATCGGGATTCGCAAAGAAAGCTGAATCATCTTGTCTTTGACAATCCGGAGTTGCGCATCGGTGGTTATACTTTCGCGATCCACACCTAATTTGATACCGAACCGCAGGTTGGAAGAAAATGTTTTGTAAGGAATCGACTGGCTCACAATCAATCCGACTCTTTCTTCCATCGTATGTTTGGTCAATGCGACCGGATGGATTTGACGGCTTGTCCGGCAAGAACTTATGAACAGGCATAAAATGCATAGGCTAAGTGCTAAGGGCGATGGGTGAAAAATGAAGCGTGCAAAGGACGTATCGCTCCTTCGCCCTTCGCCTTTCGCCCTTCGCCCTTCTATAATATTATTGTTCCGTTTCATAACACATTCTGTTTTCAATTTTTCGTTTTAGAACGGCGTTATCCGTTTCACCGTTTTTTTCTTTCATTTCCAGAGCCTTTCCCCATTGTTGGACAGCTCTGTCCGTATTTCCCGTTTTGAAAAGGATGTCGCCGTAATGATCAAGCATGTCGGAACTTTCACCTCCTCCGTTTGTGATGGCGCTTTCAATATAAAACTTTGACAATGAGTAGCTTCCTTTCTGAAAAAGAATCCAGGCATACGTGTCAATATAATTCGGATTTTTCGGTTGGAATTTCAAACATTTGCTGCTCATACTTTCCGCCTTATCCAACTGCGTTTTATCCAAACTCAGTAAATAAGCGTAATTATTCAGTACTAAAATGTTATTTTCATTGTATTCCAACGCCTTATCATAAGTTTCGTAAGCCTTTTGCTTTTCCCCTATTTCGTTATAAAGATCGCCTAATTGACCGTAAAAAGTTGATAATAAGGCTCTATTTTTTTGGGGAACATATTTCACACCGTCCTCAATGCTCAATAAAGCTTCTTCGAATAGTTTTTTTTGGTACAAGGCGGAACTTTTATAAAAATAAAATTCGGGAACTTCCGGAAAACGAATCAGCGCCGCCTCACACACCCGGATAATCTCATCGATACTATCCTGACGCAGAGCGACATTCAGTAATTGTCGCCAGGCGTTTATGTTTTCGGGATTGGATTCCGTCACGATTTGAAACTGAAACCGGGCTTCTTCCCATTTATTTTGAGAAGCCAAAAATTGTCCGTACATCAAATTCAGCTCCTTCTCCTGGGAATGTTGCGCCATCAAGGTTTCAAACAGGGCATTGGCCGATTTTACATCTCTTTTGTTCAAAAGAAGATTTTGAATATATTTTTCAAGTATAGCAATTTGAATTTCAATGTCCAACGAAGAATTTTTCAAGGCTTTTTCTATTTCGCCGGCAGCCGCTTCATTATCGCCTTTTTGTTCGTAATAATTCGACATGGAAACAACATAGATCGGATTTTCCGGGTCAATCACACACGCTTTTTCATAATAAGCCAAAGCCTTTTCCGGTTCCTTTTCTTCCAGGTAAAAATCACCGATAAGAATCTGATATTTAGCCTCTAAAGGAAATTTCACACTCAATTTTTCAATTTCTTTTAAAGCATTTTCTTTCTCGTCGACCGACAAATAAAGTTTATACTTTTGCATGGAAATCACCTCATTCATGCCCATATTGTTTTCCAGATTGTTTAAAGAGCCGATAGCCTTGTCGATCTGCCGGCTTCCGAGATACAGATTGGAAAGATGAAAATGCAATTCCGCCTTATCCGGATTTTCTTTGACCAATTCTTCGTACAAACAAATGGCTTCCGGAATATTCCCCCTTTCCCTGTTCATGTCGGCAAGTGAAACCTTGTAATTGAAGTTATCGGGATTGAGCCGTACGGCTTTTTGCAAGGCTTCGACAGCCATTGAATCCAATTGCAGATACAGGTAATAATCAGACAATTCGGCCCATACCACCGAAGAAGTCGAGTCGATTTGCAAAGCGTGACGCAAGGCGTTGAAAGCATTGCTGTGTTCGCCGTTTTCCTTTGAGCGTATGGCTTCCAGAAAAAAATAATCGAATTTCTTCCTCGTTTGGTACGCGGAATCGGCAGATGCGGAAGTCGAGTCTTCTGCTGAAACCGGTAAAAAACACAAGATAGAGAAAAATATAATTAATAACTTCATAATTATTTAGCGCCCGTATGACCAAATCCACCGGCTCCCCGAAGCGTTGCATTTAATTCGCCGGTTTCTTCCCATTCCACCCTTTCGTGCTTAGCCACAACCATTTGGCAAATCCGTTCCCCATCATTAACGACAAACGGCGTAGCAGACAAATTGACCAGGATCACCTTAATTTCACCCCGGTAATCCGCATCAATCGTTCCCGGCGTGTTCACCAACGAAATACCGTGTTTGATAGCCAAGCCGCTTCGCGGACGGATCTGTGCTTCGAAACCAGCCGGTAATTCGATAAAAAGTCCTGTCGGGACAAGCGTTCTTTCCAGTGTACCCAGCGTAATGGGAGCATCCAGATTCGCCCGCAAATCCATTCCTGCGGAATAAAGCGTTTCGTATCCGGGTAAGGGATGTTTCGATTTATTAATGATTTTTATTTTCATTACTTGTTTTGAATTAGGTCTATTATTAAGGTGCAAAATTACATGAAAATCTTACGATTTCCAAGCGCATGCAACGAAAAACTGTTTTTTTACAGAGGAAAGATACGAAAACAGGTTTATGCAAAAAAAGTATGAGCTATCCCGATTCTTGTGTTTGCCCTGCTATCCCTCAAAACTTATACCTCAGCAAGCAATACGCATCCGTTTTATCCCGCCCCTGAATTTCTTCCAAATCCGAACCAATCACACCCCGATCAAAATACCTGCTATTCGCCAATTTAAGATAAACCGTCAATGCCGGAGCTATTTCCCATTTCACGACGGTATAGAGACGAAGTCCCTCGCCGGAAAAACTCGGATAATAAAAAGCATAAAGAATATTTTTCTCGTAAATACTGATGCGACTGTTCCAATCGCTCGTATGAAAATAACCCAAACTGCCGTCAATCCGGAATGTAGCTTTATCCGGCGAAAAGCCGAACGTTTGCATCAACGACCAACCGGGTTGTGATTGCAAATCATCGGCATAAAGATTATAATCAGCTTGCGTTTTCAACTCCATATTTTTACGACGGTAATCGAACCGGAATTGCCAACGTTGCTGTCGATAAGGCAAAATAAAAGTATTGTTGCCGTTTCCTTGAATAACGTTCTTTTCTTTTTCTTTGTATTTGTAACGCAGTTGCATTTGCAAATCCTCGCTTGGTTTGTAAATGACCTGAACCAAACCATCCACGCCGGAAGAAGACGAATTAACCCCGTACCTCAACCAGGGAAACCGGAAATAATCCGCATAAGCCGATAATTCCCACCGGCGAAACGGATGGAGTTTGATACCCGTATAAAAACCGGTTTCATCCCGAACCCCGGACGATTCCGAAAACGCTTTGCCGTAAAATGCATGATAATCGCGGGCATAATTCCGGTAAGAAAATATCAAATTCACCGCCGAAGCAGGGTTCAACAACAAGTTATTGACTGTCGCCCATTTACCATCCGCGTCTAAAGCAGTTTCCCCTTTGAACGAAAACCGTTTGGCTCTGAAACTGTAATTCATTCCGGTATTGAAATGGCTTTCGCCCCGCAGATAAAATAAGTTATAAGGTTTGGGATCGGGATTCAACCGTTTTCCTCCGAAAGAATAGTAGATGAATGTCAATCCGAGATTGAACGATTCGTTTCGCCAACGGATGTGCGAACCACCCATATCAACGGCAGCCATTCTTCGCTTGTTGATATCGTTGGGAATACGGTTGTAACCATCGGTTTTGAAGGTATAGATGGTTGAGCTGTCGGCATTGGCATCTTGCTTTCGATGTGAATAGAACAAGCTGATTTGCAGATTGTTGAATTTCAAAGCGCCGGCAAGCCCGCGGAAAAAATCCGTTTCGTTTGGGGAAGCGTGACGTTTGATAGCTTCATTCGTTTGATTGATATGGGTGATGAAAGAAGTTTTTCCGGTTGAGAAATTCGTGTTCATTACCAAACCTTGTCCGAATGACAACCGGTAATCGCCGATGTGCAGGTTTTCCAAAATTCCCTGATTTTTCAGGTTAAAATTGAAGGCATAATGGTCAAAACCTTTGTGATGTTTGTTCCAAAATGCTTCACCGGCGTCTTTTTCCCCGGCAAATCCCCATTGAACATCCTTATAGTTAAACCCATACCGCAGAGAAAGATAATACGGTTCTCCGAGATAATGTTTATTTGGTTTGGCTGCAATTTCTTCCGGCGAGGCTTTTTGATAACCGGCTTTTTCCTGAAAAGTGTAATCTGACCGGATCATCACTTCCTGTTTTCCATGACGAAAAACATTTTTCCATTGAAAATCAGCGGTTTGAATCGTATCGCCGACATACACAAAAGGCAAAAGATAAGTAATGGTCTGTAAATCCAGCGCTTCTACATTTTTCAGTTCGTAAATGTCGACCAAAGGACTATATTTATAGATGTAATAAAGCAGGTTTTCGACCTGAATATCCGTTAGAAAAGGAAGCCGTTCCAAGTCTTTTTTTGTAACGGTATGCAGGTTAAACGGATGATCGCTCAGGTAAGACAATTCGTCGAAAAGTTGTTCTACATTGTTCGTTTCGCTTTCTTCCGATGCAGCCAACTCTTCCATGTATTGCATCCATTCGGTATTGTTGGAATTAATTTGTGCGTTTAATTCGCTGATAACAAATAGTAAAATGATAATAAATATTGGTTTCATAGTAATTTGTTTTTTTAACCCTATATTGATACTCACTGCCCAAGCTCCCCCTTCAGGAGGCGGGGGGAATTAGAAAAAATAAACAACGCCGATAGCGCTTGATAAACCCAGAATGGGATGAAGAAGAAACGCGACTTCTGTTTTCCACCGTGTCCCGGTATAAGCAAAACCCATGGAAGGCGTTTTCGGCTGGTTCCTGAAGCCGGCGCGTACAGAGAATTGACCGGCAATTTCGTACTCAATCCCGATTTTCACCTCAAGATATTTTCTGAAATCATAGCCGGTTTCAATCAAAACAAAACAGTCCGGCAACAGCCGGTAGTTAATTCCCAGATCGCAAATCACAGGAAACGGGTTACTTGTGTGCAGAAGATTTTCCGTAGTGAAAGCCACCTCAAACGATTCATTGATGCAATAATAAAATCCGGCGCCGGCCGAAAAATAGTTTTTACTTCCCGGTTCCAATATCGAATTTTCGTTGACACAAGTTAGATTTGTACCGATTGAAAAAGAAGAAGACAGCTTTTTTGCCAGATTCACTTGCCCTTGAAGGATGCGATAATCTTCGTAACCGTAAGTAGATAACAGGAAACCCGCATCAATCGCTCGATTGGGAATCAAAGCATAAATACTCATCGTGTTTAATTCTTTCATTCGGAAACGATTATAAACAGACGCGCCCAGTTCTTTTTGCGCCTTGAAAGCTAAATAAGCCGGATTTGACAAGCCTCGGCTCAAGGCTTTGATATTTCCCAACGCTAATGCCCGGGCATCGACGTCATTTGTTTCTCCATAAGGATACACAGCATGGGAAATACCCATAAATAAAACCCCAAAATACAGGATTGATTTTTTAAAATAATCAGACTTCATAGCTGTTCCGGTTTTTAGTTAAAACTTTTTAGTTAAATCACGGCAAAAATAGGGGGAATTTTTGAATAAAGCAAGGAAAAATAAAAAAAGATTTAGCCAAAATAAGAGTGGTTTTTTTATGCGGATTTTTAGGTGTCTGTATATATGTGATGACTTTTATGTATATTTGTGCCACAAATAAACAAAAATGATTGATTTAACAAAAATACCCTCTCCGGCTTACGTGATGGAAGAATCCCTCCTTCGTAAGAACCTGACTTTGATACAATCCGTCAAAGAGCGCGCCGGCGTCAATATTATCATGGCATTCAAAGCATTTGCCACGTGGAAAGTTTTCCCTGTCATCAAAGAGTATATCCGGTATTCTACGGCGAGCTCCCCTTGGGAAGCGCGTTTGGCTGCGGAAGAAATGGGCAGCAAAGCGCATACCTATTCCCCTGCTTATACCGAAAAGGATTTTCCAACCATCATGGCTTGCAGTTCGCACATTACTTTCAATTCTTTGACACAATTCGAACATTTCTATCCGGCGGTATTGAATCATCCGGAAAAGATTTCCTGCGGACTGCGCATCAATCCCGAATATTCCGAAGTGGAAACCGATTTATACAATCCGGCTGCTCCGGGTTCGCGTTTGGGAATGACCAGGGAAGCGCTCGGAAAAGATTTGCCGGAAGGAGTTGAAGGTCTGCATTTCCACACGCTTTGCGAGTCGTCGTCCTACGCCCTTGAAAATACGCTCAAACATGTCGAAGCCAAATTCGGCGATTTGTTGCCGCAAGTGAAGTGGTTGAATATGGGCGGCGGACATTTGATAAGCCGTGAAGGTTACGACGTCGAACATTTAATTCAATTATTGTTGAATTTCAAAAAGAAATATCCTGATACGGAAATTATTCTGGAGCCGGGCGCCGCTTTTGTCTGGCAAACAGGCGTATTGGTTTCGTCGGTTGTTGATATTGTTGAAAATAAAGGAATTAAGACGGCTATTTTGGACATTTCATTTACTTGCCATGCACCCGATTGTCTGGAAATGCCTTATAAACCGGTCGTTCGCGGCGCTTATCGGGAGCCGGTTCCGGGCAAACCGACTTATCGCTTCGGCGGAAATTCTTGTCTCAGTGGCGATTACTTAGGCGATTGGTCGTTTGACAATGTCTTGAAAATAGGCGATAAAATCGTTTTTGAAGACATGATTCACTACACGATTGTGAAAACAACGATGTTCAACGGGATTCCGCATCCCGATCTTTGCTTGCGACGCGAAAACGGGGATTTGGAAACTTTCCGGAAATTTGGGTATGAAGACTACAAAAACAGAATAAGCTAATTGAAGATGGTTAAGAATCATCTGCAAAATCCTGTGTTTAGCAGATGACTTGTTTTTTTGTTGTCATTTAAATTTTAACAAAAGTGTCTGTCACTGTATTGATTAAAGACACTTCATTTTTTGCATTTTAATCCGACCCAAAATTACTAAGACCTATCTGATTGATTACTATCCACTTGCAACAACTTTTCTTTGTCTGACAAATTTTTTCAGCCTCTTTATTTAGAATCAATCTAAATAAAAAAGTCGCTTAACTTATTGATTCATAGCTGTTTTAGTCTTGTTTAAATAGTAAAAAAGGCGAATATTTGACTTATTTATCTTATTATCAATAATTTACAAGAAATATTTTTCAGTCTCATTTTTGCAATTTGACAATTTGTTAAACATTTGTAAAACATAAGGCCTCTTAAGTATCTTAAAACCAGCCGTTTACAAACGCTGTCTGTCATCAATACAGTGACAGACACCGGAAGCACGAAGTTGATTTTACAAGATATTGATTTACAGGAATTTATGCGTTTTTTCAAAAAAAGTGTGAAAACTTAAAAAGTGTGAAAATTAATAATTGAAAAGATGAAAATGACGAAAAAAATGATGTTTTTGTTTCTGCTGTTTCCGATGATTTTCGGGACAGCGGATTTGTATGCGCAGGTGACTATCGGATCGGATGAGGAGCCGCATTCCGGTGCGATTTTGGATTTACGGTCAACGGACAAAGGTTTGAAGTTGCCCGCAGTTTCGCTAACAGATGTGGCGGAATTTGAATTATCAGGGAGTGCGGACAACGCTGAAGGTATGACGGTTTATAATACCAATGATAATACTAAAGGCGGTAGGGGTCGAGGTATTTACATCTGGAACGGTACATGGATTTATTCCGGCGGAGCTCCCAAGGCGGAAATTCCTGTTAATAGAATTATTATTACTTCCCCAGGG
>JAISWH010000061.1 GCA_031271125.1 Dysgonamonadaceae bacterium
GCGTAGTGGTTAGCGGTTCACAGTACGGTATTAGCGGAATAGGACGTGTCGTTTATGGCTCCGGCGCTCGCCTTGCCAATGCTGGTTGGATAAATATTGCTCCTGCTAATCTGGGTGCAAAACAAGAGATGACTCTAAAAGATCAGATCGCTTATATTCCGAATAATGATAGTTCCTTAGTTGGCGATCTGAATTACGACCCCACTGTTTATGGGGACTGGTACCAATGGGGACGTGAAAAAGACGGTCATCAAAGGAGAAGTACAATTACCACTTACAGTTCTCATTTGAAAAGCGTGGCAGGTATTGGTTACCACTCGGATTCATTGGATTTCAACAACGGACAGATCAAAATGGCTGATATTTCTGATAAATTTATCCAGCGTGATGCCGGCACAAATGATTGGCGTCAATATCCCGAAACTGCTGATAATTCCGCTATTTCTCCTGCAAACGATTGGACATGGGGTAATCCTGTGAAGGAGATTACCGATTTAGATCCTTGTTCTGAATTAAATAGTAAAGACACAACTTGGCGTGTACCTACTCAGGCCGAGTGGGCTCAGATTCAATCTAATAACACATGGGTTTGGAGCGACGGGAATACTAAGGGTTATGAAATTAAGCCCGGTGGAGCCAACAAACCTACTGCTCTTTTCCTTCCAGCCGCCGGGCACCGTTTCCGTAATGGAGGCGGGCAAAGCAATGTAGGTGCCAACGGCTACTATTGGAGTAGTATGGTTACAAGTACTAGTTCGTACAACTTGCTCTTTACTAGTGGGAGCATTAGTGCAGCGAACGCGAGCCCTCGCTCGAACGGCTATACGGTTCGCTGTGTTTCAGAATAATGATCCGAAGATTTAACAATTTGACATTTTTTTTGTGAATCGGCTAAGCCGATTCACAAATTTACTTGTTTCCTTTTCAAAAAAAATTGTTTATTCGATATTTATCAGTAAATTTGGGGCTAAATAGTTACGAAAGATTTAAGCAATGATATATTTTCATGCTACATTTTTATGTAAACCTAAAATCCGCAAGGATTTTCACAACTCTGTGTTTCTCTGTGTAATTTTCTAACACAGAGATATAATTTAAATAAAACAAAATGACTAATTTACAAAATCAAAAACAACCGGACAAAAGAGAATCCCCCCTCTTAATCCTCTTATTCTTCTTAACCCTCTTATTCCCCGCAAACGCCAAGGAAGTCTACGACCTGAAACATTGTCTGGAAACCGGTTTGAAAAAAAACTACGACCTGTTGATTATCCGTAACGAACAGCAAATCTCCGACAACAACCTGACTTGGGGCAATGCCGGTTTTTTGCCGACGCTGGATTTTAATGCCGGATATTCAGGCGCGTTAAACAACACGACTCAGGAATACGCCGACGGCTCAAACGTGAAAAATGCAGGCAAATTAAATCAGGAAACCAACCTGGGTTTGAATGTCTCCTGGACGATTTTCGACGGTTTGTATATGCAAACGAATTACCAACGGTTGAAAGAATTTCAAAAAATGGGAGAGTTGAATACCCGATTAGTCGTCGAGAATTTGATTTGCGATATTACGGCGGAGTATTATAACTATGTGTATCAGAATCTTCGCTTAGCCAATTTGAAATATGCCGTTTCTTTGTCGAAAGAACGGTTGAGGATTGTCAAAGCCCGTTACAATATCGGGTCGATGTCGCGTTTGGATTTACAGCAGGCGCGGGTTGATTTCAATGCCGACAGTTCGAATTTGATTAAACAGCACGAAGTGGTCTATACTTCGAGGATTACGCTGAACCGGATGATGGCTTTGGAAGAAGTTTCGCAGGATGTCGTTGCTCAGGATACGCTCATTGCGCCCAATCCGTCCCTTGAAGAAAAAGAACTCCGCAACAATATGCATCAATCCAACATCCGGCTTTTGCTGTCCGTTAAAAATCAAGTTGTCGGCGAGTTGGATTACAAAGCCTTGAAAAGCCGCAACTATCCCTATCTCAAGTTAAATGCAGGCTACGGTTATACAAGGGTAACGGATAACTTGGGATTGACTTACGGGCTGACTTTGGGATTCAATATTTTCGACGGATTCAACCGCCGGCGGGAACAAAAAAACGCAAAACTCGCCGTTCAAAACCGGCAGTTGCAATACGAACAGTTGGAATTATCCCTGAAAGCCGATTTGGCCAATATGTGGATGGCTTACAAAAACAATCTCAAATTAATTAACTTGGAAAGCGAAAACGTGGACGCCGCTCATGAGAATTATGAAATTGCCATTGAACGCTATCGCTTGGGTGAACTTTCGGGAATTGAGTTACGGGAAGCTCAAAACAGTTTGTTGGGAGCGGAAGAACGCCTTCTTCAGGCGCAATATAATACGAAACTTTGCGAGATTTCTTTGATGCAGATTAGTGGGCAGGCTACTTCTTATCTGGATTAATGCGGGGTGCAATTACCCGAGTAAACCTAAAACAACTGTGCACGGAATGTTTTATGCTGTGAATGTAACGCACAAAACATCCCGCACACAGTATATTCAATTGTTTATCATTCCCAACCCGGATTGTTAGGTTTCAATTCCGGACTCAAGACCAGTTCCGTTAGCGGTAACGGGCGTAAATAATCGCGGTTGAGATCGAATTTATACCCGGATACTCCGACTGCGGTATTCGCGTAAGGATTGATATAGCCGCCTTCGGTTGAAATAGCGGAAATATTTCCAAGAAGAGCATTATCAATTCCATTCCATTGTGCCAGGACTGCGCCAAGGGGCTTATAGTCCCGGATTAAAATACCGGCGGCAGCCCAGCGGAAAATATCATCCACGCGGAAACCTTCGCCTACAAGTTCCACTTTCCGTTCCCGTCGTATTTCATTGATAATGTTCGATAAGGCGGGAAACTCTTTGGTGTAGGTCCAAGTATTTACATCGGCCAAAACCAAGTGAGGCATCCCTGTGCGATCGCGCAATTTATTAATGGTTTTATCCAGATCGGTTTGCGTAATCGTCTCCAGTTCGGCTTTGGCTTCCGCATTGATAAGCAATGCTTCCGCATACCGGAAATAAATCTGTGCGGCGGTGCCGTTTGCCGATTCGTATTCCAAAAGATCGTGTCCTTTATACATCTGATAACCGGTGACACATTTGGTAGAACCTTCGCCCGCCAGTTGCGGATAAGTGAAAACTTTATTCGGCGTTGATTGATTATCCGTTACATGTAAACCGTCGTTTACATAAATGGTCTGATTCAAGCGCGGGTCGCGGTTGGTTACCACATCAATAAGCGTAGCATCGCTGGTAGGAAGACTGCTTATTTCAATGGGTTTACCGTCGCCGGCAAGATACGAATCAATCATCCGCTTGGTCAGTCCCATTGCGCTGCCGGTGTAGGTATAACGTGGCCAGGTATGAGTAAGAACACCCGTCTGGTACTGTCTCCAGAAAAGCACTTCCTTGCTGGCGGCATACGAATGTTGGTTGAACAGATTGAAATAGCCGTTGGGAGTTCCTGCATTATCCAAATCACAGGAGTTCAGAGCTATCAAGGCGTCTGTTACTTCTTTGGCTTTGGTGATAAATCCGGAGCCGTTCGAACCGGTAACGCCAAAAGGTGTTCCCGCATGATATTTTTCCCAAGTGCCTTCGTACAAGGCGATACGGGCTTGCAAAAGCATAGCGGTTTCCTTGTTGATCCGTCCGTCCCAAGCCCTGTCTTTCCGGGAAGGCAGGTATTGCACTGCCAGGTCCAGATCGTCCAGCAAGTATTGAACAACTTCATTCCGCGGATCACGCTTTTTGTGCAATAAAACATCGTCCTTCAATGTCAACACTTCATCGTAAAACGGAACATCGCCAAAACTGCGCAATTTTCCAAAATAGAAAATCGCCCGGAAGAAAAGCGCTTCGCCTACATAACGGTTGATTTCATTCTCATCGCCCACGGCAGTCTTGTAACGCGAAAAGAAATAGTTGATATTCCGCAATACAGCCCAATCGCCATAAGCCCAGCCGCCGTTGCTTTCGGGTACTGTACTTTCCCCATTCATCCGGCCACTGTGATTAACGGGTATCTGCGTATCGCTTCCGCCCGCAGCATCCTGGTACATGGGGTTTTCCGAGAAGTCATATCCGGTGCGCAGAGGAAGTAAACTACCGTTACTGTAAAAATTATTTACATACAATTTCAAATGGTCGGGCGTTTTCCAAACAGCATCGTCGCTAACCCGATCTTCCGGCGACCTTTCGAGAAAGTCGCTACATGCGGTAGTGCCTATTAACAGTCCGAGCAAAAGGGCAAACAATAAATTTATCTTTTTCATATGATTCTTAAATTTTTATTAAATTTTATTAATTGGTTAAAATGAAAGGTTTACACCTAACGACCAGGTAGATTGCAAAGGATAGACTTTACCATCGCTAACGGAAAATTCGGGATCAACCGTTTTTATCAGGTTGGTAAAAGTCGCCAGGTTTTCGCCGCTGATGTAAAATCTCAGCTTACTTATTCCGGCTTTGTCCAGCAATTGTTTGGGCAAGGTATATCCTATTTGCAGGTTTTTGAAGCGCAAATAAGAGGCGTCCTGCAAGTACTTGGTCTGCGTTTGCTGGTTTTTAGTGGCTCTACCGTCGAAATACTGTTTGGGGAAATAACCGTCCGGATTATTTTCCGACCACCTGTCTTTATGAACATCGAAGAGCGATACTTGCCATACGTTGCTGATATTACCCCAAAAATAGTTGGAACTTATCCAGGCGTCGCGCTTGCCGATTCCCTGTAAGAATAGGCTAACGTCAAAACCTTTCCAGGCGGCGTCGAGCGAAAGTCCATATGTATAACGGGGTGTATTGTTCCCGATAATTTTCCGGTCGCCCGGGTCATCTACCGTGCTTTTGCCATAGGTAATCAATTCGTTGTCATCCAGATTCTTGTATTTAATATCGCCGGCAACCCAGGTAGAACCGTTGATCGCTTTTTGCCGATCCTGGTTAATTCCTGCTTCTTCATCCGCTTTCGTATAATAACCTTCGGTTACAAATCCCCAGATATTGCCTACGATAGCGCCTTCGTACCAGGTATTAATGGCTCTTGTTTCGTTAGGGAATTTTTTTACTACCGATTTGGAATCGGCAAGCGTAGCCCTGACACCGTAAGAAAAATCATTGATCTGGTCTCTCCAGCCAAGGGTCAACTCAAATCCGTTTGTTTCCAACGAAGCATTGTTGGCTTTGGGAGCGGCAGTTCCCAATACAGCCGGGAATTGCTCGGCAGGACCGATAATATCGTCCGAATTGCGCCGGAACCAGTCGAAAGTGGCGGTTAACCGGTTTTTCAACAAGGCTGCATCCACACCGACATCAACGGTGGTGCTGGTTACCCATGTAAGCACATCGTTAATGATCGGAGGACTGGATATATAAGGTAAGCGATTTCCCGCAAATAACCAGTTGCTGCCGGTAGCCGCCGTTGTGCCCAGCGACGGGTAGAACGGATAATAGTAAAGTGGATAACTGAAGTTATCGGAATTAAGGAAAGTGAGGTCGCCTAACGAACCGTAGGAGAAGCGTACTTTCAACAAATCCACGTACGAACTAAGCGATTCGGCGAAATTTTCCTTAGAGATAATCCAAGCGGCAGAAGCGCCCGGATAGAAATGAGAACGAACGTCTTTCAGAAAACGAGAACTGCCGTCGTAACGTCCGTTGAGTTCCAAGAGGTATTTTTCCTGATAGTTGTAATTGATTCTGCCGAATACGCCCTGTGTACCATAAGTCGCCCGTTCTTCGCTCACGCTGGGAGTATTGTCGTACATGGCTCCTAACGACGGCACATTGCTGGAATATAACAAGCCGCTGTTGGATGCCGACACATAACTGTGTTTATACAATTCCTGGGCATATCCTACCATTCCTTGCAGGTAATGGCCGCCCAATTGCCGTTCGTAGGAAGTAAACGCATTGAGCGTATGTTGTTCCTGATCGCCGTTCTGCCGGGTTAAATAGTCTCTCGTACGCTGACCTCCGTAGGTTCCTCCGTTGGGACGGTAAGCGATTGTCGCAAGTTCGTTCCGGCCATAAACATTATTGTAGTTGGTATAGGTGTAGTTGACCGTAGTATTCCACCCTGCTACCGGATTGAGAACCGCTTCACCGGTAATAACGGTGGTATTGTTGTTTTTGGTAATACGACCTCCTTCTTCCATAATGGTTACATAATTTTGCCGTGCATAATGCCCGTCCGGGTTGAGGAGCGGAATAATAGGCCATGTCCTGGCAATGTCGTGCATCACGCCGCCGGAACCGGCATTGGCAATAGACGGACTGTCGGTTATTTCCTTTGTGAATGATCCCCTGAAATTGGTTTTCAACCATTTGTTTATATTGGAAGACAAGTTACCTCGAATGTTGTAGCGGTTGTAACTGTCGTTGCCGTAACTGTATAACCCGTCTTTGTAGTTATATCCGGCTCCAATATAATAGTTAACATTTTCGGCTCCGCCCGACAGTCCTATATTATGTTTCTGGAGAAATGAGCGATCTTTGTAGAACTCTTTGAACCAGTCGATATTGTCGTTACCGAAGTCATTATCATACGACGCCCATTCCTGTCCGTTGTTGGTAGGTCTTGTCGTTTCTTTACGCTTCCCTTCATAGAAATCGTAGATACGCTGCATGGCTTCGTCAGGGATAAAATTGTTTCCGGAGGTATTCTGCTGTATTCCGTTTACCATTTCCGCCCATTCTACGGAATTGAGCATGGTAGGTAAATTGAAAGGTGAAGCAAATCCGAAGTTGGCATTATAGGTAATTTTCGGTTTCGCCCCTTTTTGTCCCTGCTTGGTAGTAATCAGGACAACGCCGTAGGGCGCATTCGAACCATAAATAGCCGCCGAAGCTGCGTCTTTCAGTACCGAAATACTGGCAATGTCGTCGGGATTAATGGCATTGATGTCTTGCGATTGAATACCGTCAACGACAAAAAGCGGCGATGCTTTCGAGGAACTGTTGGTTCCCGTTAAACCGGTAACTCCGCGGACATTGATGCTCATCCGGGCGCCGGGCGCCCCACCGCCATCCGCTCCATAAGATGTTGACGAAGAGATGTTCAGATTTCCAATCATTCCTTGCAGCGCTTGGGCTACGGAAGTAATCGGGCGACTTTCCAATACATCCCCTCTGATTTGATCGACTGCTCCGGTCAAATTCACTTTCTTGACCGAGGCGTATCCAACCACAACCAATTCATCTAATTCTTCTGCATTTTCCACAAGGACGACAGTCAGATTGTCTACCGCTTTGACTATTTGGGTAGTATAGCCGATGTAGGAAATTTGAAGGAAACTTCCTTCGGGTACGTTTAAGGTGAATCGTCCATTTACGTTGGTCACTGTTCCGATTGTTGTTCCCGCTATAACCACGTTCGCTCCGATTACCGGTTCGCCGCCGGTATCAATTACTGTTCCGCTAATTTTGATATTTTCTTGTGCAAATAGCGGAAGAATACAAAGACAAGCACATACGATTAATGTTAATTTTCGTAATACATTCCAATTCATAACTCTATTTTTCATGTAACATAATTATTTAAAATTTAAATATTGACTACTTAGTTATTCTCTTTCTAACTGATAAACATCCTTAGATGTATAATTAACTTTTTGATTATTACGTTTTCATAGGCAGATAAATATAAAAGTTTAACAATATGCAACCGAATAATTAATTAATATAAATAATAATAGAAATAAGTTTAATTTTATTTAACGGATGCAAATATAATGAGAAAATTTGAACTAACAAACATTTTTTGTTTTTTTTTAATTTTATTGCTTCGTGATACAAAATAAATAACTGGAATTAGAAAAGCGCTATTATTGGATGGAGAAACCCGCTCGAAAGTATACTCACCCAAAGACCGGAAAACAGCATTCATTTTTGGCGATGGTGGTGTTGCTGCATTGATTGATAGAAATGAAAAA
>JAISWH010000073.1 GCA_031271125.1 Dysgonamonadaceae bacterium
CTGACCGGCGTTTCCAAGTTTGCTAAACTGTCGATTTTCTCAACGCTGAACAGTCCGGACGATATTACAATTGACGAAAGTTATGCAGCAATATGCGGCTATACGCAGGAAGAACTGGAATACTGTTTTTCCGAATACATTGATGCGTTAGCAGCAAAAAAAGGTGAAACGAAGGAAAGCCTGTTAGACCAAATCCGCTTGTGGTACGACGGCTATACCTGGGACGGTACAACTGCGGTCTATAATCCGTATTCGACCCTGTCATTTTTCAAGAAACAGCTTTTTTCCAATTACTGGTTTGCCAGCGGAACACCAACGTTTTTAATGGAAAGATTGAAAAAACAAAACAATATTGAGTTGTTGACAGAACCGATAACGGCAAAACCGAATACGTTCGACAGTTTCGATCCCAATCACATAGAAGCTATTCCCCTGCTGTTTCAGACCGGTTATCTGACCATCAAAAGTAAGGAGCGAACAGAAGACGTAGCGAAATATACGCTGGGCGTACCCAACATGGAAGTACATCAATCATTGAGCGAATACTTGTTGAGCGCTTACAGCGAGTATCCGCTTTCGGGAATCGCTACATTAACGGAAAATATGTATGAACAACTCCAATCGCTCGACGCCGGCGGTTTTGCCCAAAGCATCCGGACGATGCTCGAAAATATTCCTTACAACATCCAAACCGGCAACGAAAAGTATTATCATTCGCTCTTTCTGTCGTGGATGAATGTCTTGGGTTTCAAAGCGCATGGCGAAGTTATGACCGGCAGCGGGCGCATTGACGCCGTACTGAAACAGCCCAATACCATCGTAGTTTCCGAACTGAAATATCATGCGAAAACGAAAACGGCTACTTTGCTTCGTCATGCAATGAAGCAAATTCACGAACGCCGTTATTACGAAAAATATCTGTGCGAAGGCAAAAAGATTGTCCTGCTGGGCTTGGCATTTTCAGGAAAGAATGTCGCATGCAAGATGGAAGAATTGTAATCGAAGGGAAGCAATATCAAGAATAAGTTAGTAATACGTCGTGATCATTTACCGGATGCAACGCCAAATACCGGTAGTGTAGGTGAAACCTTCTTTTACGATCAAACGAAAGCTGAGTAAAAATTCGTCAATGATTTTCCGTTATTTCCTTTCTGAAAAATAATGCTGCCGGAACAAAGTATCAGCTACTAGTAAAAGCAAGACTGTGAATCCGATAAGGATAATAGTCGGATCCGGTTTCAGGTTAAAATGGGGAAAAGTGAAGAAAGAGAAAAAATCCGGAACGAAAAAATAAATGTACAAACCGGGGAAAAACGACATAGCAAAAATCCCAGCCAGCATTTGCAAAATGGGTATCCATGTCTGCTTTCTTGCTTGTTTCCGGGCTTCCGATTCGACTTTAGCCATCAGATTTTCCATAAAAGCGGGGGAAGGATAATCTAAAGTAATCTGTTTAAATAAATCCTTTAACTGTTTATCTGATATTGTTTTATTATTATTCATCCTGCATTAATTTATTTATTTCTATTGCTAATTTTTTCCGAATCCGGTGTAACTTCACCTTCACATTAGAAACCGTCAAATTGCTTATCCGGCCTATATTTTCGACCGATTGGCCTTCCATATAGTGCAAAGTAAGTATAAAAACTTCATCCGGCGGCAATTTTTTCATGGCTTTATCCAAATATTGCAATTTTATTTCTATTTCCTCTCCGTCATTTTCTTCCGTAAACGATTCATTAACAGAAATATAATTATCGTCTATTGAAGTGAAAAATAACTTTCTTTTCCTCAATTCGGATAAAGTAGTATTGTACGCTATTCGGTACAACCAAGTCGAAAACTCCGAATCTTCCCGAAATTGTTGAATCGATTTGAAAACTTTGATAAAAATTTCTTGCGTAATATCTTCTGCGTCCTCTCTGTTTTCAATAATTTTCAAAACAATCGTAAAAACCATGTTCCGATACTTAGACACAATCGCCGAAAAAGACCGGAAATCTCCGGCTTTTACTTTTTGTATATGAAACAGGTCACTATTGTTTTTCATGTTTTTTAGACGCGGGGAAAATAATTAAGTTACAAAAATATAAGAAAAATTTATTTTTTATTATATAATTTAACTATTAATTTATACATTTGCATAATTATTGTACGATGTATAATAAATATATGGTGATTTTGATTAATTAAAAAAATTTTATTTATGAATTATTATTTATTAGGATTGATTTTGCGAAAGTTGAGAAACTTACGCGGCAAAAAATGGTTAATTCCGGCAGTAATTTATCATTTAGTTATTTGTAGTGTGATGGCATTACCGGTTCCAACGGGAACTGTCTTACAGCAGCAAACAAGAAAAGTGACAGGGACAGTTCTTTCGAAAGAAGACAATCAACCCATTATCGGGGCGAATGTATTTGTAGAAGGTACAAGTCTGGGAAGCATTACCGATGCGGATGGGAAATTTACCCTTTCCAATGTACCCGATAATGTAAAAACAATCAAAGTTTCCTATTTGGGAATGAAAGCGCAAACGCTCTCCATTCAGTCTGACATGATTATTCTGATGGAGAACGATACCGAGTTTATCGACGAAGTAATAGTTGTCGCTTACGGAACTGCAAAAAAGAGTTCGTTCACCGGATCGGCCAGTCAAATTAAAGCCGAAAAGTTTGAAACACGACCGCTAACAAACGTAACAAGCGCATTGCTCGGTGCAACGCCTGGCGTACAAGTTTCATCTGCAAACGGGCAACCGGGATCGGAATCCAATATTTACATCCGCGGTATCGGTTCGTTCTCGGCAAGCAATACGCCGCTGATTGTGCTGAACGGAATGCCTTACGACAATTCCATCAGCAGTATTAACCCCAGCGATATCGAAAGTATTTCCGTGTTGAAAGACGCTTCTTCGGCAGCTTTATATGGAGCGCGGGGAGGAAACGGCGTGATCCTGATCAATACAAAAACAGGGAACAAAGATCGAATGACCGTCAACGTAAAATTCCATCAAGGCATTACCGCCCGGCAATCTAATGATTACGAAACATTAAATGTGGAAGATTATCTCACGGTGCATTGGGAAAACACGCGCAATCAACTGATAAAAGGCGGCATGGATCCGGCTGCCGCAGCACAAAACGCGGCAAGCAACCTAATTACCAACAACTTGAAATACAATCCGTGGAATGTTCCCGACGATCAGGTTGTGGACGCAAACGGGAAGCTCAATCCGAACGCCAAATTCATGTGGGGCGATGATACGGACTGGCTGAATGCCATCCAGCAATTGGGGAACCGTACCGAAGCCGGCATAAACGTAGGCGGTGGAAATAACAAATCGGATTATTACTTGTCGGTAGGTTATTTAACCGAAAAGGGTTATATTATCGGTTCTCAATTCGACCGCTACACGATAAACACAAATGTTAATTCCCAGATTACCTCTTTCCTGAAAATAGGAGGAACGCTGTCGGGAAATATCAGCGAATCTACCGGCAATCAGAATGAAAGTAGCAACGGTAACAGCAATCCTTTCCGCTTCGTCCGCTACATAGGCCCAATTTATCCGATTCACAGGCATGACCCTGTTACGAAAGATTATTTGCGCGACGAAAATGGTAACCTGCTCTATGATTTCGGACAGGATGGCCGTGATTATATTGGCGGAAACAACCCTGCTATCGAACTGCAAAACATATACGACGAATTCCGGCGAAATACGCTCAATGCAAAAGCCTATTCCGAAATACGGTTTTTGGACGGATTCAAACTTACGCTGAACGGATCGGTGGGCGCCAATGCCTATCTTGCACATTCAGCCGGCATCTATTATCCCGAAAAAGACAATCAGGGAACTGTAACTTCAACGAAAAGCAATAGTTTTACTACCACATGGACATTCAATCAGCTATTGACTTATGCCAAAGATATCGACCGGCATCATCTGGATGTGATGATAGGCCACGAAAGCTACGATTGGACGTATAACTATTTGTCCGTTCAAAAGAAAGGAATGAGTGTCAATAACGGAAATTACGAATTTGCAAACTATGCGGAAATAGGCGACGAACCGGGATCATACAAACATGTTTACCGGACGGAAGGATATATTGCCCGTCTCAATTATGATTATGCCGACCGTTATTTCCTGTCAGCTTCGGCGCGACGCGATGGCTCGTCCCGTTTCTACAAAGATGCTCGTTGGGGTAATTTCTATTCCGTCGGCGCCGGATGGCGAATCGACAGGGAAGATTTTATGAAAAACCTGTCTTTTGTCGACCTGTTGAAACTGAGGGTTTCTTACGGAGAAGTCGGTAACGATGATATAAACACCTATTATGGATGGCAAACGATGTATGTATTGTCGCCGAATGGGTTGGAATCGGGGTATATTCAAGACCAAGTGATTAGAAACAAAGAATTGTTGTGGGAAAAATCGCAGAGCAGCGACGTCGCGCTGGAATATACATTGTTTAATAACCGGTTATCGGGGTCGATAGAATTTTTCAACCGCCAATCAAGCAACCTGTTATTCGAGATACCGCAGCCGGTTGACGCCGGATTCACCGATGCATACAAAAATGCCGGCACGATGTACAACCGTGGGGTGGAAATTGACGTTAACGGTCAAATCGTAAAAACCAAAAATATGATATGGAGTGTGGGGCTAAACGCTACTTGGTTGAAAAACAAAATTACCTACTTGCCGCTTGACGCCTATAATGAACTCCCGCACCGGATAGAAGAAGGCCATTCCCGTTATGAATTTTATCTGCGGCAATGGGCGGGCGTAGACCCGGCTACCGGAAATGCAATTTATGTCCCCTCCGAAGAGATAATGGAACAATATAATAATGCAACCGATGCGGAAAAAGAAGCAATGTCGATAGTGAAAATCAACGACCAATATTACACAACGGTAGTAGGGGAGGCGCTTCGCGACTGGTCGGGACAATCGATGCCTACCGTATCGGGTGGTTTAACTACCGGCGTTACATGGAAAGGAATTTCGCTTAACTTGTTGTTCAATTACCAATTAGGAGGTAAAATGTATGATGCGGGATATTCCAGTTTGATGACCGAACCCTACGGCTCGGCGCTTCTCGGATCCACCCGGCACATAGATATTCTCAGCCGTTGGCAAAACCCCGGCGACATAACCAACGTTCCCCGTATAGATTTTGGCAATACAGACCTGTATGCCTCTTCTTCTACCCGTTGGCTTGTCAGTTCCGATATGTTGGAATTGGCAAACGCCACCCTGAGTTATGATATTCCCAAACAATGGCTCAACCGGTTTGAAGTACACGGCTTGCGTGTGTATGCATCCGGCGATAACCTGCTGCTGTTCACCAAACGCCAGGGTATTTATCCGCGCCGGAATATTTTTTCAGGATACGCCGGCAATATTGACCTCTATCTTCCTTCACGGGTATTTACATTCGGATTAAATCTTACTTTTTAAATTATTTGTATGAAAAAATATAATATATTATCAATGATTATCGTATCCGCAATGTTTTTGGGCGGATGCAGCGAAGATTTTTTAGAAACAAAATCGACGCAAAATATCGACGAAGGTATCGTATTTACAGATACCAAAAATGCTATGTTAGCCATAAACGGACTGCATAAACTTATGTGGACTAATGATTTAAGCGGTACGGCTCCACGCGGGGGATTTGAAATGATTATGATATGGATGGATATGTTGGGAGAAGATTTGGTTTACACCTACGCGAATGCTCAATATCAAAGTGAAGCGAAGTGGGTTACTCACCGCAATTATACCGGTTCCGGACACCTGTTGCATTTCTTTAGCCTGTTGAATTATTTTGCATCCAATGCCAACGTGATTATGAATAACATAGATAATGCAACCGGCTCTGAGGACGAAAAAAACAATATCAAAGGACAAGCCTTATTTTATCGCGCTTTCGGTTATTTTTACCTGGTTCAATTATGGGCGGAACGCTACAAGGCGGAAGGCAACAATACGCAATTGGGGGTTGTCATGCGTAGCGACGGCTCTCTTGGCCCCAAGGCTCGTTCATCGGTGGAAGAAGTATATAAACAGATTAACGACGATTTAGATGAAGCCATCGCTTATCTGGCGGAAACGACCGTTAAGCGCCCCAATAAATCGCATATCAACGTGCATATAGCTCGCGGATTGAAAGCGAGGGTTTTGTTGACGCAAAGCAAATGGCTGGAAGCAGCGGAAATGGCGAAACAGGTAGTAAATCAATCGGACGCCGTATTACAGGGCGACACCTATACAACTACCAACAACCGGTTCAGCGACCAGACGAATACCGAATGGCTGTGGGGAAAGAAAGCAAATGCCGAACAGACGGCGACCTTGCGTTCTTTCCACGAATATATGTCGAATAATTTCAGGTCATACAACGGAAACACGCCTCGCGCTATCTATAATCTGCTGTACGACCGGATAAGCGAAACGGACGTCCGCAAAGGAATCTGGTTTCCCCGTGCGGCCGATAAAAGTTCGACGCCTCGTCCGGTATATTCGACTTACAGTACCGCCCGCGTGGCGAATTATATGGCCAATAAATACCTGCTTGCGAATCCGGATGATATATGCGGCGATGTGCCTTTCATGCGCTTGCCCGAAATGATGTTAATTATGGCGGAAGGTTACGCCCGCGCCGGCGGTCATGACGCCGATGCGCAAAACGCCCTTTATCCGCTGGCGCATCACCGCGATCCGCAATATGTAAAATCAACAAAAACCGGAGCGGATTTGATTGACGAAGTGATGATTCAACGCCGTGTAGAGTTGTGGGGCGAAGGGTTCCGTTTCCTGGATTTAAAACGACTGAATATGCCGCTTGACCGCGGGCCGGCGCCACGGGATGGATATAACAAAAGTTGGTGGCCGGTTATAGCAGCCTCCGGTAGCGCTACTTTTGTGCTTACCAATTGGGACCCTGAAGCGTCAAACTTCAACATGTATGGCGACGGTACTGTAATCGGCAATGCAAACCGTTACCGGGAAGCCGGACATAAAGAATGGCAATTCCTGTTTCATCAATCGGTAATAGATACCAACCCGCTCTGCGAACAAAATCCATTGTAAATGCAAATGAATAATCCGTATATACTCTGCCTGTTGCTGCTATTTGCAGCAACAGGCCTTGTTGTTGCACAACCCCAACCGGAAAAATACGCTTACGATTTACCGTATTTCCTTCCAGAAGGCAATTACACGTATAAGAAAGAAATCCCTACGCCGGAAAGCGTACTTGGATTTCCGCTCGGCCGGCAACATGCAGGCTGGGATCAGGTAGTAAATTATATGAAAACCCTGGCGCAACACAGCGACAGGGTTACGGTCGAAGAGAGGGGACGGACTTATCAACATCGTCCGTTTCTGGAAGTGACGTTTACTTCTGTCGAAAATCAAAAAAACATCCGCCGAATTAAAGAAGAACATCTGAAACTGAGCGACGTCAATCAATCGGGAACTTTGTCCTTAAATAAGATGCCGGTTGTGGTAAATTTGATTTACAGTATCCACGGCAACGAGCCGTCGGGTGTGAACGCTTCGCTTGCCATCGCTTATTTCCTTGCGGCGGCTGAGGGAAACGAAATAGATGAGATACTGAACAATGAAGTAATCGTCATGACGCCCGGCGCTAATCCCGACGGTATCAACCGTTTTGCATCGTGGGTGAACAGTTCCCGCAGTATGAGCGATGTAAGCGATCCGAAATCGCGCGAATTTCTGGAACCCTGGCCTTCGAGCCGCACCAATCATTATTGGGCGGATTGTAACCGCGATTGGCTGATGGCGCAACATCCGGAAGGTATCAACGGGCTGAATGTCTATTTCGACTGGTTGCCCAACGTGGTCGTAGATCAACACGAGCAGGGAGTCGCCAATCCTTACTATTTCAGTCCGGGACATCCCAAACGCACCAATCCCCTGACGCCGCAGTTGAATCAGGATTTGACCGCAGAAATATCCTCGTATGTAGCCAGAGCGATGGATAGAGTAGGGACAGCCTATTATTCCAAAGAGGGATTTGACGATTTCTATTACGGTAAAGCGGCGGCTTACGGCGACATACATGGTTCGGTGTGCTTGCTCTATGAGCAAGGCGCTTTGCGCGGACATCTGCGGGAAACGCCCGGAGGCGTCTGGACATTTTCCTGGGCAATCAGGAATCAATCCCTGGCCGCTTGCGCCACCCTCGCAGCCGTCAAAGAGATGAAAGACCGTTTACTCATTTACCAAAAGGAATATTATGAAAAGTCGGCCGCCGATATGCGCAAAGAAACGGTACAGGGATATGTATGGGATGCGCGCGGTTCGAAAGCCGGCGCTTTCCATTTTCTGGAAAATATGGCGCATCACCGTATTGACGTGTTTCGCCTGGCAAAGGATTATTCTGCAAACGGCAAACAATTTAAAAAAGAAGATGCTTATTTTATTCCGGTAGCGCAGAAATACGGCGTAATGGTGAAAACACTGATGGAAAACTGCTTGGAATATATAGACAGTACGTTTTACGACATTTCCGCATGGACATTTCCCCATGCGTTTAATCTGAAATACGTTCCTGTCGGGAATGTTTCGGGACTGGCGGGAGAGTTGGTTACGGAGAATAAATTTCCCGAAGGGCAGGTCGTTGGCGGTAAAAGCGACTATGGATATGTATTTGAGAACATCGATTTTTACGCGCCGAAAGTGATTTATGAGTTGCAACGGAAAGGTATTTCCGTAAGAGCAGGCAGTCTGCCGTTTACATTCCGTTCGGGAAATATACGGAAAACGATGGGGTATGGTACGATCGCCGTCATGGCGAAAAACCAGCCGGTTGCTCCGGATGAACTCTATACGACGCTTGCCGGCCTGGCAAAAGAAACGGGAGTCGATATATATGCTGCCGGTACAGGCTTGATGGAAGAGGTGGATTTGGGAAGTCCTGCTTATACTTTTATCAAGCAACCTAAAGTGGCTGTGCTGGTAGGCAGGGGCATGAGCGTTCCCGAATCGGGAGAAGTATGGTTTCTGCTGGATAAACGTTTCGGGATGCAGCCCACGCTGATAGAACGCACAACCTTGACGGCCAAAGACCTGCAAACGTATAATGTGATTGTGATGGCCAACGGAGTTCCCAATTTGACGAAATCAAGCGAGACAGCCTTGAAAGAATGGATTGCCGCAGGCGGAACGCTTATCGCCACGGGTCAGGCTTACGAATGGGTAAACAATGCGGATATCCTTTCTTTGAAAACCATAAGTACGGCTGTCAAGTCCGATTCCGCTTCTTACCTCCCTTATGCGGAAAAAAGAAGCGCTAATGCGGGAAATTTCATCGACGGCGTGATACTGAACTGTCATCTCGACAAAACGCATCCGCTGGCATGGGGACTGGATCAGCATGAGATAGCTGTGATAAAAACGGGAAATATTATCTTTAAGAAAGACGCCAATCCGTATGTTTCACCCTTGTATTATACGTCCAATCCTGTGTTGTCGGGATTTCTTTCGGCCAAGAACGGGAAGTTGCTGAAAAACACGCCTGCCGTCTTTGCCAAACCCTATAAAAACGGGAATGTAATTGTTTTTGCCGATGATATGAATTTTCGTTCTTACTGGTTCGGCACAAGCAAGTTATTTCTGAACGCCGTATTTTTTCGCGATTGTATTAAATAAATGATTATGACAAACTTCACCCCATGGACTTTATTTGTTGATTTAGGCATTATTTCCATATTGATGCTTATCGGCAAACTGATGAGAGTTAAAATAAAAATAGTCCAAAAATTATTTATTCCTCCCAGTTTGTTGGCGGGGTTTATGGGATTGGCTTTGGGGCCGAATGGCTTCGATTTGATTCCGCTCTCTACTCAAACAGGGACGTATGCCGGTATAATGATCGCTTTTATTTTTGGCTCCTTACCGCTCACTTCTCAGAAAATCAAAGCGAAAGGATCAGCTATCGGCAGTATGTGGGCTTATTCCAAAGCCGGTTTGCTGTTGCAATGGGCGTTCGGCGGATTGTTGGGTTTACTTGTACTGAATAAGCTATGGCCGCTCAATCCGGCATTTGGTATCACCATGCCCGGCGGGTTTTGTGGGGGACACGGTACGGCTACCGCTCTCGGACAGGCTTTTGGACAGTTAGGTTCCGACGAAATTTTGACATTGGCCATAACAGCCGCGACTTTCGGTATCGTGGCGGCCATTGTTCTTGGCTTAGTCATTATCAAATGGGGAACAGGCAAAAAATATGCCTCCTTTCTCGTGAATTATAACGACTTGCCTGATGAATTGCGTACCGGTTTATTGCCGGAAGAGAAACGCGAGAGCATAGGGAAAAGCATGTTTTCGTCCATCTCTATTGATTCGTTGACATTCAATTTCGTCACGGTTGCATTTATTGCGCTGGGCGGATACTGTATCAGCAAGATTGTTTCCCATTTTATGCCCGGCTTTGAATTACCGGTATTCAGTTGCGCATTTGTGTTCGGTCTTCTTATCAAAAAGATATTCGACAGGACAAAAGTGAACGGTTATATCTGTCCGCAAACGGTGGAGCATATCAGCGGAGCTTTTACCGATTTGCTGGTAGCTTTCGGTATTGCTTCTATTAAAATATCGGTGGTGGTTGAGTACATTGTTCCGTTCTCTATCCTTTTATTCTCCGGATTGATAGCTACGTTTATCTATGTGATTGTCATGGCTCGTAAATTGATGAAAGAAAACTGGTTTGAAAAGGCTATTTTTACTTGGGGATGGTTTACCGGAACAATGGCGATGGGTATTGCGCTACTCCGCATAGTTGATCCCCAAATGAAAAGCCGCACGCTCGACAGTTATGCACTGGCTTATTTGTTTGTAGCTCCTGTGGAGATTTTGCTGATCACTTTTGCTCCTGCGGCTTTTCATAACGGTTACGGACTGCTTTTCTCCTTGATTTGTCTGCTTGCCGGCATTGGCGTATTGTTAACCGCTTATTTAAAAGGATGGTATATAAAAAACAAAAAATGATGAAACAGATTTTTATTCTATCAATGATGTTGTGTGTGTGTTGGCTAATCGGTGTAGAAACGGTTCATGCCTGCACATCCGCCATTATTTCGGGCAAAGTAACGCCCGACGGTCGTCCCGTCATGTGGAAGAACAGGGATACGGACAATTTACTCAATTGCGTCCGGTATATGAAAGGCGAACGATATGATTTCGTCGCAGTAACCGGTTATGCGGATAATCCGACTTCCATCTGGATAGGAATCAATGAGGCCGGCTTCGCTATCATGAATACCCTTTCTTACAATCTGAAGGAAGAAGAAGGGGACGAACCCAGCAGCAAACGCAACGGCGCTGTGATGAAACGTGCGCTGGAAATTTGTGCAACCGTATCCGATTTCAAACATTATTTGGATACCTTACGGAAGCCGATGTCTGTGAGAACGAACTATGGAGTGATAGACGCCCGTGGAAACGGGTCTTATTTTGAGGTAAACAGCAGAAAATATACGGAATACGATGTGAACGATCCGTATGTCGCTCCTCATGGTTATCTTGTTCGCACTAATTTTTCCGTCAGTGGGGAATTGAATGAGGGCGCCGGTTATGTGCGCTATCAGGAGGCCGAACAGACGATTTTTACCGCTTCCGCCTCACGGGAAATTACGCCGGAATGGTTATTTTCAACCCTTTCCCGTTCTTTCCGGAATCCCTTGCTGGACATTGACCTGAAAAGCGGACAGTTCAATACGCCTCAAACCGGCGGTTGGTTTGTAGAATATGACTTTATTGCCCGCAGAAGTTCGTCATGTGCAGTGGCTGTTCAAGGCGTAAAGCCGGATGAAGACGCCTCGTTCACTACGATGTGGACAGTAATCGGCTATCCTCCCGTAACGCCTGCCATACCGGTTTGGGTGAAAGGCGCTTCGGAAAAACTGCCGCGTTTGCTCACAAGAGAAAAAAATGAACAACGCAGTCCGTTGTGCGATGCCTCGTCCGTCCTTCGCAACAAAGTGTACAGTTACCACCGGGGGATGAACACGGAAGCCTATTTTCATTGGGAGTTGCTGTTTAATAAACAGGGCGACGGTTATATGCAACAGAATGAAAAAATAGAACGGGAATTGTTCCGAACAACCTATCCGAGAATTGATATGTGGCGTAAAGAAAAATCGCCTTCGAAAGAAGAAATTTTCCGGTTGTATGATGATTGTGATGGATTTATAGCAAAAAAGTTCCGGGAATTACTTCATTTGGAAATTTAGAGTCTTTTTGCCATCACGTTTACAAAAAATACAAAATCCTTTTGTAACCAATTCCAAAAATCCGCGTCAAAAAAGTAAATTAAAATAAATTGTTTAACAAATTAAAAATGAATGATTATGCATTTAGAATCTATTTTTGTTGTCGGATTTTCGGTCTTGGGAACTTACAAAATCATCGAATTATTTGTAAGAAGAAAAGAACGTTTAGCCATTATTGAAAAATTTACTTCGTTGAATTTTGAATCGGAAAAGCCCATTCGTTTACCGAATCTATTGTTTGAAAAACAAGATTCCGCTTCATGGCCTTTGAGAATATCATTATTATTAATGGGTATTGGTTTGGGCGCTATATGTGCAATTTTCCTCCATTCGTATTACGCTTCAATCAGTGATAGTTGGAACCCGACGGAACTAATTGTACTTGCGTCTATTGCTTTTTTCGGCGGAATCGGATTATTTATTGCATTTCTAATTGAATTGAAGCAAAAAAACAAACAGTTGAAACCTGATAATGATTAAGAATCCGCTAAAATTTGATAAAAAAACATGCTAATGCGGATTTATTGATTTAGTTTTAAAATAAACTTGTATTTTTGTACATTTTAAAAACAAATTATGTACAAATGAAAAAGATCATTAAATATGCTTGGTTGGTTTTTATTTCCGGTATATTGTTATTCGGGTTAATTATTAACTTGATTGCTAATGGAAAAATCGGTTATATGCCTCCGATAAAGGAACTTGAAAATCCGATTGATACATATGCTTCACAGGTGCTTTCGGCGGATGGAGTCCAACTTGGAACTTATTCGAAGGAAAGAGAAAACCGGGTCTATATCAATTATAATGACCTTTCCCCCAATATAGTCAATGCCCTGATTGCTACGGAAGACATCCGTTTCTACAAACATTCGGGCATTGATTTTTATGGCTTGTCGCGTGCGATTATCAAAAGAGTTGTTTTTTTTCAGAATGCGGGAGGTGCAAGTACGATTTCGCAGCAATTGGCCAAACAACTTTATTCGCAACGTGCCGGCAATATCGTTGAGCGTTTCTTTCAGAAACCTGTGGAATGGGTTATTGCCGTTCAATTAGAGAAATACTATACGAAAGAAGAGATTATTAACATGTACCTCAACAAATTTGATTTTCTGCACAATGCTGTTGGAATTCAATCCGCTTGTTGGGTTTATTTCGGTAAAAAGCCTAAGGACGTTACGATTGAAGAAGCGGCTACCTTGATCGGTATGTGTAAAAATCCTTCGTATTATAATCCCATCAATAAAGCCGAACGCACGATCGGACGAAGAAATGTTGTTCTTTCCCTGATGGTGAAAAATGGTTATCTAACCAAAGCTCAGGGCGATTCTTTGCAACAATTATCTATGGTTACGAAATATAATCGCGTAGATCACAAAGATGGTTTAGCGCCTTATTTCAGGGAATATTTACGTCTGACTTTGACGGCTTCCAAACCTGAAAAAAGAAATTATTCCGCTTGGCAGAAAGAGAAATTCAGGGAAGATTCTCTCGCGTGGGAAACGAATCCTTTGTTCGGTTGGTGTAATAAAAAGAAAAAAGCCGATGGTTCCCATTACAATCTTTATACCGATGGATTAAAGATATATACAACTTTAAATGCTCGCATGCAAAACTATGCAGAAGAAGTAGTTATAAATCATTTTGCGGAAAAATTGCAAGACAATTTTTTCAAAGAAAAAGCTAAAAACAGAAACGCGCCGTTTTCAAATGACCTCACGACAAACGAAGTCAATGAAATATTGGATAAGGCTGTAAAACAAACAGATAGATATTACTATTTAAAGAAAAACGGTAAATCGGAGGCCGAAATAAAAAAGATTTTTAATACTCCGGTAGAAATGACCGTTTTTTCGTGGAAAGGAGTTAAGGATACCATTATGACTCCGTTGGATTCCATCAAATACATGAAGTCTTTTCTACGAACCGGTTTTATGGTAATGGATCCTCGCACCGGCGCGGTGAAAGCATACGTGGGTGGACCTAATTATCATTATTTCCAATATGATATGGTCAATTCCGGCAAACGGCAGATCGGTTCGACCATCAAACCGTTTTTGTATTCGTTGGCGATGGAAAGCGGAATAACGCCTTGCAACGAAGTATTACATGTCGAACAGGAATTAATAGACGAATTGGGAAGACCTCATACCCCAAAAAATACGGTGGATGAACGCATCGGAGAAATGGTGAGCGTTCAATGGGGTTTACAAAAATCCGACAATTGGGTTACCGCTTTCTTAATGAAGCAATTAAGTCCTTATACTTTGGTACGTTTGTTACATTCTTATGGATTAAAGAGTCAAATTGATCCGGTAGTTGCGCTTTGTTTGGGTTCCTGTGACGCCTCTGTCAGTGAAATGGTTTCGGGATACTCGGCATTTGCCAATCAAGGGATCCGGGTAGAACCGCTTTATGTGACCCGGATTGAAGACATTTCCGGAAATATTCTGGATACCTTTATACCACAAACCCAAGAGGTAATTACAGATGATGCGGCCGGAAAAATGTTATATATGCTTAGAAGCGTAATTGACGGCGGGACGGGTTTACGTGTCCGCCGGCTTGGTTTTACCGGCGTCATGGGCGGAAAAACCGGAACCACACAGAACAATTCCGACGGGTGGTTCATGGGCTTCACGCCGTCCCTGGTAGGCGGAGTTTGGGTAGGCGGAGAAGAACGTTCCATTCGTTTTGATCGTACAGCAGACGGTCAGGGAGCAGCTTTGGCGTTGCCTATCTTTGCCGAATTTCTCAAAAAAGTCTATAATGATTCATTTTTAGGATATTCGGAGGCGGAACAGTTTGTATATCCTGCAAGTTACTTTGATCCATGCCGTTCTAACACAGAATTGGAGTTTGAAGATGATTTGGCCAATGGGCTGCCAAGTGATTCGTCCGGTAATTCAACGAATGATTCGCGGTCTTTTGGAAAATTAGATGACATTTTCCGTTAAAATTTCGGAAAACAATTTGGATAATTGAATAAAATGATTTAAATTTGCACCCACAAAAGCGAAAATAGCTCAGTTGGTAGAGCATAACCTTGCCAAGGTTAGGGTCGCGGGTTCGAGTCCCGTTTTTCGCTCGGTTTTGGTACATTTTCTCAGTTTTCCATAATGAAAAACAAAAAAGGGTGTCTGTTACGACACCTTTTTTGTTTCATAGTCAGTCTATAAGCCGGATTCCGTATTCCGATAAATCGAAACGTCTGTCATTTATCTGGATTTAATGTCACCATTAAATTCAAGCAGTCTACCCCCCGGCATCGGACGAGTAGCCCTACATGCGCCGGTGTACATGACCTTGCAACCCTTAAGTTGTACGGCTTCCTATATTGCTATAAGAACCGGTAA
>JAISWH010000004.1 GCA_031271125.1 Dysgonamonadaceae bacterium
TGTTGGGAAGAAATTCCGCTGACAACGTTCAAAGCGGTTTTCTGCGCCTGAATCATACTCAGTTCGGTGTTCATTTTGCGGACGCTTACAACGGTTACTTCGTCCAGCACATTGGCCGCCTCAACCATGGCGACATTGATTTCGGCGGTTTGTTCCGCTGTAACTTCCAGATTGATTTCGGCAGTTTGATAAGAAAGGTAAGACACTTTCAGCGTGTATTTTCCGGCGGATATTCCGGAAATAACGAATTTCCCGTTGAAGTCGGTAACGGCGCCTGTATTGGTATTTTCGATTAAAATGTTTGCTCCGATAATTGCTTCCCCATCTTTTTTACCGGTGACGGTTCCTGCGATATTTCCGGTTTGCGCGCTAAGGATGGTGGTTACCGTCCATAAAAGAAATGCCAAACAAAATCTTTTTATCATAAAATATTCCTGAATTGTTTTCCGGCACAAAAATCAGGATAAAAGATAACTTTTTTATGACAAAAATATGATGTTTTAGCGACAAATTTTTTAACAAAAATGTCTGTCATCAATACAGTGACAGACACCGGAAACACAAAGCTGATTTGACAAACTACTGATTTACATAGATTTATGCGCTTCTTGTCGGATAACGCATCACAGCCAATGATAATACTCCGCAATGACGGCTGCGATAATTTGAAATATATTCCCGCTCGGCACAGACTCTGCCTTTTATCGCATGTGCTTGGAAATTCCACAATTTTCAGGTAACTTTGCTGCATAAAAATAACTAACATAAAATGCAGCAATAATATTTACATCCTTATGGTCTCATACAAAGTCTTTTCGGGTTCAAATTCCCGGTATTTAGCGGAAAAAATATGCAAAAGCCTGCAATGTCCGCTTGGTAAAATGAACATTCAGTATTTTGCCGACGGGGAATTTTCCGTCGCTTATGAAGAATCCATTCGAGGGTCGCATGTTTTTTTGATTCAATCGACATTTCCCAATTCCGACAATTTGATGGAATTATTGTTGATGATCGACGCCGCCAAACGGGCTTCGGCCAAGTCTATCATAGCGGTCATTCCTTATTTCGGATGGGCGCGGCAAGATCGTAAAGACAATCCGCGCGTGGCCATCGGGGCGAAATTAGTCGCCGATTTATTAGGCGTATCAGGAATCAACCGCTTAATTACTATGGACTTACATGCCGACCAGATTCAGGGGTTTTTCGACGTCCCGGTCGATCACCTTTATGCTTCCACCGTTTTTTTTGACGAAATCAAAAACCTGAACCTGGATAATTTAGTAATTGCTACGCCCGACGTCGGCGGGACCAAGAGAGCCAACACATACGCCAAATACCTGAATGTCCCAATGGTTATCTGTTACAAATTACGCAAAAAGGCCAACGAAATTTCCGAAATGAAGATTATCGGCGACGTCAAAGACATGGACGTTATTTTGGTTGATGATATTGTAGATACGGCCGGAACCATTACCAAAGCCGCCGATTTGATGATATCGGGAGGAGCGGCGTCCGTGCGTGCAATCGCATCTCATGCCGTCATGTCGGACCCGGCTTCCATGCGAATCGACCAATCGGAACTTTCCGAAATTATTTTCACCGACAGTATCCCCTATTCGAAAAAAAGCGAGAAAGTAAAAATCGTATCCATTGCCGATATGTTTGCTACGGCCATCTATCGCGTTTGTAACAATGAATCAATTAGTTCATTGTATTTAATCGGATAATTTCTGTTTTGGAAAACTTTTTTGACTCTTAAAAATATTATTTCGTTTATAATCAAGGAGTAATACTTCATTGTGGAAAACTTTTTTAAAAAAGTTGATTGAAAAAGAAAATTTATGTCTAATTTTGGAGTGTAAAATAACACACAATATACTAGAATAAGTTTATCAGCTTATTTTATAAAAGCAACCATTTATGAAAAGTGACATGTATTCTTTTGATGAAGCCTATAAAGCTTCGCTTGATTATTTTTCCGGCGACGAATTAGCAGCTAAAGTATTTGTAAACAAATATGCCTTGAAAGATGCTTTCGGGAATATTTACGAAAAAACGCCCGAAGATATGCATCACCGGCTGGCAAGTGAAATTGCACGTATTGAGAAAAATTATCCCAATCCCCTGACGGAAACGGAATTGTTTAATCTTTTCGATCATTTCAAGTACATTGTTCCCCAAGGAAGTCCGATGACCGGTATCGGAAATAATTTCCAAATTGCTTCATTATCCAATTGCTTCGTGATTGGCTTGGACGGCTCGGCCGATTCTTACGGCGCGATTATCCGGATTGACGAAGAACAGGTGCAACTGATGAAACGCCGCGGCGGCGTCGGGCATGACCTGTCGCACATTCGCCCCAAAGGTTCGCCGGTGAAAAATTCCGCATTGACGTCTACCGGTCTGGTACCTTTCATGGAACGTTACTCCAATTCTACGCGCGAAGTGGCGCAGGACGGACGCCGGGGCGCTTTAATGTTAAGCGTTTCCATTAAACATCCCGACGCCGAATCGTTTATCGACGCAAAAATGACGGACGGGAAAGTGACCGGCGCCAATGTTTCCGTAAAAATTACAGATGATTTCATGGACGCCCTGACGGGCAACAAACCTTTCGTTCAAAAGTATCCCATTGATTCCGAAAATCCCGATTACAAGAAGGAAATTAATGCCAAAGCGCTGTGGGATAAAATTATACACAATGCTTGGAAATCTGCCGAGCCGGGTGTTTTGTTCTGGGATACGATTTTAAATGAATCGCTACCGGATTGTTATGCCGATTTGGGTTTCCGCACTGTTTCCACTAATCCTTGCGGGGAAATTCCTTTATGTCCGTACGATAGCTGCCGGTTGTTGGCCATCAACCTGTATTCGTATGTGACGAATCCTTTCAAACCGGACGCGGCTTTCAATTCCGGTTTATTCAAACAGCATGTTATTTATGCACAGCGGATTATGGACGATATTATTGACCTTGAGATCGAAAAAATCGACACGATTATCAACAAAATCAACAACGATCCGGAGTTGGACGAAGTGAAACATGCCGAGCGGGTTTTATGGCAAAAGATTCGCCGCAAAACGCTTTTGGGACGGCGCACGGGCGTCGGCATCACAGCCGAAGGCGACATGTTGGCTGCTTTGGGTTTGCGATACGGCACGGAAGAAGCTACCGCTTTCGCCGAAGAAGTACAGAAAACGCTGACTTTGGCCGCTTACCGTTCTTCGGTTATGATGGCTAAGGAACGCGGCGCTTTTGAACATTACGAGGCCAAACGGGAAGAACGGAATCCTTTCCTGAAACGCTTGCAGGAAGCCGACCCGCAGTTGGTTGAAGAAATGAGAAAATTCGGCCGCCGGAACATTGCCTGTCTGACCATCGCGCCTACGGGAACAACTTCTTTGATGACGCAAACCACTTCGGGTATCGAACCTGTTTTCCTTCCGGTTTATAAAAGACGTCGGAAAGTAAATCCCAACGATTCGGCCGTTAAGGTGGATTTTGTCGACGAAGTAGGCGACTCTTGGGAAGAATACATCGTTTTCCATCACAAATTTGTGACTTGGATGGAAGCAAATAAATATCCGGCCGCAAAAAAATACACCCAGGAAGAAGTAAACGCTATGATTGAAAAATCGCCTTATTACAAAGCAACTTCTAATGATGTGGATTGGTTGCAGAAAGTCAGGATGCAGGGCAGGATACAAAAATGGGTAGACCATTCCATCAGCGTTACGATCAATTTGCCGAACGAAGTCGATGAGGAATTAGTCAATCAATTGTATATTGAAGCCTGGAAATCGGGATGTAAAGGCTGTACGGTTTATCGCGACGGTTCGAGAAGCGGTGTGTTGATAGCCGCGTCCAATGAAAAAAAGAAAGACAAAGATTGTATCGAGCCGCCGGTCATTGTTGCGAAACGTCCCCGCGAATTGGAAGCGGATATTGTTAAATTTCAAAACAATAAGGAAAAATGGATTGCTTTTGTGGGTTTATTGAACGGTCGTCCTTACGAAATTTTCACCGGTATCAACGATGAAGAAGAAGGCATCTTTCTTCCGAAAAACCTGACGAAAGGCGCAATCATCAAGAATGTGGATGAAAACGGCAATAAACGTTACGATTTTCAATATACCAACAAACGCGGATACAAGACGACCATCGAAGGCTTGTCCGACAAGTTCAATCCCGAATATTGGAACTATGCCAAATTGATTTCCGGCGTATTGCGTTATTCGATGCCTGTCGATCAGGTCATTAAATTGGTAGAAGGTTTGCAGTTGAAAGACGAATCCATCAACACATGGAAAAATGGCGTAGAACGCGCATTGAAGAAATACGTGCAAGACGGCGCACAGGTGAAAGGACAGAAATGCCCGAATTGCGACCAGGAAGCGTTGGTTTACCAGGAAGGTTGTTTGACTTGTACTTCTTGCGGGAGCTCAAAATGCGGATAAGGTAACGAGCAATTTTTGTAAAGGCATATATTAAAATTTCAATAATAATTTGTTAGATAGCGAGCCGTAACTATGTTTTTTATACCACTTACGGCTCGCTATAAAAAGTTTTTTGGTTTTTATTCAGCCGTAACAATATTTTTTTATACCTTTGCCGAAAAATTTATTGTTATGCTGATAGGAAGAAAGCGAGAACAGCAAGAACTCCAAGATATTCTTGAGTCGAAACAATCCGAATTTGTAGTTGTATTCGGGCGGAGAAGAGTTGGAAAAACTTACTTAATCCGCGAGTTTTTTCACAACGATTTCACTTTTTACCATACAGGAATGGCCAATGAAGATGGGAAAAATCAATTAACCGCTTTTAATTATTCGCTCAATCAGTATGGCAAAAAGAAATATACCAAAGCAAAAACTTGGTTCGACGCTTTTTGTCAGTTGCGCGAAATGCTTGAAAACACCGCGACAAATGGTAAAAAAGTTGTTTTTATCGACGAAATGCCTTGGTTGGATACGCCAAAATCGGGATTTATTTCGGCGCTTGAATTCTTTTGGAACGCTTATGCTTCGACACAAAAAGACATTATCCTAATTGTTTGCGGTTCTGCGTCTTCGTGGATTGCAAATAAATTGCTGAACAATCACGGCGGCTTGCACAATCGTGTAACAAGACAAATTTACCTTAATCAATTCACGCTGAAAGAATGTGAGCAATTTTATTCGGCAAGCGGAATTGAATTAAATCGCTATCAAATAGCCGAATCGTATATGATTTTTGGCGGTATTCCGTATTATTTATCTTTATTGAAAAAGCAATTCGGACTATCTCAAAATGTTGATTTATTGTGCTTTAACAATAATGGGAAATTGGTTAATGAATTTGATAATCTTTACGCCTCTTTGTTTCGTAATCACGAAAATCATATTGCTGTTATTAGCGCTTTAAGTAAAAAAACCAAAGGATTAACCCGACAGGAAATAATTGATACTACAAAAATTTCGGAAGGAGGCAATTTGACAAAAGTGCTGAAAGAGCTGGAAATCAGCGGGTTTATAAGAAAATACCGGTCGTTTGGGAAAAAAGAACGCAATGTGCTGTATCAGTTAATGGATTTTTTCACGTTGTTTTACTATAATTTTATGGAAAACAGCAGCAATGACGAAAATTTCTGGACAAATTTTTCGGAAAACGCTCGCCATCGCGCTTGGTCAGGTTATGCTTTCGAGCAGGTTTGCCTGGCTCATGTTCGCCAAATTAAGCAAAAATTGAGCATTGCAGGCGTAGTCTCAAATATCAGTTCGTGGAAATACAACGATTCCGACGACGGGGTACAAATTGACCTCGTAATTGACAGGGCGGATAATGTGATCAATTTGTGTGAGATGAAATATGCAAATGCATTGTTTGAAATTGATAAGGATTATGACGAAAATCTGCGGAATAAGAAAGCGGTTTTTAGAACCAAAACCAAGACCAACAAAGCATTACATGTAACAATGTTAACAACTTACGGCGTAAAACATAATGCTTATTGGGGTAATATTCAATCGGAAATAATGCTCGACGATTTATTTCAATAGTTAATAAAATTAACAAAATGTGCCGATAGCGAGCCGTAACTATGTTTTTTATACCACTTACGGCTCGCTATCGACAATATCCTATCAATTTACTTCGTATTCATTCCGCTGACACTTGTGGCGTAAAAGAGGCAAATTGCGACCTGAAATAGTCAATCGTTCTTAATAATCCTTCTTCCAACTGTACTTTAGGCTCCCAATTCAATTCCTTTTTGGCGTAAGATATATTGGGGCAACGTTGTGTCGGATCGTCCTGCGGCAAGGGCTTGTAAATGATCTTAGACTTGGACTTGGTGAGTTGGATGATTTTTTCCGCCAATTCTATGATTTTGTATTCCCCCGGATTCCCGATATTCATGGGGCCGGTGATTGAATCGCCGGTATTCATCAAACGGATCATTCCTTCCACCAAATCGTCTACATATTGGAAACTCCGGGTTTGTTCGCCTTTGCCGTATACGGTAATGTCCTGATTGTTCAAGGCTTGAACAATAAAATTGGAAACAACCCGTCCATCGTTCGGATGCATTCTCGGCCCGTATGTATTGAAAATGCGTACGATTTTTATCTTGACGTCATTCATCCGGTGATAGTCCATAAATAAGGTTTCCGCACAACGTTTTCCTTCGTCATAGCAGGAACGGATGCCTATCGGATTGACATTGCCCCAATAACTTTCCGTTTGCGGATGGATGTGCGGGTCACCGTAGACCTCGCTGGTAGATGCTTGCAGGACTTTGGCTTTTATCCTTTTGGCAAGTCCCAGCACATTAATCGCTCCCATGACCGATGTTTTGACCGTTTGGATGGCGTCGAACTGATAATGCACCGGCGACGCGGGACAAGCCAGATTATAGATTTCATCAACTTCGGCCGAGAACGGCATGGTAACATCGTGGCGAATTAATTCAAAATACGGGTTACTCAACAAGTGTATGATATTTTGTTTCGCACCGGTAAAAAAGTTATCCATACAAACAACTTCATTTCCATCGTTCAATAATCGTTCACATAAATGGGAACCGACAAATCCGGAGCCCCCGGTAATCAAAATTCTTTTTTTCATTCGTATTAATTTTTCCTTTTTTATTTTAATTTGCAAAGGTAGGATTTTCTTTTTTTATTTTTCCATATTTTTCGTAATTTTGTGACATGAAGAAAGTCAATGACTCAAATATGCTTGGCAAATTCCTAAATATGGAGTTAAACGATGCACTCATCAAAAATCCGGATATTTCTTATTTTCAGATTGAAGAAGAAGATATTGTCCGGTTAATTCCCGCCCGGAATCGATTTGCTCACAAGGGTAACTTCGGCCACGCATTGCTTATTGCCGGAAGTCGTGGAAAAATGGGCGCCGCCGTTCTGGGAGCGAAAGCTTGTCTACGCGCCGGTGCGGGATTGTTGACGGTACACGTTCCGGCTTGCGGAGAAGTAATTATACATGTTGCATTACCGGAAGCGATGACGAAAGTAGATAGAGAATATAATTTCATTACCGATATCATATCAACGGATGAATATAATGCCATTGCCATTGGTCCGGGTATCAGGATGGAGAAAAGTACCGCTGCCGTTTTATACGATGTGCTCAAATATTCCAATAAACCGACGGTTATTGACGCCGACGCCCTCAATATATTGTCGGAAGATAAAACTTCGTTGCAGTTAATTCCTCCGGGAAGTATTCTGACGCCTCATCCCAAAGAATTTGACCGATTGACAAAACCTTCCGAAAGTGCATACGAACGTTTGCAAAAAGCAATTGAAATGGCCGAAAAATTGAAAATATACCTCGTTTTGAAAGGTGCTTACACTTCTATTTGCACTCCCAATAAACAATGTTTTTTCAATCCTACGGGCAATCCCGGAATGGCAACGGCCGGAAGCGGCGACGTACTGACCGGGATCATACTCGGTTTGTTAGCCCAATCTTACGATCCTTTGAATGCAGCGATTGTAGGCGTTTTTCTGCATGGACTCGCCGGCAATATTGCAGCGGATAAATGTTCGGAAGAAAGCATGATTGCAAGCGACATTATTGATAATTTAGGACAAGCTTTCATGCTTAAAAACTCAAAAGAGATTCAGTCTCAACAAGTTACCGACTAAGTGATACGAAATAAATAACATGTCAAAGTTCCGCTGATTACCCCCCAGCCCCCTGAAGGGGGAGTTTGGGCAATGAGTATGAATATGCCGCTACGGCAATCCCCTCCTTTAGGGGGCTGGGGGATAAATATCCTGATTATTTCAAAGATCCACTCTGTGCTTCCTGAATCATCTTTTGATTCGGAACGATGTAGATTTCCACACGACGATTCTGTTGTCTGCCGACAGTTGTTCCATTGTCCGCTATCGGTTGGGAAGAACCTAAACCTTCAGTTGTCATGCGCGAGGTTAAGATACCTTGTCCCGACAGGAAACTTCCAACCGAACCTGCTCTTTGATTCGAGAGCGGAATGTTGATGTTATCTCCGCCGGTACTGTCGGTATGACCATAAATGTGTACGCTGGTATCCGGATTTGATTTTAACGAATTGGCAAACAGCGTTAAAGAATTTCTGGATGCTTGATTCAATGAGCTTGAATTGGTTGCAAACAAAATACCCGAATCAAAGGTAACTTTAATTGCTTGACCATCGTTAACAGACTCTACTTGCGCATCTTTGATTTTTTCCAATTCTTTTTTCTGCTTGTCCATTTTATTGCCGATCAAAGCTCCGGCCGCGCCACCGACAATCGCACCGATACCTGCTCCCCAAGTTGCTCCCTTACCGCCGCCGAGAAGCGCGCCGATACCTGCACCTACTGCCGCACCGCCGCCACCGCCGACTGCCGTACCTTTTGCTGTGTTACTTGCATTACATCCGCCTAAAATAAGTGCAATGCTAATCATTAGACATACAAATAAATTAATCTTTTTCATTTTTTTAAGTTAAAAAGTTATTACTCAATATAGTTTTCATTCATTCATGTCGCCGTAGATCGACTCGAAATAAGCTTCTTCTCCGCGCAAGACAAACAAAATATCTTCTTCAATAAATTTTCCTACTTTGTCTTTTTCCGCTTCATGGACTATGTATTCAATTAATTCACGCTCTTCTGTTTCATCATCTGTTTCAAAGAAATTACTTT
Organism: Dysgonamonadaceae bacterium; assembly: GCA_031271125.1. Lineage (GTDB taxonomy): Bacteria > Bacteroidota > Bacteroidia > Bacteroidales > Azobacteroidaceae > Azobacteroides. Next base: position 9,178 of record JAISWH010000004.1, read on the forward strand.
GTTCATAATAATCTTCACTGACGTCCAGAATATAATAAATGTCATCTTCCGTAAACTTTCCTTTCAGCTCCATCGGAAGGTAGTTCAGGATAAAAGCTACGGCTTGACTGTCATCGTACTTGTCAATAAAATTCTCTTCCATATCTAATTATTCATCTTTATTGGGTTCTTTTTCTTCTGTTTTTCCGGTTTCCTCGCCTTCCTCTTTCTTTTCAAAATCTACAATTCCCGTATTTATCAGCAGATTATACCAAATCATAATTTTTTTAATGTCGGAAGGATATACTCTATCACGGTCGAAATTAGGGAGGATTTCGGTAAAATAGCTTTTCAATTCGTCGGGTTTAATAGCTGGGCTGAAATCTATCGGTTTGCCGTTTTCTTTTTCTTTAATTACACTGAGGATTTGAGATAAAGGAACTTCCTCTTCGTCGGTATAAATACTTATATCACTTAATGATATCACTTTGTCTCTCGGGTAAACGGGAATTCGTTTTTGGTCAATTAACGATTCTGCGATAAGCATGTTTTTCCCTTGGGAAACCATTTTGAATAATCCGCTTTTCCCGGAAACAGATAAAATTTTCTTCAACATAAATTTTGAATTATTATTTTTACGTTGCAAAATTAATCAAAATTTTCTCATACTCAATAAAAAAGTCACCAAATTTTCCACTTGTGGAAGTAAGGCATGGGTATCATCGTTGAAAATAATGTAATCCGACAATCGGTTTCGCTCTGTTTCCGAAAGCTGGCTGTTGATTCTGGCCTGAACCGATTCGCGGGAAACATGGTCTCTTTGTTCCACTCTCCGGATGCGTACTTCCATCGGCGCGGAAACATTGACGGTTATATCAACGGATTTGTTGAAACCGGAATCAAACAGAATCGCCGATTCAATAACGGCAAAAGAAACAGTATTGTGTTGCGCCGTCCAATGCCGAAAATCCTCAAAAACAGCCGGATGAATCACCGAATTGGCAAATTGCAAGTTTTCTTTATTCTCAAAAATCAATGAAGCCAACATCGCCTTATCAAGTTTGCCGGCCCGATAAAGTCGTAAACCGAACTTAGCCGACAGTTGTTCCCGAATACGCGGCGAAGTATCAACCAATTTTTTTGATTCCGTATCCGCCTCATAAACCGGAATTTCCATGATTTCCAACAAACGGGAAACCGTTGATTTTCCGCTGCCTATACCTCCGGTAAGTCCGACGATTTTCATTGCTTCCCAAATAGAAAGCGTTTTTTATTTACTTACCTGAATATCACCGCTCGAAACGAAAACCGACGCTTTATCCACTCTGATTCGAACGTTTTCTGCAATTTCAATGAGAAAATCCTTTTCGTTGATTTCTTTAATTTTCCCATGAATCCCGCCGGCGGTAACGATTTTATCACCGACTTTCAGATTGTCACGCATTTTTTGAATTTCTTTTTGCCGCTTTTGTTGAGGGCGGATCATCATGAAATACATGATAGCAAATACTGCAACTAACATGAGAATCATGCTCCAATTGGCGCCGCCTTGCGAGGCTGCCGTCTGCAATAAAATGTACGATAAATTTGTTGTCATAATTTATTTATAATTAATTATAAGTTTATAATTATCTTCTTTACCTCCTAACTTCCTGAAAGCGGGACTTTGCCACAACAGGATATTCATACTTGCTGCCACTACTCCCCCTTTAGGGGGGCGCGGGCTTATTCATCCTTGAATAATTTCCCTTCGCTTTTCAGTTCCCGAACAATCGAATCCAAAATGCCGTTGATAAAATTCGGACTTTTCGGCGTACTGTAATACCTCGACAGATCAATGTATTCGTTTAAGGTAACGCTAATCGGAATATTGGGAAAATTCAGCAATTCACTCAGTGCAATTTGCATAATGTACAAATCCATTTGTGCAATCCGGTCAAGCTCCCAATTATTGATTTGCCGGTTGATTCGTTCATTATTTTCTTTTTCTTCCAAAAGCGTATGATGTAACAGTTTGACTGCAAATTCTTTATCCTCTTCGTTTTTGAACATCGGCAACAATTCCTGTTTTGTGCCTGTTTCGGGAGAAAACCGCTTAATTGTTTTGAGGACAAAAGTGCCGATTACATCCAAATCGTCGTCCCAATAAATGCTTTTATCTTCCAGGATTTCGAATAACTCCGCATCCTCCAAAATGACATGTTTAAAAATCTTTCGCCAAAATTCCTTGTCCAATTCATACGAATCCGCTGATTCCAAATATTCTTTGTAGTAATCCGATTGAATGATTTTTTTCAACAGATTACGCACAAATAAAGAATCATCGTCGTTCCACAAAGTGCCTTTCCGAATGGAAAAAGCCGTTAATTTGCCATTGGTTCTTAATTGTTCGGCAAAACGATTATCGGCCATTCGCGTGTTTGGATTCAATTCCTTTTCGGTTGCCAGTAACTTATTCTTATTCTTATCGATTCGTTTTTGTTCGGCATCCGTCAAAAGGACAATAAGTAACAATAAATAATGATACAAATCGTACGATTTTTCCAAACTGAATAACAACTCATTTTCGGCGCTCACCAAATCCTTAGCATTTTTCTGATAGTAGGCATATACTATCTGAAGCACTTTGACACGAATAATAATACGATTAATCATTTTTTTAACAGCACTCTATTTCTGCGCAAAGGTAATCATTTTTTAACTCACACAAAATATTCAAAATATTAAATCTTTATATTTATTAAAAAACAGTTATTTTTAAGCCGGCTGTTTTTACTCTACACCGTTGGGGTGGTCGCGTCCGGAAGATTTTATTCCTATTTGGGACAAAGTTAAGGTTTTTTTTGTACTTTTGCCCACCGATTAAGCCCGTCATTAAAAAAATCAAAAATGAACAAGATAAATCAATTATTCCAACATAAAAAGAAGGAAATTCTTTCCGTTTATTTCACGGCCGGATTCCCTCAACTGAAGGATACGGGAAGGATAGTCAAAGCATTACAAGCTAACGGTATTGATATGATAGAAGTTGGCATTCCGTTTTCCGACCCCATGGCCGACGGGCCTGTCATTCAGGAAAGCAGTACGATCGCCCTTCGCAACGGTATGAACCTGAAACTTCTGTTTTCGCAACTGTCCGCTATCGCCGGCGAAATATGTATCCCGCTGGTTATGATGGGCTATCTGAATCCGATTATGCAATACGGATTTGGGAAGTTTTGCCGAGATTGTTGCACTACGGGCATTTCGGGAATCATTATCCCTGATTTGCCGTTCGATGATTATTTGAATCACTACAAATCTATCGCCGACGACCATCATTTAAACATGATTATGCTGATTACGCCCGAAACTTCCGAAGAACGAATCCGACTGATTGACGCTCATACGGAAGGTTTTATCTATATGGTTTCTTCTGCAGCGACAACGGGCGCACAAAAAAGTTTCGACGAAAAGAAACAGGCTTATTTCCGCCGAATCAACAGTATGGGCCTGCGCAATCCGCGCCTGATCGGCTTTGGAATATCCAACAGGGAAACTTTGGACGCCGCTTTTGAAAACGCTTCGGGAGCCATTATCGGAAGTAAATTCATCAGTTTGTTGAAGGAAGAAAACACTCCGGAAGAAGCCGTCGTTTTACTCAATTACGAATTAGGAATGAAGGGCATAATTCATAATTCTTAATTTCTAATTCTTAATTCCTAATTAATTTATAAAAATGCGTATATCATCAACCAGCCCCTATTTGATTTTCAGTAGAGATAAATGGGCAGAACTTCGCAAATCGGAGCCAATGACTTTGAGCGAAAAGGAAATCACTGAATTAAAGGGGATTAATGAAGAATTGTCCATGAACGAAATCAGGGATATTTATCTTCCTTTGTCGCGGTTATTAAACAATTACGTCAATTCCACCATCAGCCGTCAGGAAGTGATGATGCGGTTTCTGAACGAAAAATTTCAGAAAATACCGTTTATTATCGGCATAGCGGGAAGCGTTTCCGTAGGGAAAAGCACCTCTGCGCGCGTGTTACAAGCCTTGTTGAGCAGGTGGAAAGAGAATTATCAGGTAGCGCTGGTTACGACCGACGGTTTTCTTTATCCCAATGCCGTGTTGGAAGAAAAAGGCATTATGTCGAAAAAAGGATTCCCGGAATCGTATGATACTCAATGCATTTTACGATTTCTCAGCGATATTAAATCGGGCAAAAAAAATGTACGCGCACCCAAATATTCGCATTTGATATACGATATTGTTCCCAATAAATACATTGAGGTAAGTCCGCAACCCGATATTTTGATTTTTGAAGGGCTGAACGTTCTGCAAAGTCAAGCCGATTATCCGAAAAAAGAACGGCCTACGGTTTTCGTTTCCGATTACCTCGATTTTTCCATTTATGTAGATGCGGAAGATGATTTACTCGAAGAATGGTTTCTGACCCGTTTCATGAATTTCAGGGGAACCGCATTCAACGATCCCAATTCGTTCTTTTTTTCAATCACCAAATTGTCGGAAGATGAAGCCCGGCAGATGGCGCTTTCCGTTTGGCGGGAAATCAATAAGAAAAATCTGCACCAAAATATCCTGCCTACTCGCGAGCGCGCTAACCTTATCTTACACAAGGGGAAAGACCACAAAGTGGATTCCGTGAAGTTGAGGAAATAAGATTACAACCGTTCGTATTCGAGAAATGAGAAAGAATACGGATGTTTTTCATCAGCCGGAAAAGTTTCCCTACCCGTTTTCCGCCAAACGGAAAAATCTATCGTTGGGAAAAAAGCATCCGCTTCGGGGAAATCCGCGTGTATTTTTGTGAGATAAAGTTTGTCGGCAAGGGCTAAAGTTTGTTCGTAAATCTGAGCGCCGCCGATAATAAACACTTCATTTTCGTCGATTAACTTGATAAACGCAGCATCCAAAGAAGGGTAAACTTCCGCATCTTCGATTCTCAAGCCGGCATTTCGACTGATGATCATGTTTCTGCGATTGGGTAGAGGGCCTTTGGGTAAAGACTCAAAAGTTTTGCGTCCCATTATGACCGTATGACCGGAAGTAATTTCCTTAAAACGCTTTAAGTCGGCAGGCAAATGACAAAGCAAATTGCCGGCTTTGCCTATTTCGTTGTTCCGACCGGTGGCTGCTATTATTGAGATTATCATGACAATTTATTTATATTCAAGGAGGAAGAGCAGGGTTACACCGCTACTTCACCCTTAATATGCGGATGCGGATCGTAACCAACCAATTCAAAATCTTCGTACCGGAAATCGAAAATGCTTTTCACATCCGGGTTGATTTTCATTTCGGGTAAAGGCCGGGGCGAGCGCGTCAATTGCAATTTCACCTGTTCCAGATGATTGTTGTAGATATGCGCATCGCCGAAAGTGTGTACAAAATCGCCTTCCCGCAAACCGGTTACCTGCGCCGCCATTTTCAACAACAGGGCATAAGAAGCAATGTTGAACGGAACGCCCAGAAAAACGTCCGCACTGCGCTGATACAGTTGCAGGGAAAGTTTTCCATCGGCTACATAAAACTGGAAGAAACAGTGGCAAGGCGGCAATTTCATCTGCGGAATATCGCCCGCGTTCCAAGCGCTGACGATGATTCGGCGGGAATCGGGATTGTTTTTAATCGTGTGGATTACTTCGCTGATCTGGTCGATGTGTCCGCCCGAATAATCCGGCCAGGAACGCCACTGATAACCGTATATCGGGCCTAAATCGCCGTTTTCATCGGCCCATTCGTTCCATATCCGCACCCCGTTTTCGTTCAGGTAACGGATATTGGTATCGCCTTTCAAAAACCACAGCAATTCGTAAATAATGGATTTCAGATGCAACTTTTTGGTTGTCAGCACCGGAAAACCTTCCGACATGTCAAACCGCATCTGGTGGCCGAAAACGCTTCTCGTTCCTGTTCCCGTCCGGTCTTCTTTTTGCGTGCCTTCGGACAGTACCCGTCTTAATAAATCTAAATATTGTATCATTCCGCTACAAAAGTAATATTTTTTGAAGTAAATATAAATAGTTTTGAAATAATATTTTGCAGAATAAAAATACCCCATAAAGGGTATTTCATATTCCACACATTAAGATTAATTTTGTCCCATAAATTTAACATTAAAATAATATGGCAACAGAATTAAAATTTGAAACCCTGCAAGTACATGCAGGACAAGAAGTTGAGAAAACAACCCACGCAAGGGCTTTGCCCATTTACCAAACATCATCGTACGTGTTTGAAGATGCAAAAGACGGTGCGGATTTGTTTGGCCTCCGCAAGTTCGGAAATATCTACACCCGTTTGCAGAATCCGACAACCGATGTTTTCGAAAAACGAGTCGCCGCATTGGAAGGCGGCGTAACAGGCCTCGCTACTTCGTCGGGACAATCGGCGCAGTTTATCGCCCTGAACAATATATTGCAGGTCGGCGACAATTTTGTAACCACTTCGCATTTATACGGGGGAACTTACAATCAATTCAAATCGCAGTTCAAACGCTTGGGCATCGAAGCGCGTTTCACGCCCGATGACGATCCGGCTTCTTTCGAAAAACGCATCGACAAAAACACGAAGGCCATTTATCTGGAAACCATCGGGAATCCGGAACTGAATATTCCTGATTTCGATGCTATTGCAGCGGTTGCACAAGCGTACGACATCCCGCTGATTGTCGACAATACGTTCGGCGCCGGCGGTTACCTGTTCCGGCCGATAGAACATGGCGCTTCCATCGTTGTAGAATCGGCCACCAAATGGATTGGCGGACACGGTACTTCCATCGGCGGCGTTATCGTCGATAGCGGTAAATTCAACTGGGGTAACGGAAAATTCCCCGCTTTCACCGAACCGTCCGACAGTTACCATGGTTTGGTTTTCTGGAACGTCTTTGGCGCCGGCGGACCTTTCGGCAACATCGCTTTCAATATCCGCGCCCGCGTGGAAGGTTTGCGCGATTGGGGAAATACCATTAGTCCGTTCAACTCATTCCTTTTTGTGCAAGGAATTGAAACGCTGTCGCTCCGGGTGGAACGCCACATAGAAAATACGCAGGCTTTGGCCGAATGGCTCGAACAGCATCCGAAAGTGGAATATGTCAATTACCCCGGACTGAAAAGCAGTAAATATTACGCATTAGCTAAAAAATATTTCCCGAAAGGCCCCGGCGCCGTGCTGACTTTCCGCCTCAAAGGCGAAGCCGCCAATGCCGATAAATTGATAGACAATGTGAAACTGCTCAGCCATCTTGCCAATGTCGGCGACGCCAAATCGTTGATTATTCATCCGTCGGCAACGACGCACGAGCAACTTTCGCCGGAAGACCAAAAAGCATCGGGCGTAGAACCGGGTTTAGTACGGATTTCGGTTGGTATCGAACATATTGACGACATCAAAGCGGATATTCAACAAGCCTTGGAAAAGATATAAAATTAGTTATGAGTTTAGGCGAACAAACAAAAGCGATTCATGCCGGCGAATTTCCCAATCCGGCGACCGGTGCGTCCGCACCCGACATCGTCATGTCGACCACTTTTATTACACGAGCCAATACAGCATTTTCGGTGGAAAACATGGACGAAGGCGCGGGTTGGATTTACACCCGTTGGGGTAATCCCACTATTCGCCAATTGGAAGAAAAATTGGCCGCACTGGAAGAAGCCGAAACGGCGGTGGCTTTTTCCAGCGGCATGGGCGCTATTTCAGCCTTACTTTTTCACTTGCTTCGCGCCGGCGACCACGCTATTGTCAGCGATGTGGCTTACGCCGCCTTGTCGGAACTGACCAACGAGTTAATCCCGGCGTTGAACATTGAAATCACCAAAGTCGATACTTCCGATACCGAAGCGGTGCAAGCCGCCTTACAAGCCAACACTCGTCTGGTTTACATCGAAACGCCCTGCAATCCTTTGCTTCGGTTGACCGACATTGCGGCGGTTGCAGAAATCGCGCACAGCGTAGGCGCTCGACTTGCCGTGGATTCGACTTTTGCCACGCCCGTAGCCACTAAACCCTTGCTGTTGGGCGCTGATTTTGTGATTCATTCCCTGACCAAATATGCCGGCGGACATGGCGACGCTTTAGGCGGCATCGTCTTGGGGAGTAAAGCCAATCTTGCATCTTTGCGCAAAAAGACGGCCATCCGTTTGGGCGGAACCTTAAGTCCGTTTAATGCCTGGTTGATTTTGCGGGGTTTGGCGACTTTGCCTCTTCGAATGAGGGTACATCAGGATAATGCGCTGAAAATCGCCGCTTTTTTGGAACAGCATCCACAAGTTAAAAAAGTTATTTACCCCGGACTGCCTTCGCATCCGCAATACGATTTGGCGCGCCGGCAGATGAAAAACTTTTCGGGTATCATCAGTTTTCAGGTCGAGAATGGGAAAGAAGCTGCACAAAGATTGGCCGAAAAGCTGAAAATTATTCATTATGCCGTATCTTTGGGACATCACCGTTCGCTGATTTTTTACTTGAATAGCAAGGAGCTATTCGAAACGACTTTCAAATTTTCCACACAAAAACAGTTGGATTCGTGGAATACTTTTGCCGGCGAAGGGATTTTCCGTCTATCGGTCGGATTGGAAAACGTTGAGGATTTGATTGCGGATTTGGAACAAGCCTTGTAGGTTGCATTGGTTTTGCAGGTGACTTGATTTTAACCTTATTTTCTCTTTGAATCGCTGCCCATTTGCAGGCTAAATCTTTTTTTGAGGTGCTATTATACCGCACAAAGGAGAGGGACGGAATGTTGGTAGAAAAATTTTTTCTTTCTCCGCTCTCCCTCCGCTCTCCCTCCGCTCTCCCTCCGCTCTCCCTTCGCTCTTTCTCCGCTCAAATTTTACTCCAATCCCTCGCCCCACATTTTCTCCACTCAAATTAAGGTTCTTTTAACATAACTCTTACCCCGCACGCACCTCCGCTCGGCGAAAACTCCAGCCTTCGTCGAGCGGTGTTACTGCTCTTTATACCCTGTTTACTCGTCAACTTGTTTACTCGTTTACTGCGGAAGAATCATTTTACATTTTGCATTTTACATTTTACATTTTGCAGGCTGGAGCCTTCG
>JAISWH010000093.1 GCA_031271125.1 Dysgonamonadaceae bacterium
TGGGTTTGGACGAGCGAAAGCGGTGATGACGACTGGTATCCGGGCGACGAATATGTAGATATTGTAGGTAGAGATATGTACAACAAAACGGACGTTAAAGGGATGGTTGATGAATATAAAGATTTGGAAAAGCGTTTCCCGCACAAGATTGTTGCGCTCAGCGAGTGCGGCAATATAGCCGGAATCGGCGAACAAATCAGTGCCGGCGCTAACTGGTCGTGGTTTATGACCTGGTATGATTACGAGCGCACGGTTACGCCGGGCAGCGCCGCTTTTCAGTCTGAAGCGCATCAGCATGGTAGCGCTGCTTTTTGGCGGAACGCTTTTGCTTCCGGCAAGGTTCTTTCGCGGGAGGATTTGAAAACCCGTTAGTATCAAATATCTTTCACAAACTGTACGACCGTAAGCCTGTGTACGCCCAGAATTCTCGCAATGGCGCTTTTCGATACTTTTCTGTCTAACAGGGTTTTTATTTCGGCTTCTTTGCCTGTCAGTTTTTTTATTTTGGATTTACTGCCTTTCGGGCGGCCTAAGACAACGCCTTCGGCGCGTTTGCGGGCAAGGGCTTCTTTGGTGCGTTGGGAGATAAGATTCCGTTCGATTTCGGCAGAAAGGCCGAAAGCAAAAGCAAGTACTTTGGAATTGATGTCACTACCCAGACGATAATTGTCTTTGATAGTCCATACTTGAATGTCGCGATTCATACATTCATTGAGGATACCCATAATCATAAGCAGATTCCTGCCGAGGCGCGACAACTCCGAACAAACCAGGATGTCGCCTTTTTTCATCCTTTTGAGCAGTTTGCCGAGTTTCCTGTCCTGAATATTTTTTGAACCTGATATTGTTTCCTCTATCCATCTGTCGACAACCATTACGCTTTTGTCGCAAAACTGATTGATTTCATAGCGCTGATTCTCTACTGTTTGTTTGTCGGTACTTACCCGAATATAGCCATAAGTCATAGCGATTGGGAGTTATTTCCCTGTAAATCACTTAAACGTTTCCGTCAATTTCTTAATAGCCGGCACCGCTGATTTTCGCTCGTATAAAATAGAATAAACCGTATCTAAAATCGGCATATCCACCTGATAATCATTGTTAATTTCTTTGATACACTTGGTTCCGAAATAACCTTCGGCAATCATTTCCATTTCCAATTGAGCTGTTTTCACCGAATAACCTTTCCCGATCATCGTTCCGAAAATCCGGTTCCGGCTGAAACGGGAATAAGCGGTCACCAGCAAATCGCCAAGGTAAACCGAACCGGAAATGTTTCTGTCTAAAGGAGAAACCGTGTCGATAAAACGCGACATTTCCATGATGGAATTGGAAATGAAAATGGCTTGAAAATTATCGCCATATTTTAAACCGTGACAAATCCCCGCAACAATGGAATATACGTTTTTCAAAACGGAAGCATATTCCATTCCGGTTACGTCATAGCCTACGGAAGTTTTTATGAAATGCGTGTTAAGCATATTGGCGATGTACTGTGCGTGTGCTTCGTCGGAACAGCCGACCGTAAGGTACGACAAACGTTCTAACGCAACTTCTTCGGCATGGCAAGGCCCCGCCAAAATGGCAATGTTTTCATTGGGAACTTCGTAGAATTTTGAAAAATAGTCGGATATCAACATATTCTCATCGGGAACAATGCCTTTGATAGCCGATACTAATACTTTATTTTTTAGTTGAACGTTTAATTTTTGGAGATGTTGTTTCAGAAAAGGGGAAGGAATTGCAAAAATCAAAATATCGCTGTTTTTTACTACGTCGTTTATATCGCTGTAAAAGGTAATATTTTCCGTACAAAATTTCACACTCGTCAAATACGAAGTGTTATGTCCGAAATTCTTAAATTCCTCAATTTGTTCGGGACGGCGCATGTACCAATTAAAATTGGACTGTGTCATTGAAATGATTTTAGCGAGTGCGGTAGCCCAACTTCCCCCGCCCATTATTCCTACTTTCATACTTATCAATTAAGAATTAAGAATTGGGAATTTTCCTCTCTGGTTTCATCTGCGGGAAGAGCAGTACTTCCTGAATAGAAACCTGTCCGGTCAGCAACATGACCAATCGATCCATGCCAATCCCCATTCCCGAGGTTGGCGGCATTCCATATTCGAGGGCGCGTAAAAAATCCTGATCGATAAACATGGCTTCGTTGTCGCCTTTTTCCGAAAGCCTTAATTGTTCTTCAAAGCGTTCCCGTTGATCGATCGGGTCGTTCAGTTCCGAATAAGCGTTTGCCAATTCTTTTCCGTTTATCATCAGTTCGAAGCGTTCGGTCAAATCCGGATTGTTCCGGTGACGTTTGCAAAGCGGGGACATTTCTTTCGGGTAGTCGGTAATGAAAGTCGGCTGAATGTAATTGGCTTCACATTTTTCGCCGAAAATTTCATCGATCAGTTTTCCTTTTCCCATGGTCGGATCCTGTTCCACGTCTAATTGTTTACAAATTTCCCGAAGCCTATTTTCGTCCGCTCCGGCGATGTCTATACCGGTATTTTCTTTGATAGCGTCAATCATAGTTATCCGTCGGTACGGCGCTTTGAAATTAATCGTCGTATCGCCGGCTTTCACTTCTGTGGTTCCAAGTACATCCAAACAGACCCTTTCGAGCATCTGTTCCGTAAAGCGCATCATCCAATGGTAGTCTTTGTAGGCTACATAGATTTCCATGCATGTAAATTCGGGATTATGAGTTCTATCCATTCCTTCGTTACGGAAATCACGGGAAAACTCGTATACGCCTTCAAATCCGCCGACAATCAAACGTTTAAGATATAATTCGTTGGCGATGCGAAGATAAAGCGGAATATCCAAAGCGTTGTGATGCGTAATGAAAGGGCGGGCGGCGGCGCCTCCCGGAATGTTTTGCAACACAGGCGTATCGACTTCGAGGTATCCGCGTTCATTGAAGAAATGGCGCATCGCATTGAAAATCTGCGTCCGTTTGATAAAAATATCTTTGATACCTTCATTGACGACCAGGTCGACATACCGTTGCCGGTACCGCAATTCGGGATCTTCAAAAGCGTCGTAAGCCACGCCGTCCTTGTATTTGACGATGGGCAACGGGCGCAGGGACTTTGCCAAAACAGTCAATTCTTCGGCATGGACGGAAACGGTACCCATTTGTGTACGGAAAACAAAGCCTTTCACACCGATAAAATCGCCGATATCCAAGGATTTTTTGAAAACGACATTGTACAAATCTTTGTTTTCACCGGGGCAAATGTCGTCGCGGGTAATATATACCTGGATTCTTCCTTCCGAATCCTGTAATTCGGTGAAAGATGCTTTTCCCATAATCCGGCGGCTCATAATCCGGCCTGCAATAAAAACTGTTTTGCGGGGTTCGTCATCCAGAAATTCTTCCCTGATAGAAGTGGAATAAGCAGTTACCGGATATTCTGCTGCAGGATAGGGTTCAATGCCCATATTCCGCAAGTCTTCGAGACTTTTACGGCGGAATATTTCCTGCTCACTTAATTCTTGTACGTTCATTCGTTCTCTCTTTAAGAAATAGTCTGCAAAGGTAACGTTTTTTTATTACATAAACCAAAATTTTATTTGAAATGTGTTGGGGTGGGGTTCTTCATGCCAAGAGATCCGAATTCAATGATGTTCACACTTATTGCTCACCCGTTTCCTCTACCGCTTGCTCTTCCTTTTTGAAAAACCCGCTGGCAATGACATCTTTATAAACGCCTGCAGGCATATAGAAACGCAAGTCTTTGTCCTGTGCGATGGCTTTCCGGATAACGCTTGAGGAAATTTCAATTTTGGGAGCGCCCTTAACCATTTTTGCATTCGGATGGTTGATATAAATTTTACCTGTTCCCAAACGCGGATATACCCATGTTTTGAAGTTCTTCAAAATCAGTTGGTAATCTTTCCAACGGTGAATGATTTCCCAATTGTCTGAGCCAATGATTAATTCGAAAGAATAATCAGGGAATAGCATCCTCAATTTTTGGAGTGTATTAATTGTATAGGCCGGTTGAGGCATCTCCCATTCAACGGTACAAGTTTTAAGTTTAGGGTAATCTCCAATTGCTTTTTCAATCAATTTCAGCCTGAGTTCTTGGTCCATCAGGTCTTCCACCACTTTCAAGGGATTTTTAGGCGTGATTAAAAACCAGATTTCGTCAAATCCGCCAAATTCTGCAACATAGTTTGCAATTGCTAAATGTCCAATATGTACCGGATTGAAAGATCCGGGAAAAATTCCGATTTTCATGTGTGCAAAATGAATTTATTTATAGTGTTTATTGTTTCTTTTTTTGCTTTTTCCGAATCGTCATTGACGATTAAAAGAATAATTAATTTTCCGTCCACCATGATTAATTAAGTTTGGAATTAAAAGTAATTCCGTAATTTATAAAACATTAAAAATCTGCTCCTTTATTTGCTCCAATTCATCTTTCATTTGCACAACAATCTTTTGTATGAGTGCATGATTTGATTTTGATCCTAAGGTGTTTATTTCCCTTCCGATCTCTTGGACAATAAACCCTAATTTCCTGCCTTGACTTTTTTCACTTTTCAGTGTTTCCACAAAATATTTCAAATGATTATTCAAGCGCGATTTTTCCTCATTGATATCCAATCTTTCGACGTAATAAATCATTTCCTGTTCAAACCGGTTTTCGTCGTATAAACCGGAATCCAATTTGACAAGATTTTCGTGTATGCGTCCCTTGATTTTTTCGATTCGCTCAGTTTCATAAATATCAATTTCCTTCAGGAGAATGTCGATTTTTTCAATTTTGGCAACAAAAATATTTTCGAGCATAAGGCCTTCTTGTTTACGGAATTCGTCCAGGGAAACGATGGCCTTTTCGATGGCTTGTTTCACTGCCACCCATTCTTTTTCATCCAATCCTGCTATTTCCATTTTTATCGCATCCGGCAAACGGAGGATAATTGAAAACCATTCGACAGGTAAAGCAATGTTTAGTTTTTCCGATATATCCTTAATTTCTTCATAGTAATTTTTTACTACTGTCTGATTGATTGCGCTTGAAACAGATTTATCAATCGCATCTAATGTGATTATTAAATCAACTTTACCTCTTTCGATCCCTTGGGATATCATATTCCTGATTTCGATGTCTTTTTCCCGGTAGGCTGTAGGAATACGTGTACTTACATCGAGTTGCTTACAATTAAGCGACTTAATTTCTATGGTTATTTTCTTTCCCGGAAAGTCCACTTCGGCCTTTCCGAATCCGGTCATTGATTGAATCATGAATCAAATTTTTTGCAAAAATAATCTTTTATATTTAAAACAGTATAATTCTGGTTATGAAAATTAAATTTTTTACAGAAAAAGGCTAATTTTTTATTATTTTAACTAAATAAATTGACCGCAATTACAAATGTGTGTCCAATTACCAATCATTTAAAAATGCATCCATATATCGGCAGACAGGAAATTTATTCATACAAATTATATATCTTTGCCGGTATATATAAAAAAAAATGTGCGGACATTATATCATGAAATGCCAATTACTTATAATATTTTTCGTTATATCTGTATTCACATCCTATTCTGCCGATGTGAAGTTTCACAATATCAATGACATGCATGGGACATCCATACGCGAAACAGCTTCTATATGCAAGGATGACAACGGCTTTATCTGGACTTCTTCCAAAACAGGTATTGTGAGGTTTGCCGGCGATGATTGCCGCATCTATCAACTTTCTTACAAGGCTACGGATATTTATAAGGTGAATCTGGTTTATCAAAATCATGTCCTCCTGGCTTATACCAATAACGGGCAGGTGTTTTGCTACAATACCGTATACGATCGTTTTGATTTTCTTTTCTACATGGGGCAAATTTTGAATAATCAGCATTTGGTTGTTACCTCAATACTTATTCAAAATCAAGGCAGTTTCTGGATATCTTCCAATATGGGTTTACATAAATATCAAAAAGGTGAATTATTCCGGATAGGAAATGAAACATCAGAAATCCTGTATGCAGCATGGTACGGCAACAGTCATATATTGCTTGCCGAAGAAAAAGCTATTCAATTGATGAATATCAATACGATGGAAAGCAAGAATATTTACGAGAACACCAATGTGCCGACCCTCCGGATTTCTACCCTTTACTACGACATCCCGGATCATAAACTCTGGATAGGTACGGTATCCGACGGATTGTTCCACTACGATTTTAATACAAACATGTTTGTCCGCTTCCCGGTTTATTCTTTTCCCAGGCAACCGGTTCGGGCGATTACCGCCAATTCCGATTCGACCCTGTTGGTGGGTATCGACGGGCAAGGGATATGGGAAGTGAATAAAAAAGGAGACCGTGTCCTGAACATTTATAAAGAAAGCCCCGACAATCCCTTTTCGCTACGGGGTGATGGAGTTTATGATATCTTTTGCGATCCGGACGACAAGCGGGTATGGGTATGCACCTACACCGGAGGCTTATCGTTCTTCGTACAAACTTCCCCGCCTGTCAATCAGATTACGCATCAGGTAAACAATCCCAACTCGTTAAGTAATAATATCGTAAACGGAATAATAGAAGATAAAAACGGCAAAATCTGGTTTGCAACCGACAATGGAATCAGTTGCTGGGATGTACAATCGGGAAAATGGAAAACCTATTACCGCAACAGGCAGGAACAAGCGCAAGTTTTTCTGTCTCTGTGCGAAGACGACAACGGACGAATTTGGGCAAGCACCTACTCCTCAGGTATATATGTGATAGATGCAAAAACCGGAAAAGAACTCGCGCATCACTCAAAAGAAAATACCGCCTATCCCTTACCCAGCAATTTTGTTTTTGATATTTTTAAAGATTGCAATGGCGATCTTTGGATAGGAAGCGTGACGGGAAATGTGATCTGTTATATCTCAAAAGAAAACCGGTTCAAGCCTTATCCTTCCATGCCTGTTTACGCTTTTGCCGAATTTTCCTCCTCCAAGATACTGATGGCTTGTACCTTTGGCTTGCGTTTGCTGGATAAACAAACGGACAAAATAGAAATACTTCTGGACGGATACATGCTGCAAGACATATTAGTTTCGGATGGATATGTATGGCTGTGCTCCAGCGGAGACGGATTGATTCGCTTTGATCCCAAAAACAAAACCATCGAAAAATTCACAACCGAAGCGGGATTACCTTCCAATTACGTCAATAGCATAATGGAGATGGATGGCTATTTCTGGCTTGGTACCGAAGCAGGTTTGTGCCGGTTCGATCCCAAAGATAAAACCGTACAAACTTACTCGTCTTTGTTATCCCTGTCTGATGTTTCTTTCAACCGTCATGCCCATTGTAAACTTCGTAACGGACAATTGGCTTGGGGAACGAACAAAGGAGTCATGCTTTTTGATCCGCTTACCCTTCAGCAGCCTCAATTGGAAGGGCGGATTTTTATCCAAAATATCTTTGTGTCGGGGCGTTCCGTGCGCGATAATACTAAGTTTAAATTAGATACACCCTTAGACAGTTTACAGAAGATAACTTTGAAATATGATCAAAACAACCTGACTTTAGAACTTCTTCCTCTTGGAAACAGGGTATCCTCTTCCAAATTTTCGTGGAAAATAGAAGGATTCGATGCCGGGTGGAGTCCTGCTTCAAATCATCGCATGTTGACTTACACCAATATCCCCAACGGAAAATATATACTGAAAATACGAATGTATGGTGATGCTCTGTCGAAGTTGGCTGATGAACGTCAATTATTGATTCATGTTACCCCGCCTTTATGGAAAACCGTATGGTTTCGTATATTAAGCATCCTTTTTATCGGATATATCATTTACTTTATGCTGCGTTTTTACGTCAACCGGCTTAAACAACGTCATGCGGAAGATAAGGTACGTTTCTTCACCAATACGGCGCACGATATTCGCACGGCGCTTACGCTGATCAAAGCGCCTGTTGAAGAATTGAACAAAGAATCGAATCTGTCCGAAACGGGAAAATATTACCTGCATGTCGTTACCGAGCAAGCGAGGCGCTTATCGTCAACAGCGACCCACTTGTTGGACTTTCAAAAAGCGGATATGGGCAAAGGACAATTATCGCTTGAGGATATCGACATCGTAGCGCTGATCGCTCACCGCAAGTTGATGTTTGAATCTTTTGCCAAAAGCAGGCAAATCGAATTGCAGTTCACATCCAACCCGTCCGTTTATCCGGCGGCAATAGATAAATCCATGATAGAGAAAGTGATAGACAACCTGATATCCAATGCCATTAAATACTCCAATCCGGACAGCTCGGTTCAAATCCTGTTCGACGGCGACGTTAAGAGCTGGTCTTTAGAGGTGAAAGACCAGGGAATAGGCATCAGCCCGAAAGCGCAACGCAAACTTTTCCATGAATTTTACCGGAGTGAAAATGCAGTCAATGCTAAAATTGTCGGTTCGGGCATGGGACTGCTTTTAGCTAAAAATTACATTACGCTGCATGGCGGGATAATCGGCTGTACCAGCCGGGAGAATGCAGGTTCTTCATTCAAGATTACTGTTCCTTTGAAAAAAGCGTCTGAAAAAAATCGCAAGATACATCCGGCCGTGTCAATATCCACACACGAAACGGAACAACAATCTGTCAGGAACGAAGAAATCAAGCAAAGGGACATGCGCATCCTGATCGTAGAAGATAATGACGACTTGCGGAACTTCATGTTTTATCCGCTCCGGGGCGAATTTCATGTTTCGACGGCCGAAGATGGAGAACAGGCATGGAAAATGATTCAAAAACAACAACCCGACTTGGTGGTATCCGACGTGATGATGCCCAACAAAAACGGATTTGAACTCTGCCGTTTGATAAAATCGACTTACGAAACCTCCCACATACCGGTCATCCTGCTTACCTCCCTGACGGAAAAGGCGCAACAACTGCATGGATTGGGCTTGGGAGCCGATGACTATCTTACCAAACCATTCGACATGATGTTGCTCGTACAGCGAATCAAATCCATCATCCGGAACCGTAAAACCATAAGGGAAAAAGCGTTGAAACTGATTGATGAAAATCATAACGAACCCATTCTGGCCAACGAATTAAACGATAAATTTGTGAAGAAAGCCGTTGAAGTAGTTTGTGCCAATATGTCCGATTCGGAATTTGGAAAGGGCGAATTTGCATCCGCCATGAATGTCAGCGCACCGCTGTTGTACAAAAAAATCAAGTCGCTTACCGACCAGGCGCCTGTCGATTTTATCAAAACCATCCGTTTGAATCATGCTTTGGAACTGCTGCAATCGCACAGATACACCGTCACGGAAGTCAGTGAATTGTGTGGATTTGCAAGCCTTGGATATTTCGGCAGGGTATTTAAAAAGCATTTTGGGAAAATGCCGACGGATATATAAAGTTCTGCACTACGTGCAACGTTTCTTCCGTGCAGGTATGGGTGTAGGGGCAAGGCGCGCCTTGCCCCTACGTCGGGCTAAACGAAGTTTTGTAGGACACGGCAATTTTGCCCCCGCTCGGTGTAGGCTTTGCCTATATCGGGTTAAAAGCATGTATCCAGACATGCCGCAAGCGGGGACGCTTGCTTTTAACCCGACGAAGGCTGGAGCCTTCGCCGAGCGGAGGGTTTTGCAGGTGAGCCGAAAATATTCTCTAAATGACATCCTATTAATTATCAAAAACGCGCATTAATTTTTTAACAAAAGTGTCTGTCACTGTATTGATGACAGACACTTCATTTTTCGAATTTTAATCCG
>JAISWH010000135.1 GCA_031271125.1 Dysgonamonadaceae bacterium
TATTACATTTTAATAATCATTATAAAAGAATAAAAAGTATATGAAAAAGATATTCGTATTATTTACAACGCTGTCATTGCTCTTGTTTTCCTGCAATGATCTGGATATTGCCCCTCTTAGCGCATTAGATGTGGACGATTTCTTCAAATCGGACAAAGACGCTATCCTTGCCGTGAACGGTGTGTATGCAACCGAAGTAGATAACGAAAGTGTAGTGATCGCTTATTTAGTAGATCTCGCATCCGACGCTTCAAAGTCCGGCGCAACGATGTTGGGCGGCTCCGGAGGATCGCTGTCCACTTTGCTGTACGATGCAACCAACAACTATCCTTATTGGGCATGGGCAGGCAGTTACTATGGGATAACCAATGCGAACGCTTTAATTGATGCGCTCGACAATCCCAATTCAAACGTTTCCGACGGCATCAGGAAAAGGGTTACCGGCGAAGCTAAATTTCTTCGCGCATACCATTATTTTCAGATTGTTCCCATCTTCGGAGAAGTGCCGCTGGTAATCAGTTCCGATATTGATGCAGGCGTAGGCGTTGTCAGGGCTGACGTAAATGATGTATATGCCCGGATTGTGGCAGACCTGAGGTCGTCCGCCGAAAATCTGAATGATTACAAAGTGCGGGAAGATTATTCTACCGAAGACCAGGGACGGGTAACGCAACAAGCCGCTTACGGGCTGTTGTCGAAAGTGTATCTTTATTGGGCGCAGACCGACGGAGCAAGCAACATAGACGCTAAACTGGATTCGGCGATATACTATGCGGATAAAGTAACCGGTTATACCTTGGAAGAAGACTTCCATGCCAATTGGGACAAAGATAATCGTTACGGTAAAGAGAGCCTCTTCGCAATCAATTACGTTATTTCGCAGGAAAGTTTCGGAGACGGCGGCAATCATTTGACTCACTGTGCCTTTTTTACTACCTACAATGATACGTTGACGCCGCATATCGTAGTTTCCGACCGTACGTTTTATGATCGCTTCGACGACCGCGACCAGCGCAAAGAAGCTTCTTTTCTGGCCGATGTGGAAGTTCCCCGTGAACAACAGGTCGATTATGGCCGGCATGTGTATTACACCTTGCCTCGCTATCAGAAATATATCGACCCTGAAAATCGCGAAGCCAGCGCCTACAATCGCGAATTGAACGCTACCGTTTTACGCTATGCCGATGTGTTACTAATCAAAGCGGAAGCTATTAACGAACGGCATCACGGTCCCAATGCGGAAGCATACGAAGCCATCAATCAAGTGCGGCGGCGAGCTTATAAAGTGGGTGAATTTGACGATGGAACGGCCACCGTCAGTCTTGATGAAGTAAATCTGAAAAATCTGAGTTATCCGGATTTCAGAAAACAGTTGCGGAGGGAACGTTATTATGAGTTTGTCTATGAACAGCAACGATGGTACGACCTCGCAAGATGGAAAGTGCTTCTTAAAACGACGCGACGCGTAGCCGCAGCTCAGAAAAACGAACATATTCAAGCCAGGCATTATCGTTTTCCCGTGCCGCAACGCGATCGCGACCTGAATCCCGCATTGTGGCAAAATTGGGGCTATGGAGATTCAAACGCTCCAACGCCACCGTATGCCGACCCCAATTATGAAGGCGGTCCCGAGAACAACGACGGCTGGACGGACGAAGAAGCCCAATATTTATATGATCACCAGTCCGTACCCGGACCTAAAAATTAAAAAACAGGATGATTACACGTTGTTTGACCCCTAAATTGACTAACTCCGAACGTTGTTTCCCCTTCGGGGACTTTGCCGCAGCAAAATATTCAATCCCATTGCCCCAAACTCCCCCTTTAGGGGGCAGTGGGGCAATCATAAAAATATTCCTGTTGGCAATGGCTTTATGCCTGTATTCGCCTGCCGTTTTTGCAAAGAAGCCGGATAAAAAACCAACTGTCGACTCCGGTTTGGAAATTATCCGTAAACAAACCATCGAAGCCAGCCTCTCTTTCCTTGCAAGCGACGCCCTCGAAGGGCGCGAAGCAGGAAAACGCGGCGGGCGCGTGGCGGCGGAATATATCCGGGCGGAACTGAAAGAATCAGGCGTAAAGCCATTTTATAAAACTTATTTACAGCCGTTTGAAGCATACAGTCCCGCGCGGGAAAAGAATATCGACTTTCAGGTCAATTCCGATTCTATTGCCAGGTACAGGCAACTGCCGGCCTATCGTAAACTGAGTTTGCAAAATGTCGTCGGCTATATCGAAGGTGAACGAAAAGATGAATACATAATTATCGGCGCCCATTACGATCATGTGGGCGTCGACGATTTGCTCGTCGGCGACCGAATCTATAACGGTGCGGATGACAATGCCGCGAGCGTTGCGGCATTGCTGCAAATCGTCCGCGTTTTTGGAACAAACGATGAAAAACCGTTGAGAAGTATCATTTTTGCATTTTGGGACGGCGAAGAAGTCAATTACTTAGGTTCGGAATATTTTGTGGAAAATTTCGGAAATACGGCGTCCATCAAAGCATACATCAACCTGGATATGATTAGCCGCGACGGATTGATGCCAATCCTTTATCCCGAATTTATCATACCGGAAGCTACTGCGGAAAATACCGCTACGGGCAATCAGTTCCATTTGCTTTATACCGAAGAATTAACGCAAGCCGGCGAACGCCTGCAACAGGACATCCGCAACCATCAACTGAACATAGCACCCAAACCGGCTGTTATTGCCTCTCAGTCGCGCGGAAGCGATTATCTGGCATTCTCGCTTCGCGGCGTCCCGATTCTGTGGTTCTTCACCGGTCTGCATCCCGATTATCACACCCCTGATGACGAAATCGACCGGATAGATTGGGAAAAACTGATCAATATCACCAAAGCAACGTATTTAAGTATCAAACTGTTGGCTAACGAAAAATGAAAAAATACCTGTGCAGATCCTCATGACCGCGCCGGCTTAGAAACGGTTTTTCATATAGAAAAAAATAAATCGCTCATAATCCCATCCGAGACAAAAATCCCCTTTCGTGTGAGGGAAAGCCGTTTGCCTTGCTGTTCCAAATATTGATTTTCGACATATTTATGCGCATGTCGAAAACAATATGCCTTTTTCTCTTCCCCAAAAAGGGAAGTCAATTCCTCCAAGTCGATACCTTCCGCAGTACGCAAGCGCGTGAGGATAAAATCGTTATATGCCGTCTTTTCATCAATGATTTCGAAACTATCCGGCGTTTGCGATTCAATGTATTTCGGAATGGACGCCACATTCCATTGACGGCTTTGTCCGTCGTAAGAATGTGCCGACGCTCCAATGCCAAGGTAATGTGTTCCATTCCAATACGATGCATTGTGTTTGGAACGATAGCCGGCTTGGGCGAAATTGGAAATTTCATAGTGTTCAAAACCGGCTTCCGCCATTTCGTCCATCAGTATTTCAAACAAGCGGACGCTCATTTCTTCCTCTACCGGACGAATCAATCCTTTTTGTAAACGGTTATATAGAGGAGCGTTTTCCTCATAAGTCAAGTGATAAGCCGAAATATGTTGAACGGACAAAGCTTTAGCCCTGCGGATCGTTTTCCGCCAACCGGTTTCATTTTGTCCCGGCAAACCGTACATCAAATCGATGCTGATATTTGCAAATCCTTTTTCCTGCAAGCGTTTAACTGCTTGGATAGCCGTTTCCGCATTGTGCCGGCGGTTCAAAAACTTCAGTTCTTTATCGTTAAAACTCTGAATACCCACACTGACCCGATTGAACGGCAAAGGACGAATCGAATCCACATAAGCCGAAGTCAGGTCGTCGGGATTGGCTTCAAGGGTGATTTCGGGCGAAGGGTGAAGAGCGAAAGGCGAAAGAGCCTGGAAAATTTTTTCAAAATCTCCGGGGTTTAATTGCGACGGGGTTCCGCCACCGAAGTAAATCGTTTCAATTGTTTCGTTTTGCAAATAATCCCGTCTGATTTCCAATTCTTTACAAACAGCTTCCACATACGAATCTTTCATTTGGCTATGCGTAGAAGAAAAAAAATCACAATAAACACAACGTTTCTTGCAAAACGGAATATGAATGTAAATACCTGCCATAGAAATTTTTTACAAAGATAAAATATAATAATAGCTTATGTTAAAAAAATTATATTTATTTTTGTAAGGATATTAGAAAATCATAGAATGATACCATTTGTCGAATGGTTGAAAGACCATTTGTTAACTTGTCCGAGCAAGCATTTTTTCCACACAGATTGTCCGGGATGTGGCTTACAGCGCAGTGTACTAGTGCCTGCAATTATCGCCCTCTTCTTGGCGAAAGCCGCTAAAAAACAATATTTTGACGAACCGGAAAAATTTATTCCGGGTTCATACCAAAACCTGAATACCGGGAATACTTGTGCCTGGTTTGGTTTGGTAATATCAATCATATCTCTTGTTTCGTGGATTGTATATATTGTTTTCTTCACAATGAATTCTCAATTTCGGGAACAAATGCAAGAAATAATGAAACAGTATCAGGCATAATATGTTTTATAACATAATAATCAATGCCGATTAATTTCATTTTTTTTTATAATTTGCGCCGTTTTTAAAACAACCATTTTTTATTGTTAAACTTTATTATTACAAATACAAAAAACACAAAAAAAATTATCTTAAGTTATGAAAGTATATCAAACAAATGAAATCAGGAACATAGCAATTATTGGCAGTTCCGGCTCGGGGAAAACCACTCTCACTGAAGCGATGCTCTTTGAGAGTGGAGTTATAAAACGTAGAGGTTCGGTCGATAACGGGAACACCGTTTCAGACTATTTCCCCGTCGAAAAAGAATACGGATATTCGGTTTTTTCGACTATTTTCGGTGTAGAATGGCTGAACAAAAAATTGAATTTCATTGACAGCCCCGGTTCGGACGACTTTGCAGGAGGTGCGGTTTCCGCCTTGAGCGTTACCGATACGGCGTTGATGGTTATTAACGGGCAATACGGTGTAGAAGTAGGCACGATTAACTTATTCCGTTACGCGGAATTTCTCGCCAAACCAATTATTTTCCTTGTAAACCAATTAGATAAGGAAAATGCCGATTTTGATAAAACTTTAACGCAATTGAAAGAGACATACGGAGGAAAAGTAGTGCAGATTCAGTATCCGCTGCAAACCGGACAAAACTTCCATCAAATGATTGATGTGTTGAAAATGAAACTGTACCAATGGAAACCCGAAGGCGGTACGCCCGAAATCCTGGATATTCCTGCCTCCGAATTAAGCAAAGCGGAAGAATTACACAACGCTTTGGTCGAAGCTGCCGCCGAAAATGACGAAGCATTAATGGAAAAATTCTTCGATCAAGGAAGTTTAACCGAAGAAGAAATGCGTGAAGGCATTCGCAAAGGCTTGCTTTCCCGCGGTATGTTCCCTGTTGTTTGTGCATCGGCTGCAAAAGATATGGGCGTTCGCCGGCTGATGGAATTTTTAGGCAATAATGTTCCCGTTGTAAGCGAAATGCCTCCTTATAAAAATACCGAAGACAAGGATATTCTACCCGACTCTGCCGCACCGGCAAGTCTTTTTGTTTTCAAAACAACCGTAGAGCCGCACATCGGACGCGTTTCTTATTTCAAAGTAATGTCCGGAACCGTAAAAGCCGGAGATGACTTCCTGAACGAAGACCGGGGATCGAAAGAACGTATTTCACAGTTGTTTGTTGTGGCGGGACAAAACCGTTTCGAAATCCAGGAACTACATGCCGGCGACATCGGTGCAACCGTCAAACTGAAAGATGTAAATACCGGGAATACACTCAATGCAAAAAGCGTCGACAACAGATTCGACTTTATCAAATATCCCAATTCAAAATACCGCCGTGCGATTAAAGCCGTCAATGAAGCCGATTCCGAAAAAATGATGGAAATCATCAGCCGCATGCGCGCCGAAGACCCGACATGGGTTGTCGAACAATCGAAGGAATTGAAGCAAATCATCGTTTCCGGGCAAGGCGAGTTTCACTTGAAAACCCTGAAATGGAGAATCGAAAACAACGATAAGTTGATGATTGAGTTCTACGAACCGAAAATTCCTTATCGTGAAACGATTACCAAATCGGCTCGCGCCGACTACCGCCACAAAAAACAATCGGGCGGCGCCGGACAATTCGGTGAAGTTCACCTGATTGTCGAACCTTACCAGGAAGGAATGCCGATGCCGGAAGTTTACAAATTCAACGGACAGGAATTTAAGATTCAAGCGCGCGATGTGCAGGAACATCCTTTGGAATGGGGAGGTAAATTGGTATTTGTCAACTCCATCGTGGGCGGTTCGATCGACGCCCGTTTCTTACCTGCCATCCTGAAAGGCATTATGGGACGCATGGAACAAGGCCCGTTGACCGGTTCGTACGCTCGCGACGTGCGCGTTATCGTTTACGATGGAAAAATGCATCCCGTCGATTCCAATGAAATTTCATTTATGCTCGCCGGACGAAACGCTTTCTCACAAGCCTTCAAAAATGCAGGTCCTAAAATCCTCGAACCGGTTTATGACGTGGAAGTTTCCCTTCCTGCGGAATATATGGGCGATGTGATGGGTGATTTGCAAGGCCGCCGCGCCATGATCATGGGTATGAACTCCGAAAAAGGTTACGAAAAACTAATGGCGAAAGTGCCTCTTAAAGAAATGAGTAGCTATTCGACGTCTTTGAGTTCCATCACCGGCGGACGCGCTTCTTTCACCATGAAATTCGCTGCATACGAGCTGGTTCCGACCGACGTTCAGGATAAATTGTTGAAAGAATACGAGGCGCAACAGGAAACGGAATAAAGACTTTCCAATCATTTACATCAATAATCGGAAATTATATGATGTGGGTGAGTTACAACGCCTCAAAAAGGACATTCCTTGAATGATCAAGAGGATATAGGGTTGAGTTATACTCGCGGCAATATCCGTGTATTTACATCTTGGCGGGTGCAGAAGAATATGTCAATAACGAAGTGGCCGAATGCCATCAAGTTAAGGAATAAGTAGCTATAAATTAATAAGTTCACGTTAATCTTGTTTTCTCATGAGCTTGTTTTTTGTATACTCTACTGCCTTTTTGTTCAGTTCGCTTACCGATAAATTCGCATAATGTTCTCTCTGCCATTTTGTATAATCAAATGGTTCTCTAATTATTTGGGATATGAAGATTTCCGTTTCGATAATTCCCAACTTTTCTACAAGATAATTCATACCATCATTTATAATGGTTGCTGTATTATTCATAATAATTCCTCCCATATATTTATAAATTCTACAGGCGAACAAACTTTAATATCGTCGCTTTTGTATTTTTTTAAAATTCCGTCATCGGTAGTTATAAAAAAGTCGCATTTTGCTTCTATTGCACAGGCAATATGCAATGCATCTTTGGATTTAACTCCGTATTTCACAATTTCATTAGCTTTGATTTCGATAATATCTGCTGTATTGATATCTACATAAGATACTGCATTCTCAAAAAACTTTTCTATCATTGTTTTATTGCATGAATAAGGACTGTTCCCATTCTCATAGCGCGAGATATACGAAAATGCAAGAAATAATTTCCCGTCACATATCAATTTTTGAATATGCAGTTTTGCCTGTGTTTCCAGGTAGATACGAATTTGACTTTGGTCGTCAAACGGTCGATTGTACGAACAATTATCAAGATAGACTTTCATCATTAAATAACATTGTAATTATGACATCGCAAAATTAGATGAAAAATCTCGGTTTTCCAAGCACGTGCAAATGAAAAAAAGTTTTTTTACAGAGGAAAAATACGTGAATGATACGATATTTCCCATTTATACTCACTGCCCAAACTCCCCCTTGAGGGGGCTGGGGGGTAATCACCAAAATTGCCGTGTCCTGAAAAAGAGGCGGCGGTCAACATCCGGATTATACCACCTGAAAACAGCGGAGTGGGCGCTCAAGAGGTGAAAATTAAAACCGAAGCCATGGCGGATAATCGGTTTGAACGGTATGACGTGAGGTAATGGCTGAAAAGTGACAAAGTCATGTCGTAATTCGTAATTTTTATAGTCCGACTATTGTAATTGTTTTTCCGCCGTCGATTTTTTCCTTTGTCATGTAAATTTTTTCGTCCCACGATTTTTCAGGACTACGGTCGAAAATGCAGAGCCAACCCTCGTTGCAGCCCAGAATATCCATATAACCGGCTGTTTGTTCCATCCCTTTTGCCAGTGTTTGACTGTCGTAACGGATTTTTAGTTCTATCGGGTATTTTTGATTTTGGTACATTACGCATAAATCAATTCTTCCTGTTTCGGCTGCCATTTCTCTGATAATTTCTCCGCCACCATTTATGACACGTTGTAGAAATGCCATCAAAATCAGATGTGGCGCCGCCTCTTTGTACTGGTAACGTTCTTCCCATATCGCAGAATCTTTACGCCAGAATTGCTGGAAATCACGCATCAGGAAATCCATATCGATTTTTCCGTCTTTCAGATAACGTGGCATTTGGGCTTTCTCGTCGGTTCTTGCCAGACTTTCCTGCGTATTGTTGTTCAGGGTACGAACAATTACTTCCGCATAGATCG
This sequence comes from Dysgonamonadaceae bacterium, assembly GCA_031271125.1. Lineage (GTDB taxonomy): Bacteria > Bacteroidota > Bacteroidia > Bacteroidales > Azobacteroidaceae > Azobacteroides. The sequence goes on from JAISWH010000135.1 coordinate 8,570, forward strand.
GATTTGCCGGTTCTATTCTTTTGTTTTCCATTACCCGTATCAAGCCCAAATCTTTGGTGTATGAAAAATCGTCGGTTGTTATATCTACAAACGCTCCTGCAATCACCGGATCAATAACACGGCGTACGCGCGGCTCTTTCAGCCGTTCGAGCAGGCTGTCAATATGCACATCGCGGCGAAGGATAATGTTTTGAATCGCCCGATCGCAAAGTTCGGCGGTTACAGGTTTATTGTAGTCTGAATCAAGCAATTCTACTATCACTTCACGTGCAATGGCATTGACTAACCAGGGTTGTCCCTGCGTTTTTTTCCATACCAACTCAATAGCGTCCGGCTCAAAAATCTGTCCGGCTTCGGAAGTATGCTGTGCATAGAGTTCTTCGATTTCTTCTTTTGTAAAATTTGCTAGTGTCAATGCCTTTGCAACTATGTTAAAGGGACTTGCGCTACCAAGCGTTTCGCTGTCGGGACGAATATGCACTTTGTAGTCGCGAATGTTGCACATACCTACTAATGCTATGGATTTGACAAACGGGACTGTTGACCGGTTGTTGTAGCCATTACGCAACTGACGGAGGAATGAAATCAATGTGCCTTCACTCAGGCAATCGGCTTCGTCGAAAAATATTACCAGTGGTTTGTCTAATGATATGCAAAAACGGGTTAACTCAGTCTTTACTACTGTTAAATAATCGCTAAAATTAGCATTTTCTGCAAACCGGTCTCCATTCGGTATCCTGGAAAACAATAATGCATCTTTCAGCGAATAAATGATCCCAGGAATGCCTTCCTTTGCATCCGCCACTCCCTGTTGATTTTCCAAAGAGCAGTACAGCGGATAGCACTCACCTTCGGCATTCAGCTGCTGAACCATATTCAGCAAAAAAGTGGTTTTACCGCTCTGGCGAGCCGCATGAATTACAAAATACTGCTCCATGTCGATAAGCTGCTCTACACCGTGCAAGCGCGTTGCCGCGTCTATCATATAATGTTTGTCCTTAAAGCAGGGGCCTGCTACATTAAAGTATCGCATAATTATTCCATATTAATTCGGATACAAAAATAGCGATTATTTATTACATAAACCGAATTTCATTTAACTTTTCGCGCCCTTGTCATTTAACCCGTATTTTCTCATTTTATTGAACAGCGTTTTTCTACTTATTCCAAGATAGGACGCGGTATCCGTTTATTGCAGTCTCTACCTCGTACCCTGCTTCCGAAAACACGCTTGCAAGAATCAGATGGATATTTTCTTCATCAAGCGGTATTAGTTTTGAATATTGGTATCGATTTCTTTTTTTGCACTAACCCAATAAAAACAAGCCCATTGGACAAATTACCCTAACATTTCGGACAAAACAGTATAATCGTTTTTCTCTATTTTCAATACTTTTGCCTCCGAATTTCATTAATTTCATTGTTAAATTAAATGTTTTATGAAGAAAAAATTATTCAAACTTTGTTTCCTGTCTATTATTATAATGATAGGATGGTGTTCCGGAGCGTATGCACAAAAGACGGTTACCGGAACAGTTACGGATGAACGCGGCGAAGAAATTATCGGAGCCAGCGTTGTGGTGCAGGGTACAACAAAAGGAACAATCTCGGATATCTCCGGACGATTTTCTATTGACGTACCTGAAAACGGCATATTAGTCGTTTCTTATATTGGTTACCAAACCGGCGAAATACCGGTTGGTAGTAAAACAGACTTGTTAATCCAATTGAAGGAAAGTACAAGTTCGTTGGACGAAGTGGTGGTCGTAGGTTACGGTACGCAGAAAAAAGCCTCGCTAACCAGCGCCATCTCCCAGATTTCGGGAGCGGAAGCATTTAAAGACCGTGGTATTAGTAATATATCGGTCGCTTTGCAGGGCGAAATACCGGGACTTGTTGTAACCCGTTCTTCAACCCGTCCAGGTAGCGAAGGAGCGGCGATGAAAATCCGCGGCGACATCTCGGTTAACGGTAATTCAAGTCCTTTGGTGCTTATCGACGGGCTTGCCGGTTCACTCGACGAACTCAACCAGATGGAGTCGAACGACATTGAGAACATCGCGGTTTTGAAAGACGCTTCGGCGGCGATTTATGGAGCGCGTTCCGCCTCCGGCGTTTTGCTGGTAACCACCAAACGAGGAAAGAAAGGCGGGGCAAAAATTACTTACAGCGGCTCGATCAGTACCACCGTCGATGGTATCCAAATGCCGATCACGACCAATGCTCAGTGGCTGGACATGTTCTACGATGCGCAGTATCGCGATGCCATGACCATCAATCCCACCGTGACCGACCCGGCGGAAATTGAGAAACGGATGAACTGGTGGATATTTGCCACCAACAGCGTGCTGTCAGGTGTGGACGTCAATACAGGTCAAGCCACAGGCGATCTTGCATTTTGGCAACGGCTGCGAAACGGCGAAACCATGACGATTAGAAGAAGCAACGGATGGATTCACCGTTACGAACCGAACAAATACATCATGGACGAACTCTACGGACAGGCGACTTCGCACAAACATTCGCTCAGTATTTCGGGAGCCGACGACAAGTTCGGATACATGGCGTCGCTGGGATTTGCCGATAACCAGTCGCAGTTGAAAGTTGCCGACGACGGCGAAAAGAAGTACAGCGGACGTCTGAACATGGATTATCAGGCAACAAAAATCCTGAAGTTCGAAGCAGGCATGTCGTATGAAAAGCGGGACGTCACCACGCCCAGCGCCGACGTCGGAGCGGGATGGGCTGACCCATGGTGGTGGGCGTTCTACAGTCAGGACGGCAGTAACTATGACTCCTTCGACGGAAAACGCAGTCCGCTCGGCGGGTTGAAAGACGGCGGACAGGTCAAAACCGGATTTACTACCTTGCGTACCAACCTCAAAGCCACGCTCGACCTGTCGGCGCTCACGCAAGGATTGTCGCTCTCGGCAACAGGAGGCTATAAATCGGTAGGAAAGGATATTCAAAAGTCGGTAAACAAAGTGCAGTATTACGACTGGGAGAATAACCCGACAGGCAATAAAAACGGTCCCGGTTCGCTGACGGAAGAGATGAATACCTGGACGAACACCACGCTCGGCGCATTTGCCAACTACGACCGTACATTCAACAAAGTACATACCGTCAACGCCATGCTGGGCGTAACCGCTGAAGAGGAAAACTGGAAAAAAGTAACCGCATCGCGCAACAGCGGTCCGCTGTACGAAAACTCCGGTCTGGTTGATTTGGACGCAATGATAAGCGGAACAAACAACGAAGCCGTCGGCGGACAAAGTTCATGGGCATTCCTGTCGTACATCACGCGGTTGAACTACAATTATGGCAATAAGTATATCGTCGAATTTATGGGACGCCGCGACGGTTCGTCAAAGAGGTTGATGGATAAATATAAAAATATTGAGCACATTGAAAATAAAAAAGACAGCTCGTATATTTTAATTGAGCCGGATATTCAGGGCATTGTGGATCAAGCCCGTAATGGTGGCGCTGTGTTGAATATTTACCGTGTCGGTTATTCGTCAGGCGATAAAAAAGACATTCCGCTGAAGACTTTTGAAATACCTCAAAACATTATTAACCGAAACAATATCTACCAACCGCATACTTTTTATATTGAGGTCGTTTCAGGAAATGCAAAAGTTTATATGGATGCGACAGGCAGGGATAATCTTGTGGCGGATTTAACGCTTAACCCATTGGGCAGGACAGACAAAATTGCCTTTCCTGTTTTAGGCGACGTCGGGTTTTCGGCAGAAATATCAAACGTGGAAATCAGAAATTTTCGGTCGCCTTCCAATGTTATCAGAAAAATTACATCCCCCTTGAAACAGCCTGTTTTCAATCCTTCCCAAAATTCAATGCCGCTTTTGCGCACCGGCTTCAAAGTAAAACAAAACATTGCAAAGGCAAAATTGTATATTACCGCCCGTGGAATTTATGAGCCGTATCTGAACGGAAATCGCATTGGAAATGATTATTTTAACCCCGGACATACGCAGTACAATAAAACGTTGCTTTACCAAGTCTATGATGTTACCGGTTTTCTGAAAGA
>JAISWH010000178.1 GCA_031271125.1 Dysgonamonadaceae bacterium
CGGAATAAGCGTTGCCGCCGAGATACAGGCGCTGTTTCGTATCTGAGGGCGTAACGTCTATTTCATAAACGCCGCCGAGATAGTAGCGGGTCAATATACTGGAGCCTGCGTTCATTACCTGCATCTTTGCCCTGTCGCCGGCGACATCGTATGTAAAGGAAGCCGTATAGTTGTTTTCCGAAATGGTTGCCGGACGTTCAAACGAGGTATACGTCACGTATTGGTTACGCATCGGTATAGCCGTGTTTGTACCGGGGTCAATCTCTGATATCGCGTAGGGCTTGCCCGGCGTATTGTACAGGAAAAATGTCCCGACGTCGCTTCTCTGCGTGATGTTGCCTTTTATGTCGTAGCCAACGCTTTTCCCTGCAAAACCGGTTAGCCGGTTCAGGTTGTCATAAGTAAAATTTTCCTGTATGCTCCTTGTGTTGTCTTTCCGGTAAGTCAGGTTCCCTTTCGCCGCGTCGAAGCTGTATGTATGACTTTGGAAAGTCCCGCCTGCGGAAGAAGCTGCCGTTCTCCCGTTCGGGATACCGTAACTGTCGTATGAATATGTCCGTGAGACCTGCCCTGTTGCAACGGCAGTAGGCTGCCCGAAATTATTTTCCCCGTTGAGTTTCCAAATGCTTGTCGAACCTATTTTTATTTCCTTCAAATGACCGTTGGCGTATGTCATGCTTTCCGTCCCGATGCTTCCCGACTGTGATGTATACTGTATGGAAGATACATTCCCACTGGAATACGCATACGTTTTTTCTATCCATTTGCCGTCCGGCACGCTATCCCTGTCCTTGTAAAGGCGGCCGTAGGTATCGTATTGGTAAGTGCGCGAAGTGCTGTTGTTGGACCTTTCCGACGATAATTGGCCATCGGCATTGTATGCGTATAAGGTGGAAAATTCCGGTAAAGTTATTGAAATGAGTCGATTGCAGGCATCGTATGTCATGTTTTTTACGCGCCCGTCGGCATCGGTTTCGCGGTTCGTATTTCCTGCCGCATCGTATCCGAAAGAACGGTTTCCCGCGCTGGGGTCGTTGATAGAAGTCCTGCGCCCGTAGCTGTCATATCCGAAAGATGTTGTGACGCTGCCCGGCGCCGTGATGCTTGAGGGTTGCCCGTCGGGGCGCAGGTTGTAGGTGATTGTCCCTGCCGGGTCGGAGACCGAGGTCAGGTTTCCCTGTGCATCGTAATAGCTTGTGGAAGCGATTCCATCGTTCGTTACGGTTACGTTCCTGCCGCTGTAGGAGTAGGACGTCGTTTTTCCCGAAGCCTTGCTTACGGATACCGGCCGGTCATAGCCGTCGTAAGAATACGTGTTCCAGTACGAAGGGGAACTGCCGTTGAACGGCAACGATTCCTTTTGCAGCCTGCCATAGCTGTCGTAGAACTTGTCGGTATGAATTAGTGAGCCGTCATAACGTCTGAGGCTTGTCCTAACTTTCTGCCCGAAGGCATTGTAAAAGGCGTTTGTTGCCGGCTTGCCCGTTGCCGTGGAAGAAACGGCATAGAGTCCTGCGCCGGACGACCATGCGTATGAGGTCGATTCGATGATACTGCCGGGATAAGACACGTACACGGTGCGTTCCAACCCGTCGTGGCTGAATGAGGTAGCCTGCGACTTGTGGTTCTTTTTGGTTGACAGCAAGCCGGTCAATGCGCTGTATTCGTATGTTACGTACAAACCGAGCGGGTCGGTTTCGCGCGTAATTCGCCCGTAGCTGTCATACTGATACGAATTGGTAATCCATGTAGCCGATGTATAGGTCTTGACGGAATCCTGCGTTATATTGCCCTGCCCGTCGTAGGAATAACCCGTTTGGGACGTTCTATTCCCATTGGCGTACGTGTATTTGAGCGTCGGCATCAGCAGACTGTTGTAACTCCCAACCTGTGTGCGTTTGCTGTTGGACGATCCGTTGCGGGAAACCGTTACGGTTTGGTTGGTAAGAAAACCGAGTATATAAGGCGTACCGGTACTATTCACGTATGTCGACGCCGTCGTTTGCGTGATATTGTCGCCGAAATTTATGGTTTCCTGCGTGGGATTGCCGTAGGTGTCGTAGGTATAGCTTGCTGTTGCGGTTGTCCCTTTGAGTTTGTCCTGCACCGAGCGGTTGGTAAGGGTGGCTTTTACGGTTTTGTTCGACTGTACGCTTACCGTCCAGGTATTTGTCGTCTTTGAAAACGGGCTTTCATCGACCGTAAGCACACCGAAGCGGTAAGGATCAAACGTCTGCGAGAAGCTACGTCCACGTACCATGTCGTATGTCGTCAGCTTCCCGAATCCGCGGAATCCAAGCCCCTGTACATGCACGACGGCATTTTCATAACTAAAGTCAATATCCTCGTATAACCGGTTGTCATAATATTTTTCCCTATTAGTGGGAACATGTATGGGACCACTGAAATTGATGTACGGAAAAACCGCCCCGCTTCCTTTTTGGTAAAAATACCCCGTTTCGTCTAATTTGCGGTAATGATTACGGTCAATCACGCCAAGGCTGTTTACCGCGCCGGTGAGCAGTTTCTCACGGGCGTCATTCCTCAGGAAAGATTGCTTGGTCGCGATTCCCCCTTTGAGACTGACGATACGCCCGAAATGGTTACTGCTGTTAATATCGACGGGAATAATTATGGAGCCGGATGTGAAGCTGGTGTAACATTCGGAACTGATAGAGGCGCTGTAGGGTTTAATCAGGTAGGTAAAGTATCCGCCTCCTATATTTTTTAGCAGGTCGGTTATACCGTCCCCGTTTATATCCTGCGTATAGAATGATTCGCTGTTATTGTTGTAAGTGCCGAGAGCGGTTTTCTTATCAAACTGCCCGTTTCCTTTCGAATAGTAGAAAGCCCATTCGTACCCGCCGCCGCTCTGGGAAGAAGGTGAAACTAAAAGGTCGGTTTTCCCGTCACCGTTGAACTCACCGGGCAGCAGTTCCCTGTGATCCAGTCCAGATTTCGTAATCCCGCTGTAAGTTGCGACTTTCCTCATACTGTAAGAGGTGCCGCTGACGTCGAAAGTATAGATATGCGTTCCCTGATTGTTAATCAGGCAGATGTCGCTTTTTCCGTCGCCGTCGTAATCCATTACAAGCAGGCGATCTGTGTTTTGAGTGGCTATATCCGGATTGCCTTGCGACGTTCCTGTAAAACCGACATTGTAAGCAAAGCCCGTTGGCTTTCCATCATACAGTTTTCTATTCCCCTCTAAATCAAACAGGTAGCATGAAGAAGTCTTATCCGTCCATCCGAAAGGATGCTGACAGGAAACAGCGAATACTTCCATTTTTCCGTCACCATTAAAATCGCCTGTAAAGTAAAATTTCGGGTGGATGCTTTTCCCTCCGTCGGCGTCAGTCAAGATGGTCGAAAAATTGAAAGTCCGCGTGTATTTGTACCCAAGCCCGGTATAAAGATTGGGAGCATATACGTTGAATATAATCTGGTCGTAGCTTCCCGAAACAGTGTTGTTTACCTTGATTACTTCGTCTTCCCATTTTCCGTCGAGATTGGCGCAGAATATATTGATAAATCCTACTCCTGTCGTCAGGTTGGGCATGGGTAAAGCATAAGTATCATTCAGTCCGGCGTACAGGAAAATTTTCTCGTCGCCGGTATAGTTATTGTCAAACCGGTCTTGAGAATGTCTGAATGCTGTTGAATTCCGGTAATGCTGCCAGTATGGATTTTCATTTGGAAATGAAATTATCCCGTCGTCATCCGTGCCGTAATCAAATTTTCCGCGGGCGGTACGGATTTGATTCTGCGAGGTAAAATCATACCAATCAATGAGTTGCGTCTGTGAATAGGTATAGCCGCTCGCCGTGTTGTTTTCACCATAGTAAAACTTCAGGGGATTTACGGAAAGCCCTCCCGCCGAAAGGCTTATACTATTAAGCATGTTACAGTCCCTCGGTATGGAATAGGAAAGGGAATAGGTCCGGCGGACATTAGAGCCGTATTTGCATGTTATGCCCGTCAGCAGCCGGTTTTGCGTTACCTTTGTTCCCGATTGGTAAGAGAAGGGTGCATCGCTGCGGGAATTTTGGTACTGGAACTCAATGGACGCATTGGAATAAGTTATTTTCTCCGGCGTGTAAAATTCATCCCTGAAATCATACTGATAACTGATGGTGTTTCCGAACCTGTCCTTCATCTCGGTCAGCGGGTAGCTCAAGCGGGACGTGTAATTGGTTGCGTATCCGTATGTCCCTGTATTCCCGTTCGGGTAGCGTACGGTGAAATACCGTACCACGCTTCCTGATAGGTAGGCCGTAGCCTTAATACGTCCCTGCTCGCTTTCGTATTCAATCTGCGAGCTGGTTTTGGTTATTTCTATCAGGCGCATCCCGTCCAGCAGGAAGGGGCCGCTATTATTTATAAGCGTTCCTTCCACCTTGCTGTCGTAATAAAGGTTCTTTGCCGTGCGCGTAACGACCGACAGTCCGCCGAGATTCCATCCCGCACCCATAATCCCGTTACCTGCAAAACTGTTGTATGCAAGCGACAGGTTAGGCTGGCAGCCGTTAATGCCGGGATATATTTCTATCGGAACGTTATAAGTCAGCGCTCCGTTCGGCGCTACATCCGAACTGAAGGGTATTTCTCCCGCAGTTTTGCTTTTGTCGATAGTATACGAGGTTGGGACGTATGCATTTGAGTAGGAACTGCTGCGCAATTGAGGCGTCGCTGCGGTTTCCTGTACGACCTGCGTACGCAGTTGGGAACTTGCTGCAGAGTCGTAATGGGCTATACTCAACTCGGAAAACGGTATTTGGGGTATGGAATTTTCCCGATTGGCTTCCATTACCGCTTTTCCCCATTCTATATATTGTTCGTTCGTATATTCCCCATTATCGTCCGGCTTTACGGACTGTCCCACGGAAACTTTCCATTTATTGCCGGCGCCCGGGGTATTTTGGCTGCGGCAGGGTATTACGGCCAATAAGGCCGGTATAAGCGCATACAATATTTGTTTCATAATACTTGTCTTTTCTAATGCGTAAAATTTTTATTTCCTGATAATCTTATGCGTTTCAGTCTCCCCGTCAACGGAGATCACCGCCATATACAATCCCGGCGTATAAGCCGACAGGTCGATAGTTTCCGTATCGCTTGCCGCCTTGCGGGAGTGCAGGATTTTACCGGCAGAGTTATACAGCCGTATTTCAGCTTGCGTTCTTTCGCGGTAGCCCGCTATGCTTACCGTCAACAGTCCGTCCGTCGGATTGGGATAGACCGTAACGGCAGGTTGGGACGGGGCTTCCGTGTCAATTTCAATCCTGTTTCCCACCGTTTTTGCCTCGTCTTTTGAGCCGTCGCGTCCGGGATCGAAAATTGAGCCGTCCGTCCGGTCTTTAATGACGGAACTTCTTAATTCATTTGCAGGGGCAAATGCCACCGACGCCGTCGCCATGCGCGACGTCCTGTTCCCGCTTGCATCGTAGGAATATGTAATGCTGGGTGGTGGAAGCTCGCCGCTGACAGCGGTTACGATAACTCCATTCGCGCTGTATCCTTCCGAAACAATATAGTACGTGCCTGTCCCAAGATTCCTTGTCAGGTAAGAATGATAGTAGTTGCTACAGGCGCCGCTGTAATCGTCATTATAAGCTATTCTCGTCCCGTTTGCATCCAGCAAGTGAAGATACGTATCCGACAGCGTCGAATTGCAATGGCTTTAGGTGTCCGAAAGAGTTGATCCGCAATTGCTGATGACTACACTCATTGCGGCTGTCAGCGTAAACTTATAGGAAACCTCGTAAGTAGATCGCCCGTAATAGTTCCTGTAATTCTGGGAATTTTGCGTGTTGCTGTACGAGAAAGAACTGCCGAATGTTCCTGCCGTAACAGGATTCGGCGCTACCGAAATCTGTCCGAAAACATCCAATGGACCGGACAACATTGCACATAGAAACATCAAGCGGAAAATGCATGTCGTTTTTTGACTGAATTGTTTAATTCTTTTCATCTTTTTCCTTTTTTTGATTGTTTATTTTTTATACTTCACATGTTGATTTTATAAGATGTCCTTTCATGCTAAAAGAAAACCAAAAACCCCGTCACTTAGCAAAAAATGACTGTCGAAATTAGTTTTTATGAGACTATTTTTTTACCTTTATCGAAAACACTTGACAAATATCTGAATTTATTACGAATTATGCAAGAAAATAGTGAAAATTTTACGAAAATAATTGAACGGTTATCTTATTTTATTGAAATTAAAGGAGATAATTTTAATAAATTAGCTATAAATATTGGACTAAGTAATAGCTATTTTAGTAAAATGCTAAAAAATAAGGGTTCTTTAGGTGAAGATATTATCAGGAAAATATTACTATATTACGAAAATATTAACCCTGAATGGTTAATATTAGGCTCCGGTTCCATGACGAAAAAGGAATCTGTTTCATCGCAAATTTCAGACAAATATTTATCGGAAATGGTTCTTTTAATCAGTAAACTATCCGAAGAAAATGGGGTTATCAAAACTGAAAAAAAACAATTAAAGGAAGAAATAAGAATTTTAAAAGAAGAAAACATGAAAATGAAAAAAAATAAATAATTAGACAAGAAGATAAATTTTATCTTAAAAGAATATACGCCCTGCCCAAAAATCAAAAAGTTTATGCGAAGTTAAAAAAAAATCGTAACTTTGTCGAATTATTTTAGAAGTAATTTATGGAATATTTTCATTTATCAAACCTCATCCAAAAACGCGCCAACAAGTTTGGCGATCAAGAAGCGTTAAGACTAAAAGACAAAGAAACAGGCGAATGGCAATCCGTTTCATGGGAAGATCTTGCCAAGAAAATAACAGCAGTGGCTCGTTCCATGTGTCATGCCGGTGTTGAACCGCAATCCAATATAGGCGTATATTCTCAAAACATGGTTGAGTGTTTGTATATTGATTTCGGCGCTTTTGCCAACAGGGCGATAACGGTGCCAATGTATGCAACAGCCTCCGTTCCCCAAATCAGCTATATTATTAATGAGGCGGAGATAAGTCTGCTGTTCGTGGGAGAACAAGCGCAATACAATAATGCTTGGCAAGTTTTTCAAGACAACGCTTTCCTGAAACAAATCGTCATACTCGATAAAACGGTAGTCCGGGCGCCGGAAGACAAAACTTCCATCTATTTCGATTATTTCAGTTCGCCCAAAAACCGCACTTCACAAGACATAATCACTGTAGAAAAAAGAGTTAAATCCGCTCAAGGAGAAGACATTGCTCACATTATTTATACATCGGGAACTACCGGGGAACCCAAAGGCGTTATCCTCACGCACGATAACTATCTGGAAGTTTTTAAGATGCACGATGTTCGTCTAAGTTATCTTCCGCAAAGATTCCTCTCAATGAGCTTTCTGCCTTTAGCGCACATTTTTGAAAAAGCATGGTCGCTTTACTGCCTGCACAGGGGATGTACTTTAGCGATTAATCTGGATCCCAGAGAAATACAAACCTCCGTCAAAGAAGTAAAACCGCAAGCCATGTGTAGTGTTCCCCGTTTTTGGGAAAAAGTATATGCCGGCGTTCAGGAAAAAATCGAAGACTCAAATTTCATCCTCCGTCATATCTTTTTGAATGCCATTTCCACCGGTGGAAAATATTGTATCGGTTATATTAACAAAGGTAAAAAGCCGCCTTTCTTTTTGAAATGTAGATTTAAATGGTACGAAAAAATAGTCTATTCCAAATTGAAAAAGACGATTGGAATCGAACAAGGCTTGATTTTCCCTTGTGCCGGCGCCATGCTCTCGGAAGAAATTGTTCGCTTTTTACGTTCGGTAAACATTCCTTTGGTATATGGCTACGGATTGACTGAAACTACTGCGACCGTCGGCTGTTTTCCCGAAATCGGATACGAATTGGGTACGGTAGGAAAAGTAATGCCGTCGATAGAAGTTAGAATCGGCGAAGACAGCGAGATTCAAATCAAAGGGAAATCCGTCACAAGCGGTTATTACAAAAAACCGGGTGCAACTGCCGACGCATTTACGGACGATGGTTGGTTCCGAACGGGCGACGCCGGCAGTTTGACCGAAAATAAGGGTATCGTTCTGACGGAAAGAATTAAAGATTTATATAAAACTTCCAACGGGAAATATATTGCTCCCCAACAGTTGGAAAGCCGGTTAATCAACGATAAATTCATCGAAACCGCTTTCGTCATCGGCGACCAGCGGAAATATGTAAGCGCACTCATTGTGCCGGATTACAATGAGTTAAAAAAATACGCCGAAGATGAAGATATTTCATTCGGAAGTGAAGAGGATTTATGTAACCATCCGCAAATTATCTCACTGTATGAATCAAGGGTGATAAGTATGCAAAATGAATTTGCCGGTTACGAACAAATTAAACGTTTTACTTTGTTACCTCATGCGTTTACAATTGATTCGGGAGAGTTGACGAATACGCTTAAAATGAAACGAAGTTATATTTTGGAAAAATATCGGGAAATTATTGACAAAATGTATTACGAATTATCAATTCCTAATTCCTAATTCTTAATTCTTAATTCTTAATTCCAACCACCCCCCAGGACTAAAGAATCGGAATCAATCGAATTAATAAAATTTTATTTTTCATTATGACAAAAAAACACTATCTTTGCAACGCTTTTTTAAAAATTCCGTGTGATGGGAGATTAGGAAGCATTTGTCTAATTTTGAGTAACACAAAAAAACAATGAAATTATTTGAATTAAAAGGCTCTAAAAGAGAGAGTACCGGTAAAAAAGCTGCAAAAGCTTACCGGAGAGAATCCATTATTCCTTGCGTTTTATACGGGGGAGAAGAAGTAGTTCACTTCACAGTAACGAAAGACAGCGTTCGAAAATTAATTTACACGCCGGAAGTCCGAATTGTAGATTTGACCATCGAAGGGAAAAATTGCAAGGCTATCCTGAAGGCAACCCAATTCCATCCGGTAAGTGATGAGTTGTTACATGCCGATTTCTTTCAAATATTTGAAGATAAACCGGTTGAAATAGAAATTCCTGTCGAATTAGTCGGTTTGGCCGAAGGGGTAAAAGCCGGCGGTAAACTTTCCTTGGAAATGAGAAAACTGAAGGTGAAAGGCCTTTATAAAAATTTCCCGGAAAAATTAACAATCAATATCGAAAAATTGGATTTAGGTAAAACCATTCAAGTTGGAGACATCCATTTTGAGAATCTCGAACTGTTAAACGCTAAAAATAACGTTGTGGTTGTTGTTAAATCGACGCGAGCAGCACGTAATGTTACAAAATGAAATGCTTAATTGCCGGCTTGGGTAATATCGGCAGCGAATACGAAGATACCCGCCATAACATAGGGTTTATGATATTGGACGCCTTAGCTAAGGCGTCCAATGTTGTATTTGACGTCAATAAACGGTATGGAGCAATAGCGGAAATGAAGTTAAAAAACAAACAACTCATTTTGTTAAAGCCTTCTACATACATGAATTTAAGCGGTAATGCCATTCGTTATTGGTTGCAAAAAGAAAAAATCGAACCGGTCAATTTATTGATTGTCGTTGATGATTTGGCGCTTCCTTTCGGCACATTGCGCTTGAAACCCAAAGGAAGCGACGCCGGACACAACGGCCTGAAACACGTTCAGGAAACTTTAGGCACAACTCAATACAACCGGTTGCGTTTCGGAATTGGGAACGATTTTCCGCAAGGCGCACAAATCAATTTTGTATTGAATCCTTTCACCGAAGACGAACAACAGCGCTTACCGGAAAGAATAGAAATTGCCTGTGAAATAATTAAAAATTTCTGCCTGTCAGGAATAGAAACAACCATGAACAAGTTTAATAATAATATAACAATGTAAAATGTAGAATGAAACGCTGCATTCTACATTTTACATTCTCAAAATATGGAAGTACGGATTGATAAATGGCTGTGGGCGGTAAGGATTTTCAAAACGCGAACTATCGCACTGGAAGCATGCAAAAAAAACCGCATCTTGGTGAATGATGCACCTGCCAAACCCTCAAGGATGATCCGGATTGGCGACATTATTTCGGTGCGTAAACCGCCGGTGACTTATTCTTTCAAAGTGTTAGGTCTGACCTCCAACCGTATCGGCGCTAAATTGGTTCCGGAATATGTGGAAAATATTACACCTCCCGAACAATATGAGATACTTAACTTGCAGAAAATAAGCGGGTTTATTGACCGTGCAAAAGGAACAGGCCGCCCGACAAAGAAGGAACGTCGCAATTTGGATGAGTTTTCATCGCCAACTTTTGCCGATGATATGGAGTTTAATTTTGACGAATAAAACGAAGATGATAAAACAGTTGATTTTGGTTGGATTAGGAGGAGGTATCGGAAGCATCATGCGATTCCTTGTTTCCAAAATTCCATTTGCGCAAAGTTCTTTTCCATGGGCGACGTTTGCCGTCAATATCGCCGGATGTTTTCTGATCGGATTATTGATTGGGTTGTCTGTCCGGCATCAAATTTTAGATGCGGATATGAGGCTTCTGCTTGTTACCGGCTTTTGCGGAGGTTTCACTACTTTTTCGACGTTTTCGGCGGAGAATGTTTATTTGTATCAGTCGGGGAATTATTTTTTGCTTGCATTATATATACTGATCAGTATTATCGCCGGATTTTCCACTGTGCTTTTGGGACTGGCTTTGAGCAAATAGTTGGTTTTCACCGTACATATTTAGTTTTATCTTATTAAAAAACAAATAGTTAGGTTTTCTAACCTTCGTGTACACCTGTAAAAATGAGATTGCTTTCTACCAAGCGATGCATCTCTACGAGATGCTATTTTGCACAATTGGGTATTGTATCCGGTATTCATAAAAAGTAAATTATGAACGAACCGTAACAAATAATAGAATCGACATGTTAATAGTTGGTAAATATACAATCTAAATCGAAAGGGGTTTTGTAGTTTTCAAAATATTCCTTACTTTTGCGCCGAACAAAAAAATTAAACAATGAAAAAAACAGTCTTGATTATTTTATTATTTACCGGTTTGGCAGTTCGCGCTTTTTCTCAAGCCGGAGATGTAACCGTAGGATTGAAAAGCGGTTGGACAACAGGTTATGAGAATTTGCTTTACGGTTTCGACGCCGCTTACAACCTGACCGGTTCTTTGGAAATTGCTTTTACGGGAGTTATGAACCCCAATATTTCACAAAAAGATGATTTGGCTGTGGCCGCCGAAAGAATCAGCAAATTATCCGTTTATTCCGGAAATTTGGACGCCAGATTATATCTTTTGTCTACACGCACTTGGGGAATTGGTCCGGCGTTGGGAGGTCAATATTTTTCCGTCAAAAGCAAGACTAACGAGAATAAAAATATCGATGCGCTTGGTTTTAACATAGGCATACACGGAAAAATCAATCTTACCGATAATCTATTGCTTAATGGCGGATGGCGATATACCAACGCTAAAGAGGAATACCCCGAAATGAAATATCACTTCATTTATTTAGGAGTAGCTTTTACTTTCCAATCGCGCTGACCGGCATTAAATTTCTTCGGCAACAATATACCGGTTTCTGTCGGGGGAATTGCGTGTAATCAATTCGCCGATAAAGCCGGCAAGGAACAATTGCGTTCCTATCACCATGGATACCAATGAGATATGGAAATAGGGCGTATTAGTTAATAAAGGAGCCGGTGTGCCGTGGTTCAGGCTATATAATTTGATACATCCGACGATCAGGATGGAAATGAACCCGATAAAAAACATTAAACTTCCGATTAATCCGAAGAAATGCATGGGTTTTTTCCCGAATTTCGATAGAAACCAAAGCGTAAACAAATCCAAATAACCATTGATGAAACGGTCGAGGCCAAATTTGGTGTGGCCGTATTTCCTCGCTTGATGTTGTACCGTTTTTTCACCGATTTTGGTATATCCTGCATTTTTCGCCAAATAAGGAATCCAGCGATGCATATCGTTGTAAACCTCGATGTTTTTCACGACTTGCTTTTTATAGGCTTTCAAGCCGCAATTGAAATCGTGCAACTTGATACCTGAGAAAAATCGTGCAGTCGCGTTGAACAACTTGGTTGGTATCGTTTTACTCAGCGGGTCGTGTCTTTTTTTCTTCCATCCCGATACCAATTGATAATTTCCGGCGGTAACCATGCGATAAAGTTCGGGAATTTCGTCGGGACTGTCCTGCAAATCGGCGTCCATTGTAATTACGATATTTCCCTCCGCCTTCTGGAAACCATATTGCAAAGCCGGTGATTTTCCGTAATTTCTTCCGAAACGAATCGCTTTAATTTCTTCCGGATGGTTCTGTTTCAGTTCGGTGATGACTTGCCATGAATTGTCTTTGCTGCCGTCGTCCACAAAAATAACTTCGTAACTGAAACCGTTTTCCTGCATCACTCTTTCAATCCATGCGTATAATTCGAGAAGAGATTCTTCTTCGTTAAATAAAGGTATTACAACAGAAATATCCATAATAAAGAATTGTGAATTTGCCTGCAAAGATACACAATTATTTTCTTTTCTCAATTCTTTTTCGTACCTTTGCAATCCAATTTTTACAAACAAATTAAATAATTCTTAATCATGTATTTAGACTCTGAAAAGAAGAAAGAAATCTTTGCAAAGTACGGGAAGTCTAACACTGATACCGGTTCTTCGGAAGGACAGATAGCATTGTTTTCCTACCGTATTTCGCATTTAACTGAGCATCTCAAGTTAAATAGAAAAGATTATAGCACGGAAAGATCTTTGAAAATGTTGGTAGGTAAACGCCGCCGTTTGTTGGACTATCTGAAAGATAGGGATATCGAACGGTATCGCACTATTATCAAGGAACTGGGTATCAGAAAGTAAAGACGTTTTGCGACGTCATTGAAAGGGCGAAGCCCGAAGCAATCCATTGTTTATTATTCCGGATTGCTTCGGGCTTCGCTTTCGCAATGACGAGCAAAGTATTAAGACAGTGCAGCAATCGCCGAACCAATCAGGTTGGCATTAGCCGTTTTTTCCACATGGATGGTAATATCGCCGTGACCAAATTCTTTCAAAAGCAGATTTAACTGGTTTAAAACCATATCTTTGTAACTCTTGAATTTAACATTTTCCCGGCCTTTTTGATCTTCACTCCAGAAAAGACTGCCTTCGGCCGTCAAACGCACATCGGTGATCGGCGTTTCATAGGAAGCAATGAGTTTCAGAATCAGACCGGCTAAGGATGCGGCAACTAATTTGGCCGATCTTTCGTAAACTTCAAAAGCAGCTTGTACATATTTTTCTTTGTACATATCGGGATAACTCATGATTCGCGTTAATTTTTCGGCGTCGAAATTGGCTTCCAATTCTTCGCAGGAAAAGATAAATTCCAAAAGTCGTCCGAGATACATTCCGGAAATGGCTTTTTCGAACCGTTGCGCCCCCGGCGTATCCGAATATTTATCAATTTTATCGTCCACTACGCTCAGGAAAGGCGGGTAAAAATTCCCTGATTCGAGATTTACGGGAATAAGTCCTTTTTGCACATATCCGGGATTTAATTTACTTATTTTATCCGAAGGAAAAAAGGGCGCCATATTGGTTCCCGTACCTACGATCAGGCCGATATGCGCTTGCGAAGTTTTGTCGGTCAATCCGGCAAACAAGCTGGCTACTGTGTCGTTAATCACTTTGATTCCGGTAAAATTCACCGATTTGACATGTTTATTCAGGTAATCCATTAAAGATTTTCCGACAAGTACGTTTTCCATTCCTTTAACAGTAACGCCTTTTGTCCAATAAAGCAGAATAGCGTCGCCTTCGAGTGTCGATTCGCAAGGATAAGAAAAACAGTAACCGATTGATTTTACGCCATCCAGGTTGAGCGATGAAATCAAATTCGCAATTTCGGCATATAAGTCTTCTGTGGTTTTACCTTCCGGCGCTTTCATGACATATTCCAGATTTTTCTTGATGCCGTCGTGAACGACAGGCGTCCCGCCCGTAAAGTCCACTACGGTAGCTCTGAAATTGGTTCCACCTAAATCGAGGACAAGCACTTTTTCCTTCGATAAATTGGTTTTTGGAATGATGTAAGTCGGGAGGCAACGGATTTGTTTTCCGTCTTCCAGAAGTCCCTCGCTGATTCTTGTTTGGAGCGTTACGGCAATTTTTTTCAATTGACCGGTTGTGAGTTCGAAGATATTATTTTCCATGTTATAAAATAGATTATTTTAAATTTTCGTAAAGATAAAACTTTTTTTGAGAAAATTCAAAAAAGATTTGCAGTTTCCAATTCCAACAAAAATTTTTTCCGCCAAAGTCCGCCGCCGTAACCCGTCAGTTGTCCGTTTGAGCCGATTACACGGTGACAGGGGACGACAATGGAAATCGGATTTGCCCCGTTGGCGTTGGCAACCGCGCGGACGGCTTTCGACATTCCGATAGCTGCGGATTGCTCTTTGTATGAATGAGTTGAGCCGTAAGGAATTGCTTGCAAAGCCGCCCAAACTTTCTTCTGAAACGGAGTTCCTTCGATAAACAGTTTTACGGTAAATTGTTTCCGTTTTCCTTCAAAATATTCTTTGAGTTGAAATTCCAACTCGTTGATATATATGTTATTATCTTGAGAAATTGAAGCGTTCAGCATCTTTGCGAAAGATTCCAGCCTTTTGCCGGCAGTTGGTTTATCGGCGAAATCCAGCCAGCAGATTCCCTCTGCTGTAGCAGCTACATTCAAGAGACCGATGGGGGAGTCCATTTTCTTTAATTCGATTTGCATATACTTATAATTCCTCCATTTTTTTCATTTCGATAATAATCACTCCGTTTTTCCCTTTTTCACCATAAACCGATGTGGCCGATGCGTCTTTGAGTACCGATACGGACTTTATATCTTCCGGCTTCAGATTATTGATGGAAGGCACTTCTTTTCCATCTACAATAAATAATGGAGAATCTGCCTTGCCTTCCAATTTGTCTGCCGAAGTTCTTACTTTAATTCCATCATCTTTTGTAATCTTCACTTCAAGATTATCATTTGTAATCGCAACCGGCTCGGAGTCCTCTGCCGGCTTATTTACCGCGTCTTTCAAAGTAATGGAAACAGGTTTGACTGTATCCTGAGATACCGGCGCTTGTGTTTTCGGCTGAAGAGGAAGATTGGAATAATGATATTCCGGTTGTGCGAAAGCTGCTAAAAAACCTGCTAATGCGGGTAAAAGCAATAATACGGCTAATTTCTTAGCCGGTTTGGAAACATTGTTTTTCATGATTGTGATTCTTTTAAATTTATGATAATAAGCAAATGAATTTGCAAATGCGAAAATAGGTACTTTAAACGTATTGTTAATCAAAACCGCTTGATAAACAGGCAGTGAATAACCTTTGTCGATCACGGAACGGTCGGCCAGAAATTCATGATTCTGTTTGACGG
>JAISWH010000192.1 GCA_031271125.1 Dysgonamonadaceae bacterium
AGAGAATATGAGATGGCTATCGAATGGCTTGTTGATGCAGGAATTGTCAGACGAGTATTTTTGGTAACTTCGGGCGAAAAAATTCCGTTGAAATCATACGTTGATACGTCAGCTTTCAAACTCTATTTTATTGATATTGGACTTTTTAGAAACCTTGCTGACATTCCATTTGAAGTAATCAACAGCAAAACTGTCATTTTTGACGAATTTAACGGTGTAGTTGCAGAACAATTTGTTTTACAGCAATTAGCGAAACACAATCTTCACTACTGGACAAGTGGCGAGAATGCCGAAGTGGATTTTGTAATGCAACACGGCGCTTACATTGTGCCAATCGAAGTGAAAAGCGGCGAAAATGTCAAAGCCAAAAGTTTGAAAATTTACCGAGAAAAATATTCGCCAAAAATCAGTATCCGTTGCTCACTACTCGGCACAGGTCTCGACAACGACATACTCAACATTTCGCTGTACAAAATCTTTTTATGTGAACACCTGCTTGACCTTTCTAAGCGGCTACACTAACCTCAAAAACACGCAATGAAACACCTCAAAAACACGCAATGAAATACCTCAAAAACACGCAATAACGCCCGAAAAATTACAGCTTGACCTGAAACTTTCGGCTTTATTTTTGAAGCAATGGTCGTGCGTGATTTGCGTGTTTATTCGCAAAATACGGAAGGTTATCTGTCTTATTATCACGACCGTTACGGATTGGAAGCCGATGTTGTGTTGCATTTACCCGACGGCAGATATGCTTTGATTGAGATAAAACTCGGAAGCAGGGAAATAGAAGAAAGTGCAGGACATTTGCTCGAACTGAAACGCCTGATTACCGAATTTAATAAATCAGAAAAACAAACGAAACTTCGTGTCCCCGATTTGTTGATGGTTATTACAGGCGGTCAAATGGCATACACCCGTCCGGACGGCGTATTGAACCCAACCATATAGCAAACTTCGCTTACTTTGTATTTTTTTGTCGAAAGTAACTGCACCGCTTTATTCAATCTGATAAGCCGGACATATTCGGAATTATCCTTATTGGTAAAGAAATTAATTTTCGATTCGTAAGTTTCCTTTTCTTTTTTGACTATGACAGGCGTGTTTTTTTATGTAACAGATGGGGAAAATAATATTATTGTTAAATAATCTGCTGAAATTGTGCATTTGGAAACCTGTGTTGTTTTGATAAAAAATTATGGTTTTTTTGAGTAAAAAAACCTGTTTTTTAGGACTTAACAAAGAAATTTTTTGTACTTTTGCGCAATATGGGAAGAATAATCGCCATCGACTACGGAAAAAAGCGGACAGGCATCGCCGTTTCCGATCCGATGCAACTGATAGCGGGAGGATTGACTACCTTGCCAAGTATGGAAGTTATTGCTTTTTTGAAAAAGTATATTGCCGAAAATAAAGTAGATACTTTTATATTGGGCGAACCCCGACAAATGAACTACCAATATTCGGAAAATTGGAACAGGGTTATGCAATTCAAAAGAAATCTGCAAAAATTCATTCCCGAAATAGAAGTTAAATTGGTCGATGAACGGTTTACATCCGCCTTAGCGCATCAAGCCATGCGGGAAGGCGGCCTGAAAAAAAAAGACCGGCAAAATAAAGCATTGGTTGACGAATTAAGCGCTACAATTTTATTACAGTCTTATTTAGAAACAATTAGAATATGATTTTACCGATATATT
Organism: Dysgonamonadaceae bacterium; assembly: GCA_031271125.1. Lineage (GTDB taxonomy): Bacteria > Bacteroidota > Bacteroidia > Bacteroidales > Azobacteroidaceae > Azobacteroides. Next base: position 1,704 of record JAISWH010000192.1, read on the forward strand.
TATATGGCCATCCTGTATTGAGGAAAGTCACTAAAAATATTTCACCGGATTATCCCGGCTTGAAACCTTTGTTGGACAACATGTTTGAAACTTTATATAATGCCGACGGCATTGGTTTGGCTGCGCCTCAAATCGGTTTGGAAGACCGGATTTTGGTGGTTGATTTGAGTCCTTTGGCCGACCAAGACCCTTCTTTCAAGGATTTCAGGCGGGTTTTCATCAATGCTCACATTATCGAAAAAGACGGGCCGGAAGAATCGGTTGAAGAAGGCTGCCTTTCCATTCCCAATATTCACGAAAAAGTTCCCCGAAAAAACAGAATCCGGATTCAATATTCAGACGAAAATCTGCAACCGCACGACGAGGTTTTTGAAGGTTACAAAGCACGGGTTATCCAGCACGAATATGATCATTTGGAAGGGATTATGTTCGTCGACCATATTTCCGGAATCCGGAAACAAATGATTCGCTCCAAATTGGATAAAATCCTAAAAGGTGATGTTCGTTGCTCTTATAAAGTTAAACCTGTTCCTAAGAAATAAGTCATACTCAAAAATATAATATCGAATGAAACGCATCGAAAAAAAAACTTTTTTGTTTATCTTGCTTTGTATAAGCATCTTTTCTTCCGTAAGCGCACAGATTAACACAAACAGGGTACTCACCATCGGCAAGAATGCGTTTTATTTTGAAGATTATATCCTTTCCATTCAGTACTTTAATCAGGTAATCAAATCAAAACCCTACCTCGCAGAACCTTATCTTTACAGGGCTATGGCCAAATTAAACCTCGACGACTACAAAGGCGCCGAAAACGATTTGACCCTTTGCCTCCAAAGAAACCCTTTTTTGATTCACGCTTATTTATATCGTGGTATTGCCCGCCAATATACAGGCAACCTTGAAAGCGCTATCAAAGATTATGACAAAGGTTTGGAATTTCGTCCCGAAGATAAGCAAATGCTTATTAATAAAGGAATTGCTTACGTGCAAAATAAAAATTACGATTCGGCGCTGGTAACTTTAGACTTGTTAATCAAATATCAACCTAAATTTGTACAAGCTTATCTTACAAGAGGTTCCATCTATTCCGAAAAAGGCGATACGCTCAAAGCCTTAGCCGACTTCAACAAATCAATTGAGTTGGATAAATATTTTGCTCCGTCTTATGGACAACGCGCCATGCTTCTGTATCAAATGGGAAAATATAAAGATGCCTCAACGGATTTTACGGAAGCTATTCGATTGGAACCCAAACAAATAGGATACTATATCAATCGTGGTTTAGTGCGTTATTACATGAATGATTTGCGAGGCGCTATGACCGATTACGACGCCGTGATGATTCTGGACGCCAATAATACAATTGCACGTTTCAACAGGGGATTGTTGCGCGAACAGGTTGGCGACGTCTATCGGGCGATCGAAGATTTCGACTTGGTAATCAAAAACGAACCCGACAATTTCATGGCCATCTACAATCGCGCGATACTCAACAACGAAGCGCGCAATTACCGGAATGCCGTCACAGATTTAGACCTGGTTCTGGAAGAATATCCCTATTTTGTTCCCGGATACTATTTCCGTTCGGAAATCAAACGCGCCTTGCGAGACGCCAAAGGCGCCGACACCGATTATTGGTATGCCTACGATTTGGAACAAAAACTGCGAAAAGAGAAAGAAAAAGGGAAAATCATCACGGGAAAAGCCATTCTGGACGCTCCGGATAAAGACGCCAAACCGGAAGACGATAAAGGGAAAAAGACCCGCGAAAAATCGGATAAAGACATTGAAAAGTTCAATCGCTTAGTCGTTTACGACCGGGAAGACGAAATAAAATCTTCCTACAAAAACGAAATCAGGGGAAGAGTACAAGACCGGCAAGTCAAGGTTGATTTGCAACCCCAATTTGTAATTACTTATTACGAAAAAACAGAAGATATTGACAGGACAGCAGCCCGTTACGACAAAACAATTTCGGATTTCAATACCCGAATGGTTTTGAAAATGCAACTGAAAGCAACCAACAACGAAGCGGCCCTGACCGACCTGCAAGCCGAGTATCATTTCAAATCAATCGACGAATATTCCTTGATTATCGATCGGAATCCGAATGACGTTGACGCTTATTTCGGACGCGCGTTAGACTTTATGGTGTTGCAGGATTTGTCGGAAGCGATTGACGATTATAATAAGGTAATTGCATTGAACCCGGATTTTTCCCTGGCTTATTTTAACCGCGCCGTTGTCAGGTACAAACTAATGGAAATTGAGGACATCAACGACAATCGTTCCCAAACAATCGACCCCATCAATAAACGTTCGCATAACTATGAATTGATTATGCAAGACTATGCAACAGTCATTCAACATATCCCTGATTTTGTATATGCCTGGTTCAACCGTGGAAATCTTCTCGGTCTTCAAAAAGACTATAAGGCCGCTATTTCGGATTACAATGAAGCTATCGAACGGAATCCCGAATTTGCAGAAGCCTTCTACAACAGAGGTTTAACCCGATTGTCCATTGGGGAAACCCAAAAAGGAATTGCCGACCTGAGCCGCGCCGGCGAATTGGGAATGGCTGATGCTTACAGTATCATCAAGAAAATGACTGCGGATTGAATTGTATCAAAATGTTATTTCCCATACAATTTCTCATGAACAATCGCATCTACCACAGCAACACGCGTAATATTGACAATATCACGAACCGAACTTTCAATATCGGTAAAGTGAATCGGCTTTTTCAAACCAACCTGAATTGGACCGATCATTTCTCCTACTCCCATTTCCTGCAACAATTTCTGGGCAATATTTGCCGAAGTTAAGTTCGGGAATACCAAGGTATTGACATCTCTTCCTTTCAAACGGGTAAAGGGATATTTCAGGTCGCGCAAGTTCTTGTCTAATGCGAAATTAACCTGCATTTCGCCGTCAATCGCCAAATCGGGATATTCATCGTGCATCTTCTCAACGACACCATGCACCGACGCCGGATTTCCTTCCTTATCCGCGCCGAAATTGGAATAAGATAACATCGCAACAACCGGTTCTTGTGCAAAAAATCGAACAGCTTCGACGGTTAATTTGGCTACATCATATAAAACATCGCTCGTCGGATGTCGGTTTATCAAAGTATCGGACAGAAAATAAGTCCCTTTTTTCCCCGTTAAAATATGTACGGATGCAAAAGTTTCGTATCCCTCACGGATGCCGATTACTTCTCTGGCTACCTTAATCGTATTGGAATATTTTGTGTAAACGCCTGTGATAAAAGCATCCGCATCACCCGTTTCGACCATCATCATGCCAAAATAGTTACGTTCAACCATTTTATCGACCGACTCGTCGAAAGTTGCGCCTTCGCGTTCATGTTTCTTTGACAAAATCCCGGCATACCGCGCACGGCGGTCTGCTTCGTCATCATGCCGCAAATTGACGATTTCGATTCCTTCCAAATCAATTTTCAATTCCGTCGCCAACTTCAGGATTCGCTCATCGTTTCCCAACAGTATGGGCCGGCAAAAACCTTCGTCACGCGCTTGAGCGGCGGCTTTCAACATATTAGGGTGAGTACCTTCGGCAAATACGACCCGCTTGGGATTCTTCTTCGCCATTTCGGTAAAATCGCGCAATAGCTTGTTGTCGTATCCCATCAAATCGCGCAAATGATTTTCATACGTTTCCCAATCATCGATTTTTTTGCGGGCGACACCCGACTCAATGGCTGCTTTGGCCACCGCAACGGATACACAAGTTAATAACCTGGGATCCATTGGTTTGGGTATCAAATATTCCCGGCCGAACGACAAAGTGCTTAAGCCGTAAGCGGCGTTTACTACATCGGGAACAGGTTCTTTGGCCAATGCCGCAATTGCTTTTACGGCGGCAAGTTTCATTTCCTCGTTAATCGCCGTTGCCCTCACGTCTAAGGCTCCGCGAAAAATATACGGAAAACCTAATACGTTATTGATTTGATTCGGATAATCGGAACGTCCGGTGGCAAAAATAAGGTCGTTGCGGGAAGCTTTCGCCTTTTCGTAGGAAATTTCGGGATTCGGATTCGCCAGGGCAAAAACAATCGGATGGACATTCATGCTTTGTACCATCCGTTCCGTCAACACATCGGCAACCGACAAGCCCAAGAAAACATCGGCGCCGGCAATTGCTTCTTCCAAAGTATTGACATTCCTTTCGGTAGCAAAAAATTTCTTTTCTTCATTCAGGTCGAAACGCCGTACGGAAATAACGCCTTTGCTGTCGCACATGACGATATTTTCCTTTTTAGCGCCCAAAGCCATATACAAGCGCGTACATGAACTTGCGGACGCTCCGGCGCCGTTGACGACAATTTTCACTTCCCCGATTTTTTTTCCGGTCAATTCCAAGGCATTGAGCAATCCGGCCGAAGAGATAATCGCCGTTCCGTGTTGGTCATCGTGCATGACGGGAATATCCAGTTCCTCTTTCAACCGGCGCTCGATGACAAAACATTCGGGCGCTTTAATATCTTCAAGGTTGATACCGCCAAAAGTGGGAGCAATCGCTTTCACGGCTTCAATAAACTTTTCGGGATTTTTTTCATTGACTTCGATGTCGAACACATCAATTCCCGCAAATATCTTGAATAACAAGCCTTTACCTTCCATAACCGGTTTGCCGGCTAATGCGCCTATATCACCCAATCCCAAAACCGCAGTTCCGTTTGAGATGACAGCGACCAGATTTCCTTTTGTCGTATAATCATAAGCGGTAGCTGCATTTTTTTCAATTTCCAGACAAGGTTCCGCTACTCCCGGCGAATAAGCTAAAGATAGATCGGCTTGTGTACTGTAAGGTTTGGTCGGAATAACCTCAATCTTTCCCGGCTTGCTCTCCGAATGGTAAAGCAAGGCTTTTTCTTTTGTCACTTTTGCCATATAATTTTTTTGATTTAGATAAGAATATAATAAACGCCACAAAGTTAACGATTATTTATTACATAAACCATATATGGAACGGTTCTTACCCGCCAAAATTTTGATTTGCATACTTGAATCTGCGTCTATCAATTTTCAATTTTCAATTAAAAGTAGTAATTTTGCGGAAAATTATGAATAGAAAAAAATAAAAAACATGAATTTTTCTGAAAAAGTAAAGTACACCAACGATCACGAATGGATTCGTACGGAAGGAACCGAAGCATATGTAGGTATTACCGATTATGCTCAAAGCGAATTGGGTGAAATTGTATATGTCGATGTAACGACAAAGGGAGAAACTCTTGAACAAAACGAAGTCTTCGGCTCAATCGAAGCTGTTAAAACCGTTTCCGACTTATTGATGCCTGTAGCAGGCAAAGTCTTGGAAGTCAACGAAGCATTGGAAGAAAATCCCGAATTAGTGAATTCCGATCCTTATGGAGAAGGCTGGATTATTAAGGTTTCCGTTACCAATGAATCGCAGTTGAACGAATTGATGGACGCCGACCAATACAAGGCTTTTATCGGAAAGCAATGAAACCTCGTGTAAGTATCATTATGGGCAGCGTTTCCGACCTGCCCATTTTGCAAAAAGCGGCTATCGTACTGAATGATTTCGAAATACCTTTCGAAATGCAAGCTTTGTCGGCGCATCGCACCCCAGCCGAAGTCGAAGATTTTGCAAAAAACGCACAGTCAAGAGGCATCGAAGTAATCATTGCCGCAGCCGGAATGGCTGCTCATCTTCCCGGTGTAATCGCTTCCATGACCACACTTCCCGTTATCGGCCTGCCGGTTGATTCCAGCCTCGACGGTATGGATGCATTGTTGGCTATCGTGCAAATGCCTCCGGGCATTCCGGTAGCAACGGTAGGGATCAATGCCGCGATGAATGCGGCTTTGCTGTCTGTACAGATTTTGGCGGTGAAAGATGAAACCTTACAAAAAAAATGGTCTGATTACAAAGTAGCCCTCAAAGAAAAAATTGTAAAAGCCAATCAAGATTTGGCTGCTGTGAAATATCCGTTTAAAACCAATTGATGTCAAGTTTTCAATACAAACGGCGGAAATCTTCGGAGGTTTTCATTGGAAATACTCCCTTGGGCGGCGACAATCCCATACGGATTCAGTCGATGACCAACACGTCCACGATGGATACGGAGGCGAGCATTGCACAGTGCATCCGCATCGTTGAGGCCGGCGGGGAATACGTTCGTTTGACTGCGCAAGGAGTCGGTGAAGCCGAAAATCTGCGGTATATCAGAGATGGTTTGCGGAAGCGAGGCTATCAAACGCCTTTGGTTGCCGATATTCATTTCAACCCGAATGTGGCTTACACAGCAGCCGGAATAGTTGAGAAAGTGCGAATCAATCCCGGAAATTTTGCCGATCCGGCCAAAAAATTCCAAAAACATGAATATTCCGAAGAAGAATACCGTCAGGGAATAGAAAAAATCAGGGCGCGGTTTGTTCCTTTTTTAGCTATTTGCAAAGCGAATCATACGGCGATCCGGATTGGCGTCAATCACGGTTCTTTGTCCGACCGGATCATGAGCCGGTATGGCGATACGCCCGAAGGCATGGTCGAATCGTGCATGGAATTTTTGCATATTTGCGTGGAAGAAAATTTCACTCATCTGGTGGTTTCTATTAAAGCATCCAATACTTTTGTGATGGTGACCACCGTTCGCCTGTTGGTCCGTCGAATGGATGAAGAAGGAATGAATTTTCCGCTGCATCTGGGTGTTACGGAAGCCGGCGACGGCGAAGACGGACGCATCAAATCGGCTGTGGGAATCGGAACGCTTTTACTCGAAGGCATCGGCGATACGATCCGCGTTTCGCTGAGTGAAGACCCCGAGGCGGAAATCCCGGTCGCTAAGGCTTTGGTGGACTATGTCTCGACTTCGCTTGACAGGATGCCCATCGACATGCCGATGCCCGAACCGCAACGCCTTATCAAGCGTAATCGCGATGTTCCGATTGTCATTGCCGACTATTCGCGGGCAACGGAAAGGGACAATGCACAAAGTATAAACCCGGATTTTTTGTATTTGGGAAAAAACAAGTCATTTCCGCGACCGGAAAACCAAAAAATCATTACGGATTATGAGATTTTTTCATTTGAGAAAGACGAATATCCACTTTTTACGGCTCGGGATAAAGCGGCTTGGCAAAACAGCGAGGCGCCTTTGCCGTTTTTGTGCCTGAATTATTCCGAAATAAACGATGACTGGATTGAACACCTGATACGGAAACCCCAGACTGTCCTTATTTTATCTTCAACTACTTCCTCTATTTTTGAGCAAAAATCATTTGCTTACCGGTTGATGCGGGAAGGGATAAAAAATCCGGTTGTTTTGCAACGCAGATACAAAGAAAAAGATTTGGAATTGTTTCAAATCAAGTCGGCAGCCGATTGCGGCGCTTTCTTTTTGGATAATCAGGCCGACGGTATTTTTCTGCAAAACGAAACGGACTGCATTTCTCCGGAGGATGTAAACGCTTGCAGTTTTGGCATTTTGCAAGCTACAGGCCGGAGAATCAGCAAAACCGAATACATTGCCTGTCCGAGTTGCGGACGTACTTTGTTTGATTTGCAAACCACCCTAAAAAAAGTCAAAGCGGCGACTGCTCACCTGAAAGGTCTGAAAATCGGCATCATGGGTTGTATTGTAAACGGTCCCGGCGAAATGGCCGACGCCGATTACGGTTATGTAGGCGCCGGCATTGGGCGGGTGAGTTTGTACAAAGGCAAAGAATGTGTAAAAAAGAACATTCCGGAAGCGGATGCTGTTGTAGAATTGCTCCGGTTGATAGAACTTGGCGATACGAAATAAATCACATGTCAAAATCAATTTTTTGTTTCAATACCGAAAGTAAATCCCTGTTTCACACATTCGATTAATTCGGGAATAAGGTCTTCATATTCGCCGACGATACCAAAATCGGCATTGCGGAAAATCGCTGCTTTGGGGTTGTGGTCAATGGCCACGACTATTCCCGATTCTTTCATCCCCGCCAGGTGCTGGATAGCTCCCGAAATACCGATAGCCACATACACTTTGGGACGAACCGTCTTGCCCGTTTGTCCGATTTGGCGGGCATATTCCGCATAACCTTCGTCGACTACGGCGCGGCTGACCGCCCATTCGGCTTTTAAACCTTTTTCTTTAAGCGCTTCGGCTAATTCTTTTACCAATTTGAGTCCGTCGGAAGTAGCGCCGCGTCCGCCGGAAACGATTATTTCAGCTTCAAACAGATTTTGCAAACCACCGCCGCCGCGAACCGTTTCAAGTATTTCGGCGCGAAAATCGGCTTCCACAAATTCCGGTTTGAATTTCGATACGACGCCGGTGCGTCCTTCCTCCCGCTGCGGCACTTCAAACGTACCTGCCCGCGCCGTTGATATTTGCGGATAGACGAAACCGAGAATGGTCGCCAATTTGCTTTCTCCATAGGTCGGACGGCGGGAATGTAATATCGGTCGTACGATTGTTTTTTCTTTGCGGTTGATGTATTCGCCGATTTCAAGTCCCGTGCAGTCGGCAGTAACGCCGCTACCGGTTTTCACGGCGATACGGGGCGCCAATTCCCGTCCCGAAGTTGTTGCGGCAAATAGTGCAATCTCCGGCTTTTGTTCTTTGACAATTTGCGCGATAATATCCGCAAACGGTAAAACAAGGTATTCTTCCAATCGATCATCTTCGACCAGAATCACTTCGTCTGCGCCATGTTCAAAAAGCGTCTGGGCCAAAGGCGCTACGTTTTTACCTATCAATACCGTTTTAATTTTGGTATTACCCCCCTGCCCACTAAAGGGGGAGGTAGCTTCACTCCCTTGCGGAATAGTTTCATTTAATTGTTCGGCTAACTGACGAGCCGGCGTAAACAGTTCCAATGAGGGACGGGCAATCTGTCCGTTGGCGATTTCCGCCCAGGTCAGAATATGCCGGTTGTCGCCGCGCGTATCAATTACCGGAAAATCGGGTCTTTCTTTTTCGGCTTTTTCCTTTACTTCTTTGCGTTGCAATATGTTGCCTCCTTTTTTCATATTGGCAATCAAGCTAGCCGCCAGGGCCGACTCGGTGGATCCTTCACTCAACACAATCGGCGGACGTTCGCTTTCGATATTGGCTACTGCGGCCACAATCGTAGGCGAACCGCTAAGGCCTATCTTTTCCGTACCCAGGTGAATATCATCTACGCCAAACACTTTCACCGTCATATTCCGCGCTTTGATAGCGCCGACGAGCGAAGGCTTGCGGGGGGGAATACCTGTCGGCGTGAGGGAAACCAGGCAGGGTATCGGTAATTGCATCATTTGGTAGCCGCCTTCGATGATGCGTTTAGCCACAATATTTCCTTTGCCGTCGGGTTTGGCCGATTCGCAGAAAGTAGCTTGCGGAATACCCAGGTTTTCCGCAACTTGCGAAGGAACATGCGCCGTATCGCCATCGCTGGTTTGACGTCCTGCAAAAATTACAAACGGCTCCTTGGAATCTTTCGTAAAACCTAAATGTTTCAATAGGGTGGAAATAGCCAATCCGGTTGCAAATGTATCCGATCCTCCCAATTTACGGTCGGACAATAGATAGGCTTCGTCATAACCCATCGAAATGGCCGTTTTTAAAGCGGTTTCGAACGAACCCGGCCCCATCGAACAAACAATCATCCGTGCATCGGGATAGTGTTTTTTAAGTTGAAGCCCTGCTTCCAAACCGAATTGACAATCAATATTAATAATTGATTTTGCTTTGGTGCGGTCCATCAGACCATCGTCGCCCATCCGCATTTCGTTGGGAAGAGGCACTTGTTTTATTAAACTTATAATAGTCATACTTTTGTTAATTCCTAATTGATACTACATGTTTTGATATTCAGGCCCGTTTCCGCCGTTAGGCGTTGTCCAGGTAATGCCGTCGCCCGGTTCTTTGATGTCGCAAGTTTTGCAATGCACACAGTTTTCGGCGTGAATACGCAATTCCTTGTGTCCGTTTCGGTCGGTGTGTATTTCATACACTTCGGCGGGACAAAAATATCGGCAAGGAGCATCGTATTGTTCGATGTTCAGGTGATACGTTGAAGGATTGTTTACGCGTAAATGAACCACTTGTTCTTCGTCGTGGTGTGCGCCCGAATAGAAAATATCCGTTACTTTGTCGAAAGTGGATATTTTATCAAATTCCAACTTGTCGGCAAAACGTTTTTTGAATGGTTTTCCCGAAAAATCTTTCAGTTTTTTGGTTGCATCGGCATCGGTATGTACGCCGACTTTACCGGTAAAACCGGCGCCGCCTGTTACCAGTTGCGTTCCGAACATGAAAGCGCCTGCAGCTATTCCCTTGGCGAAAACCTGGCGGAAATTGCGGACAGGATACATTTCCTTGCGTATGTTGGAATTATTAATTTTTGTTTCGTATTCTTTTAATGTTTTTTCCGAGAAATCGTTTTTGACAAAAGCCGAAAGCGCCGTTTCCGCCGCCAACATTCCCGAACGGATGGCCAAATGTACGCCTTTCAATGCCGGCATAATCAGGAATCCGCCGCTGTCGCCCACGATGAGCGCATGATTGAGGTATGGTTTCGGCGTAGAGTAATAACCGCCTTCGGGCAATGTTTTCGCTCCGTATTCCAGGAGTTTACCGCCTCGAAGTATTTTAGCCGCAACAGGATGCGTTTTCCAAACCTGAAATGCCGCATGGACGTCAAAAGTCGGGTCGGCAGTATCCAAACCGACTACCAGACCGACTGCTACTTTGTTATCGTTCAAACCGTAAATGAATCCACCGCCAAATTCGTGTAAGTTAAACGGATAACCCATCGTATGATATACTTCGCCCGGAGCGATATTTCCTTCGGGAACGCTCCATATTTCTTTACAACCTAAAGAATAAACTTGCGGATTCCGACCTTTTTGAAGATCAAACTTGTTAATAACGGTTTTTACCAGACTGCCGCGCGTGCCTTCGGCAAAAACAGTGATCCGGGCTTCAATTTCCGTACCCGGCTGGAAATTTTCCAACGGTTTGCCGTGGTGATCGACGCCTGTGTCGATAGTTTTTGCTCCGCGAATTTTGCCTTTTTCATCATATAATACTTCGCTTACTGCAAATCCGGGATAAATTTCCACGCCTTTTTCTTCGGCTTTTGTCGCCAGGAAGCGGCACAATTGCCCCAAAGAAGCCGTGTAATTACCCCTGTTGCTCATGTAAGGCGGATGAATCGGCGATTGAATCGATCCCGATTTGCTTAAAAGCAAAATGGTGTCTTTTGTAACTTTAGCATTGAGGGGAAATTCGTTAAAATCAACTTCGGGGAGTAATTCTTTCAATATTTCGACTCGAACCACAGCACCCGATAAAATGTGGCTACCCACCGCCGTTCCCTTTTCTACAAGTAAAATCCGGCGTTTCAAGTCATGCTTTTTCAGGAGGTCGGCCAAATGAATGGCGGTTGCTAATCCCGAAGGTCCTGCTCCGACGATCAAAACGTCTGTCGAAACGGTATTTGTATCACTCATAAGCTATTAGATTGTTTGAAATATTAAACGTCAATAAATCGGAGGCCAAAGGTACGACAATAATTTTGATTTTTCAAGAATAGCTCAATTTTTTGGTTAAGAATAGCATCAACTAACACTGCCTATAACGGTACTGGCGGCGCCCAAACTCCCCCTTCAGGGGGTTGGGGGGGTAATCAAACACCTCGTCAATTTTATGCTAAACACAGGGTCAGCAGGTGAGTCGAAAACAGTCTCTAAATGACAGCCTATTAATTATCAAAAACGCGTGTTAATTTTTTTAACAAATATGTCTGTCACTATATAGGTGACGGACAAACGTCGTTAACACATAATTCGGCACAAAGATAAATAATTTAACAGATTGATTACTATCTAATTGCATGTATTATTTATTTCTTTATAAAAAAAAGTCGGAATTGTTAATTTTTTTTGTTTTTTGCCAAAAATGCTTTAACTACCTGATTTTTAGTTTCTTATCATGTGTTTAAAAAGTGTTTAACAAATTTGATTTTGAACAATCTGATTATCAATCACATATAAAAACATTGTCAAAAAATGACACAAAACTCAGATTTGTGTCATTTTTTGACGATGTAACTATTTGATTTTCAGAATGTTACAAAATAAAAAAAAATATGTCCGTCACCTATATAGTGACAGACAGCGGGTGTGTGAAGTTGATGGATATAATTTATTCATACAAAGCAATTTATGTGTTTTTTTGAAAAAAGCTCTAAAACTTAAAAAATGTAAAAATTAACAATTGAAAAAGTTTAAAATGACGAAAAAAACATTTTTTTTATTATTGCTGTTTCTGATGGCTTTGGGAACAGTTATGAATGCTCAGGTAACGATCGGCAGCGATCAAAATCCCAAGGACGGAGCGGTACTGGATTTATCGCAGGTTAACGATCAGAATCTGGGATTTTTATTGCCCCGAGTTTCGTTGGTAAATGTTACCGACTGGCAGTTACAAGGGGATTCCAATAATGGAGCGGGTATGCTGGTCTACAATACCAACGCGGCTACAGCGGGAGGAAACGGAAAAGCGGGTGTGTATATCTGGACAGGCGCAGGCGGTTGGGAAGCCTTAAAATCGAACTTTGCCGATGCCGTACCGGTAGAAGGTTTTGACCTTAGCCCGTCTTCTCCGGTAGACCTCTGTGTCGGTCAAACGGCTACGGTTACGGTCTCCGATTTTAGGCCGTATAACGCTCGCTATCCGGGCGTATACTGGAAAATCAGCGAGGGTCAAGACAAGACGAGAATCACGACAGGAAGCATGACTTCTTGTATCCTTACCGGTCTGGAATTAGGCTGGTCCACACTGATAGTCACGAGTCTGGACGGAAATTATCAACAGACGGTAACTATCGACGTTAAAGCATGTTCGCCAGAGCCGGTTGACTGTTCGGGATATTTCCTAGCCGGGGGTGCGTATTCAGGTCCAACCGATCTGCCCCTAGATGGGTATACAATGGCTGATCTTACAAACTTCGTTGGTTTCCAAGCTTCCGGGGGCTTGTGCATCGCCAAAAACGACATGAATAACGGTCAATTTTATTATAATTCATGGCAGGACGCAATAGACGCCTGTGAGTCCTTAAATACCGGTGGCCAGTCCGAGTGGCGCCTGCCAAACGTCGCAGAATTAGGTAATCTTACATCGCACGTGGCGGAGTACGGGCTCGAGCCGCAGTACGCCTCAATCAATAAGGATGTTGGCAACGACAACACCTTCTATCTGTGGAATTTCACTCTGAACAAGGTGACAACCGCAAGTACTGGATACTACTCGGCTGCTGTTCGTTGTGTCAAGAGTTTATAGACTATTTGATTTTTGACAATTTAACCTTTACGCCCCCGCTCGGCGTAGCTTCTCGCCATAGCCGTCAGGTTAATCAAAACAATAACTATCAAAAACGCGTGTTAATTTTTTAACAAAAGTGTCTGTCACTGTATTGATGACAGACACTTCATTTTTCGCATTCTAATCCGACGCAAAGTTACAAGCACTTATCTAATTGATTACTATCTGTTTGCAACAACTTGTCTTTGTCCCGCAAACTTTTTCAGCCTCCTTATTTAGACTCATTCTAAATAATAAAGCATCTTAACTTATTGATTTATAGCTGTTTTAGCGTTGTTTAAATAATAAAAAAGGCGAAAATTGGCCTTATCTTTCTTATTATCAATAATTTAAAAGCTATATTTTCAAGCCTCATTTTTTTATTTTAACAATTTGTTAAACATTTGTAAAACAATAGGCCTCTTAAGTATCTTAAAATCAGCTATTTAAAAACGCTGTCTGTCATCAATACAGAGACAGACACCGGAAGCACGAAGTTGATTTGGCAAGCTATTGATTTACAGTTATTTATGCGTTTTTTTGAAAAAAGTGTCAAAACTTAAAAAATG
>JAISWH010000086.1 GCA_031271125.1 Dysgonamonadaceae bacterium
TTTCACCGAATTTTCAAATTGTTTGGAAATAAGTTCCACTTCTTTAGGATTGAGGCCGGCAATATTTTCGTAAGCGTCGAGCAAGCGTTGGTAATCCTCGTTCGGGAACTTCGAATCGACCGGCAACAACAAAGGCTTGTTATCGTAATTTTTCCCCGGCAACTTGACGACATATTCAACCCGTTCCTGACTGTTTTCTTTGACGGCTGCATTTTGCTCGTATTGTTCGGGCGAGAGAATCTGTTCCAAGATAGAACCCAATTGGATTTCGCCGAGATTTCCCCTGGTTTTTACATTCGTCAATACCTTTTTCAAATCACCGACGCCCGAAGCCAACGATTGCATTTCACCAAGTCCTTTGTGAACTTGTTCCAAGCGTTCGCTAATCATGCGGAAAGACTCGTTGAAACGTTTTTCGACCGTTTCCTGGAGTTTTTCGTCCACTACTTTCCGCATATCTTCCAATTTCCGGTTATTGTCGTCCTGCAAGGTTTTCAGCCTATTTTCGACCGTTTCGCGAATATCTTTCAAACTGAGGTTTAATTTTTCCTCAAACAACTTAAGCGTATTGGACAGTTCAAAACGACTATCCTTGAAAGAATTGTTCAGTTCTTCCCTGTTGTCTTTGAACGATTTTTGATTTTCCTCCCTGTTTCGCCCAAATTCATCGCGCATCAACAAGTCGAGTTTTGACAAAGCGGTATCCATTTTTAAAAAATCGTCCCTGCTATCTTTCGGCTTTTTTAAGACCATCAGGAAGATATTAATAACCGCGAGAATAATAAGTACTATGAAGCCCGCGAAAAAAACAGTTGTCATTGCAGCATATTTAAATGTTAATTGATTTACGGTGCGGCAAATATACGCAAAGTTTTTCAAACGGTAGAAGTAATTCGATATTTTCTATGGGGAAATAGATATTATCATTTACCCGTTTTTAGGTAATCTACAAATTTCTTCCTACTTTTGTTGAAACTATAATATAAAATAATATGAAATTTGAATTAGTAAAATTACCGTACACACCAGACAGTCTGGAACCTGTAATCGGAAAACAAACCATTGATTTTCATCATGGTAAACATCTTCAAACCTACGTGAATAACCTGAACAACCTGATTCAAGGCACCAATTTTGAAAACGCCAACCTTGAAACGATTGTCAAAGAATCGGACGGAGCTATCTTCAACAACTCCGGGCAAGTATTGAATCATAACCTCTATTTCACGCAATTTTCCCCCAACGGAGGCGGAAAACCTTCGGGAAAATTAGCGGAAGCTATTGATGCTACATTCGGCTCGTTCGAAAATTTCCAAAAAGAATTTGAAACAGCCGGAGTCGGCCTGTTCGGTTCCGGTTGGGTTTGGCTTGCCGCAGACAACGGCGGTAAATTGTCCATCACCAAAGAAAGCAATGCCGGAAACCCCATAACCAAAGGCTTGAGACCACTTTTAGGCTTCGACGTTTGGGAACATGCTTATTACCTGGATTGTCAAAATCGCCGCGCCGACCATTTGAAAGACCTCTGGAAGATTGTCGATTGGAAAGCGGTGGAAGCTCGGTATTCTACTGTTTTACTTTCAAAGCGGATACTCATCAAAAGCAAACAAAACGGTAGATAAATACCTTTCTCCCGTATCGGGAAGAACAGCGACAATTGTCTTGCCTTCATTATCCGGACGCTTCGCCACTTGAACGGCGGCATAAGCGGCGGCGCCGGAAGAAATTCCAACCAGCAAGCCTTCTTGTTTGGCCAACTCGCGGCTGGTGCGGATAGCATCGTCGTTGCTGACGGTAATGATTTCGTCAACCACAGTCGGATTGTACGTTCCCGGAATAAAACCCGCACCAATTCCTTGAATTTTATGCGGACCCGGTTTCCCACCCGAAAGTACGGGAGAATCAACCGGTTCTACCGCAATGATTTGTATTTTCGGGTTATATTTTTTCAATATCTCCCCTACTCCACTGACCGTTCCGCCGGTACCAACTCCCGAAACAAAAATATCTATTTTTCCGTCGGTATCTCTCAGGATTTCCTGCGCCGTCGTTTTTTTATGAATATCCGGATTGGCCGGATTCTCAAATTGTTGCAACAACACTGCATCCGGATTGTTTTCCGTCAATTCGATAGCTTTCGCAATCGCACCTTTCATGCCTTCGGCGCCGGGTGTCAATACCAAATTAGCGCCCAAAGCTTTCAGCAGATTACGGCGTTCGACGCTCATCGTTTCCGGCATCGTCAACGTCAGTTTGTAACCTTTGGAAGCGCTCACAAAAGCCAGACCGATACCCGTATTACCACTCGTAGGCTCAATAATTTCACTGCCTTTTTTGAGAATACCTTTCGCCTCGGCATCTTCAATCATCGCCAGAGCAATACGGTCTTTCACACTGGAAGCAGGGTTGAAAGCCTCTATTTTCCCAATTACATGCGCATTCAACCCATGTATCTTGTTGAAATTGGAGAACTCCAACAAAGGAGTATTTCCAATTAATTCCGTTAAATTTTTTGCAATTTGTGCCATTTTTTTATACCTTATTTTTAGAAAATATTTTTGGAACAAAAGTAATATTCTTTTGCAACATCGGCAATACCATAAATAAGGTATTTTTATTGCACCACCGTTCGAGTAAAAGTTTCTATACTTCACGCGGTATGGTTTTGTGCATAAATGAGTTGACGAGTTGACAAGTTGACGAGTTGACAAGTTGACGAGTTGACGAGTAAACAGGATATAAGATGATTTTCTTGCATAAAAGTCCAAATGAAATTCGGTTTATGTAATAAATATGTGTTATCTTTGCCGGAGAAACTTAAATTTATATCATTAACAATCATGAAACGTATAACTGTTATTTCCCTTTTCTTTGTTCTTTTGTGCTGGAGTTGCACCCTCTTCCTGGTCTCGTGCAATGAGGAAGTGCGGCTGTATGTGACGCCCGGCGGCGACGACAGCCATGCAGGGACGCGATCCGAACCGCTCCGGACGTTTGAAGGCGCACAATGTGCCGCACGTGCGGCGCTGAAGAAAAATCCCGGACGGAAAGTGACCGTCCTGTTCGAAGACGGCGAGTATCCGGTAGAACAGGCGCTCTGCCTGACGGACGAAGACTCCGGCACGCCGGATGCACCTGTGGTCTATCGGGCGGCAGACGGCGAAACGCCTGTTTTTACCGGCAGCAAAACATTGACACAGTGGACGAAGGCGACCGGTGAGGAAATGCCGGAACGCCTGGACGCTCCGGTGCGCGACCAAATCTATGTGACCGACCTCCGCGCGGCAGGCATCATCGACTTCGGCGACCCAACGGAAGTCGGACGGCGTCCCGACCTGATATGCAATGGACAGCTGCAAACGCTGGCACGCTGGCCCAACACGAGTTTTGTCAGAGCCGGACGGGCAAAAGGCGCCACGCCACTTCCCGAAACTCACAACAGGGAACACGGCACACGGGAAGGCGTTTTCGAGTATACGAACCCCGTCCAAGACCGTTGGGCAGACGAGGAGGATGTCCGGCTGGGAGGCTACTGGTATTGGGACTGGAGCGACGAATTTCAATCCGTGAAACGATGGGACGCCGCCACACGCACGGCATACCTGCGCGAGCCTTACCACCGGTATGGCTACCGGGACAGTCTGCGTTATTTCGGGCTGAACCTGTTCTGCGAAATCGACTGTCCCGGCGAGTGGTACCTGAACCGTGCGACGGGAAAACTCTACTGGTATCCGCCGGAAGGCGTCGACCCGACGCAGGCGGAAGTCCGGCTGACCTGTTTCGCCGAGCCGTACATGCTCACGGCCGACGGCTGTTCGCACCTCACGCTTGAGGGACTGACTTTCCGCGACGGACGCGGCACGGCGATCCTGATCCGAGGCGGCGTGCGCAACCTGCTCTCCGGCTGCCGGATTGAACGCTTCGGACGTGATGGCGTACACATCGAGGAAGGCGCAGAACATGGCGTGACCGGATGCTACCTGTCGACCTTCGGACACGGCGGATTCAAAATCACGGGCGGCGACCGCCGGACGCTTGCCCCGGCCGGACATTTCGTCGAGCATACGGTAGTGGAGAACTTTTCCATATTCCAGCGCACCTACGAACCGGCCATCCATTTGACGGGCTGCGGCATCCGCATCGCGAACAACCGTTTCCGCAACTCTTCATCCTCGGCCATGCGGCTTGAGGGCAACGACTTCATCATCGAATACAACGAAGTCAGTCACGTGGTCAACGAATCGGACGACCAGGGAGGGATCGACATATACTACAACCCATCGTATCGGGGCGTCGAGATACGCTACAACCGCTGGTCGGACATCGCCGGCGGCACGCGACACGGTGCGGCGGGCGTCCGCTTTGACGACATGATTTCCGGTATGCTGGTCTACGGAAACCTGTTCGAGCGTTGCGGCGCACACGACTTCGGCGGCGTCCAGATTCACGGCGGCAAGGACAACCGCATCCTGAACAACGTCTTCTATCACGGTCCCTTTGCCGTCAGTTTCTCGCCCTGGAGTGAGGAGCGCTGGCTACGCGAACTTGACAATCCGGTCATACAGGAAAAAATTTACAAACAAGTCGACATCAATTCGGAAATATATCAGCAGAAATATCCCGAACTGAAAAATATCCGGCAGGACGTCAACGCAAACACCGTGGCCGACAACCTGGTGATTTCATGCGACCAAATGTACAGAAGCCGCCCGGACGCGCTCGTCGAGCGCAACAACACGGCACTGGATTCCGAAGGGAAACCTCTTGAAACTTTCTGTACGGACGAAGTACTGGCCAAATATGGCCTGCAACCGATACCCGTAGATGCCATCGGGCCAAAGCACAACCGGTGGTTAAACAAGGTGCGATAATTTGAAAACAAAAGCATGGCATTTCTCGAAACCAAAGATGTAGTCAAACAATATTCGGAGCATTTGGCTTTGGATAAAGTCAGCGTAACAATTCCCGAACGGAAAATTTTCGGCTTATTAGGCCCGAACGGAGCGGGGAAAACTACGCTAATCCGAATTATTACCCGGATCACAGCGCCTGATTACGGCGAAGTTTTGTTCAAAAACCGTCCCTTGGCTTACGAAGATATTTTCAATATCGGTTATTTGCCCGAAGAACGGGGTTTGTACAAAAAAATGAAAGTCGGCGAACAAGCTATTTATTTGGCCCGGTTAAAAGGACTTTCGACTTCGGACGCCAAAAGCAGACTCAAAATGTGGTTTGGGAAATTTGACATCCTTTCGTGGTGGGACAAAAAACTGGAAGAACTTTCAAAAGGGATGCAGCAGAAAGTGCAATTTATTGTCACCGTGATACATGAACCTGAATTATTGATTTTCGACGAACCTTTCAGCGGATTCGATCCGGTCAATACGGAACTGTTGAAAAATGAAATTCTTCAGTTGAAAGAACAAGGAAAAACCATCATTTTTTCTACTCACAACATGGCTTCGGTCGAAGAAATCTGTGATGAAATCGCGTTAATTAACAAATCAAAAGTAGTGTTAAGCGGTGATGTGAATCAAATTCGCAACGCTCATAAACAACATATTTTCAAGATCCGTTCCGAAAATGAAAATTTGGTTGTGGACGAAACGCATTGCGAAATTTTAAGTCACGAAAAAGATTCCCGAAACCATTTGTTCAGATTAAAGAAAAATACGGATATTTCCAATTCGGATTTTTTTTATAATCTGCTGAAAAAGAACGAGATTTCTTCACTTGAAGAAGAAATCCCTTCTATGAACGAAATATTCATCCAAACAGTAAATTCGTAATTTCTAATTCGTAATTGAACATGATTTCGCATAAAACAGGAATTGTAATCCAACGGGAATATCTGACTCGTGTGAAGAAAAAATCTTTTATTCTCCTGACGATTTTGATGCCGGTTCTGTTTGCCGGACTGAGTATAGCGACTTTCTTCCTTGCGATGGTCAATGAAGGAGAAACCAAAGTCATCGTTGTCATTGATGAGACCGGCGAATATTTTCCGGTATTAAAAAGCGCCGGCCAATATCAATTCATTGAGGCGAAAACCGAATTTCAAGAATTTAGAAAAAATTCCGACGAATCGGTTTATGCTACTTTGGTTATATCGGACGATTTATTGAGAAATCCGGAGGCAATCACGTTGTATTCTTCAAAACCGGTGGCGGGCAATGTGGAAAACGCTATTACTTCCGATCTGAATAATTATTTGAGTGATAAGAAATTAGAATCATACAACATTCCGAATCTCAAACAAATCATTGACGAAAGCAAAATCAAACTGAAACTTAAATCCGTCAAGTGGGATGACGAAACAGAAAAAAAAATGCAGGCTTCGTCGGAAGTGACTTCTGTTGTCGGCATGATTTTCACTTTCCTGATTTACATGTTTATCATGGCTTACGGCAGTATTGTGATGCAGGGCGTGATGGAAGAAAAAAACAACCGGATTGTGGAAATCATTGTGTCGTCGGTTAAACCGTTTGATTTGATGATGGGGAAATTGATCGGCATCGGTTTGGTTGGATTGACGCAATTCGGTATTTGGGCTTTGCTTTTGCTTGGCGTTCAGGCCGGAGCATTTTTATTTTTGGGTAATTCGGAGATTTTCCAATTCATAAACAACTCGCTCGGAGCGATCAATATTACCGAACTTTCCTTGTATTTTATCCTGTTTTTCATCGGCGGATACCTGATTTACGCCTCGTTGTTTGCAGCAATCGGCGCGATTATCAATAGTCCGGAAGATGCCCAACAATACATGATGCCTATCACAATCCTGATTCTATTTGCGCTTTACACAGGGATTTACAGTGCGCAAAATCCCGACGGACCTTTGGCGTTCTGGACGTCTTTATTCCCTTTCACCTCGCCGATTGTGATGATGATTCGCATCCCATACGGCGTAAGTTGGTGGGAATTGTTGCTGTCCATTGCCCTGTTGCTGGGAAGTGTAATTTTTGTCATTAAAATAGTCGCCGGAATATACCGCATCGGTATTCTGATGTATGGGAAAAAACCCACTTACAGGGAATTGATGAAGTGGCTGAAATACTGATAAAAATGAAGCGAAAATTTTTGAAGAATGAGAAATTAATTAGTATATTTGCGACAATTATTCATCTATTAATCCCATAAATAAAGTTAATATGAAACCCGCATGTAAGAGTTACATCCAAGAGTATGAACATGAAGCGGGTTCCATTATGACCTTAAAAAAACAAATTATGTCCTTATGAAAAAGATTTGCATGATTATTTTTACTGCTGCATTATTTACAGCATTTGCAGCATGTTCCGGAACGAAAAAAGAAGAAAACAAAGTGAAAGAAGCGACTGAAACTGTCGAAGAAGTGAAACAGGAAGTAACGGAAGAAGTTCCCGCCGTAAAACCCGATGAAGCGTTAAAAGCTTTCCAAGCTTACGTTAAAGAATATGCGGAATCTTTCAATAACATCACGAAAGACCCTGCAAAATTCAGCAAACTTGCCGGCCAATTACAGGATAAGGTAAACGAGATGGAAAAAATTAAAGCCTCTTTTAACAAAAAACAACTTACTGATTATCAAAAAGCAAGAGATCTGATTAATGAAGTCAATAATGTTGGGAAATAGGTTTTGGTAAAACTTAATAATGAAAATTCATCTAATCGTGGTAGGAAAAACCTTTCAGGATTTTGTCCTGAAAGGTATGGATGAATACAGCGCCCGTTTGAAACATTACCTTCCGTTTGAAACGGAAGTGATTCCCTGTATAAAGAACACCAAAAGCCTTTCCTTCGACCAATTGAAAGAGAAAGAGGGCGAATTGATTCTCCAATCGCTTCAAACGGGAGATTTTGTTGTATTGTCGGACGAGCGCGGCGCGACTTTTACCTCTCTCGAATTTGCCAAATACATCGAAAAGAAAATGCAAACGGTTCCGAAACGTTTGGTTTTTGTTATCGGGGGACCTTATGGCTTCTCTCAAAACGTTTACGAAGCCGCCCACGAAAAAATCGCTTTGTCGAAAATGACTTTTTCCCATCAATTGGTGCGGCTTGTTTTTGTTGAACAATTGTACCGTGCGATGACGATCCTGAATAACGAGCCTTATCATCATGAGTGATTAGGCTTATTATTCAGGATCGGTATAGTTTTGTGATAAACACAGGATTTTGCAGGCGAACCCTTTTAATGAGCGTTTATACCGGATTAATAACCGGTATTTTGCTCAATAATACCCTGACCCGCAATGATAATGCTTTCCTGAATCGGGAAACGGACGTAATTTTCCGTTGCAATAAACGGTTGTCCATAAGCTGCGCATTTTTTCCGCATCGTTTCAATATAAG
>JAISWH010000138.1 GCA_031271125.1 Dysgonamonadaceae bacterium
CAGGCAAGCTAAAATTCCTGCATATTTCATCTGTTTTGTAAAATAATATTTTGTCATGCGAATTAATTTTTTACCGGCTCTAAAATAATGTAATCAAGTAACATCCGATTGTTGTACCCATTTCGTGCTTCCGCCGAAGTGATTCTCGACAATAGTTTGATGCGTATGGTCGTTGTTTCTTCTCTGTAATTGGCTTCGGGGAAAGTGATGTTTGTCAGCAGCATTTTTTTCACAGCCACCGAATCCGTTTCGTTGTTGCCGACAGGAGTAATGCCACTCTGGCTTGTTGCGCCTACCAATGATTTCCATTCCTGTTTATCAACAGGCAGGTCTATTGTGGCCCTGCTTAATTGCTGAATATCGAATCTGATTTTTGTGCGTTCGGAAGAGAAATTGGGATACATATAGCGTATGGGGGCAAAGACCGCATATACCTTGTACTCGGCTTTCAAAGTGTTTGGAATATTAAAGAGGATGAATGTATTTTCGGTTTTAGAGTTACCTCCGTTGCTGATTAAGTAGCATATCCTGGAGGGGACGTCCGCTTTGTCGGGGATATAAGCGAAGTTCACTTTCGCAGGCGTGGAAGAAACTCCGGTTTCCAGAAGCGTAATCCCTGCCCTTTCGGCTTCTATTTGCAAGGGATATTGCCAGGATTCCCAATATTCGTGTTTCAATTCGCCGGAGACATAGACCAAACCGTTGCTTGCCGTCAGCGGCGTCGTAGCGGGAAAGAGGCGGGCGGGGTTGTGGAAGACATTATCCCGGGTGGAAACGATGGAATCCAGTTGTCCGGGCGCATCTATCCGCCCCCTGAAAACCAAATCCCGCACAATGGCATATTGCGTATTCCGGTGTTGTATGGAGTCGGCATTGGCGGCGTTTGTTTCAAAATAGGGCTTGCGTTGGTCGTAAGCTTTTGCCCAAGCCTCGTTGTTGGGCAAAATCATGGTGTAAACGCTGTCTTCGTTATTGAGGAAGCCCACGCCGTTGAGTGCGGGATAAAACATTTCGTTGGTCTCAATAAAGAGCGAATCATAAACGGCCATACCGTCCACGTAATCAACGACCTTGGACGCGCCCGGCGAAAATATCTTGAGGTGAAAAAGATCGAAATAGTTCCGGATGGAGTCCATATCCGGCTCGGTCAGGTGTTCCCAGATGTTTTTCACAAAGGGAATCTGCTCTTTCATGATGTGCAGGACGCCGTTGTTTGCCAAATGATTGGCGGAAGCCAATCCGGCGTTGTTCATGGCGTATTGTCCGTTGCTTCCGGTAAAGTGTATTCGCTTGGCGTTCATGGTAAACGCAATCGTTTCCGTTTGACTGCCGGCAATGTATTTGAAACGGGCGATGTGCGTCAGGACAATGTCTTTCAGTTTTTCTTCGTCCGTCATATCCAATCCTTGCAGGGCTTCGTTGACCGGCGCCCAAACAGTAAAAGCCTGGGAACTTGACAAAAGGGTATCGCATCCGGTTTTTTTGAGCATTTCGGCAAACAGGGACAGGTTTGTGTTTTGCTCGATCAATTGCCACAGGGTGGATTCCGGAGCTACGCCTTTCTCTTCTCCGTAATGCGTATTGAAGGTATCGTTGCAAGCCGTTAAAGCCGCAAACCCCACCACACACAAGATAATATATTTAATATTCTTCATTATTTTTTGTTTCCTAATTCTTAATTCTTAATTCTTAATTCTTAATTCCCAATTAGTCTCTCCCTTCATTTTCCCAGACGGCCCGCGGGGCAAATTCAATGTAATCGATCATAAATTCCCTGTCCAAGCGGTCTTCTACGGATTTTACCCGAAGGATATGCGCTTTGGTTTCGGTGAAAGATCCTTTGAATATGACGTAACGCAAGGAGCCACTGTAATCGCGCAAGGGGGTTGCGCCATTGACGCTTGCCGCACCGGGGCCTTTCATGAAGCCTCGGTTGTGCATCATTTTATCGTTTTCGATAATAGCGTCTTCGGATTTTAAGTCGCTATCGGATTTCCATCCGATGTCGGCATGGGTGGCGCCTTTGGTCATATCCAGAGGGATGCCGCAAGGTTTTCCGTCGAAAAAGATTTGGGCGACGCCCCGCCGGGAATTGGCCGTATAACCGAAACGCACTTCGTAAGTTCCGGCCGGCATCGGCGGTAAGCGCAAGCTAAAATCGTATTTCCCGAAAAACAGGAGTTCGTCACATTCCATATTGGTTGTTGTTCCTTTGGTACCCCAATATTCCATTTGGGTATCTTCGGTGTACGTTAAATGGGTGAAATAACCGCCGGGGATGATGTATCCGTATCCGGCGCCGGATTTGTCGTAATTGCCGCGCAATTTATTGGTGGCCATTTCGGGCAAAAGCGTAGTAGCGTCGAAGCGGACACGTTTGGTTTGAAGTTCATCGCTCAGTCCTTCAACGGTCAGTATGCCGTCTATTTCGTGATAAACGCCGTTTTCCGCGCGTTTGTCGCAATAGCCGGCCAAAATGCGTACGCCCTGTTTTGTCCCGAAGCGGTTGAATACGGGAATGTCCCGTTGATTACCGCTGACAGGCCTTATTTCCACGAGGGTATTCGGGCAGAGTGTTTCGATGTATTCGCACCAGGTATTGGCAATGTATCCTTCGACGTAATAGACCGACCGCTCGCCCAGAAATTCTTTGCGCAAAACGCTCCTGTCCAATAAATGATAGGCAATGAAGCGATTGAAGCTGTTCCGGCGGTTGGTAATGTCGGTAATGCTTCTGTCGTTGGGATAAATCCGGTCGTAAACGGAAGCGGCATAGAGCTTCAGTCCTTCGTAGGTCGGCTCAAAGCCGGCGGTGGATAAGGCTTTCCTGTATGTTTCGTCGCTTTCTACCAAGGCAGTAAATTCGATGTGGCAAAACTTGGGGGTGGCGTATACTGTTTTACCTTGACTGCCGGCGTTGGATACTATTCCCGTTTCGTTGGGATCAACAATTTTGCGAATGGAGTCGTAGGCGTCGTTGTTCATCGCCATCAATTCGTCTTCCAGGCGGGTATCTTTCAGGGCGCGGCCGAACCATGAAAAGCGTTCGTCGGTTTGGATGATGCCCGGTAACTGTACTTTGACGGAAGTTACCACCCGTCCGATCGTATGAATCACCCCATTGTGTACTTCCTGGTCTAAAATGATGATGGGCGAGGTTTCGTTGACATATATTTCTACTTTATCAAGAATGGAGTCCACTTCCGAACGGATCGTGATAAAGCG
This sequence comes from Dysgonamonadaceae bacterium, assembly GCA_031271125.1. Classification (GTDB taxonomy): domain Bacteria; phylum Bacteroidota; class Bacteroidia; order Bacteroidales; family Azobacteroidaceae; genus Azobacteroides. The sequence continues at coordinate 3,226 of JAISWH010000138.1, forward strand.
GTTGTTCATGGAAGGAATTTCCAGACGGGCTTGCGGGAAACGGGAAGACACGTAAACGTCATCCACGTTTTTGGCCGAAATAATGTGGTCATAGACAAATTCGCGCTTTTCCGTCGCGCTCATATCCGCCGGTGAGTTGAATCCCTGCCGGGTGTAGAATTCGAGCATTGCGGCATTGTTGGGAATGAAACAGGTATAATTACCGTAAGCGTTCAGCAATTCCGCAACTCCGGTCGCGTACATGAGTTCCAGAAATTCCGAATATTCTCCGGGATTTTTTTCTAAAAATGAAGTAACCAATTCTTCCTGATAAGTGGTGAAATTGTCTCCTTCGGCAACATCCGTACATGCGTGAAAGAACATTGCCGTGAATAGAAAACTTAATATATAAATGATATGTTTCATATAAATTACGAATTATGAATTACGAAAATGTTTATTTTTTGTTTGATAATGGGTCTGAATCGACATAATAGGGATTTTGCGTCAACTCGGTATTAGACAATAACTCATCCTTGTGAATAGGCAAATACAAAGCGTCCATGACCGACAGTTTTGTTAATATCACATCGGAGTTCAGTATGGCATTCGGGACGATGTATTTATTTACCATGTCTCTTGACTTGCCTTCCCTTCGCGCTACCCGCAACAAATCGAACCAGCGTTTTCCTTCAAAGAGAAATTCGCGTTGCCGTTCCTGTAATACCAGATCGTGCATTTGTTCCTGCGTGGAATAGTTGACGCCCATCAAAGGTAATGCTGTGGGATTGGCGCGTTCATATAACTTATTAACCAGCTCCAGCGCTTCGGTCAAATTGTCGCTGCCGCCCAATTCAACCAGGGCTTCCGCTTTCATCAGAAATACGTCGGAAAGGCGGTAAAATATCCAATTGGCGGCCTGTACATTCAATTCGGACAGGTAGGAATAATTGGCATATTCGTTACCGGATCTATTTGCGCCTACGTATTTGTAAATCCTGAAAATGCCGGATTCGGCGCCGGTCTGCGCAAACGAGTCGTGCTTGCGATAGTCTTCCTCCTGGTCAAATACCTCGGAGGCCAATAGCGGGGAGGCAAGGATATGAGCGCCATCGGCTGCAGATCCGTAATAATAGGCCATGGCCGTATTTTCGGAGAATGCATCGAATTGCAATTCAAAAATGCTTTCGGTAGAATTTTCGCTGTAGAATATACTCGCATAACTATTCGACATAGCGCTTGACCCGATTCCTCCACTGTTATTCGGGATAAGTATCAATTCGGAACCGTTTAATTCGTCGGAGTTGATTTTATCGTCATAATTCAGAATACTGGGTTCTATGTCTT
>JAISWH010000175.1 GCA_031271125.1 Dysgonamonadaceae bacterium
TCGGAATTGATAATATCACGCAGACGACGGTATTTAATCCCGTATTTTTCGGTGATTTCTTCCAATGTGTACCATTCGGAAATTGGTTTGCGTTCTGCTGCCGGATGCACTTCATAAGGTTTGGTAACTTCCAAAAATTCATTAATGCTTTTTTGACTGATAAAAGTTTTTTTCCCGGTGATTTGTTTAGCTTGTATTTTTCCTGAAATTACATACCTGTAAATGGTCATTCTACTCACCCCCATAAGTGATGCCGTTTCTGCAATACTGTATCCTTGCCGGTTTGATAAATTTGATTTTATTTTTTCAGCTTTTTTGTTGTCCGTTTGCGCTTTTGTCTGCATAAGAATATTTTTGCGTTTAGTATCCTTATACGCTCTCTTGCTGCAATAGTCGGAGCAGCAGCGCGTAGTTGTCTTTCCTGCGTCAAATTCCTTTCCGCAGTATTCACATATCTTTTTTATCGGCTGTTTTAATCTTGTCATTTCCCGTTATTTCGCCTAATTTTTGTATCAGACATGTATCATTTGTATCGATATGTAACACAGGCTTTTTTAGTCTTGTCATTTCCCGTTATTTCGCCTAATTTTGTATCAATATGTATCATTATGTATCAATATGTAACACATGTGCATTTTCTTTGTCTGTTTCTGGTACAAAAATAGCTGCTATTGCTGCCCGGTACAAAAAACGGTACAAATATACGATAAATAAACGGATAATAAAACAAAATAACAATAAATTTAATATAAAAGAAAACCGCTATAATACAGTGTATTGTAGCGGTTATTATAACTTTGTTATACCCTTGTTTAGGTGCAGTTACTTTCCAATACAGAAATTCCGGAAAATATTCCCCAAAATCTCATCCGTAGAAATCTCGCCGGTTATTTCTCCCAGATAATGCATACACTCGCGGATGTCCTGCGCAATGAAATCGCCCGAAAGGCGGGTCTGCAAGCCTTTTATTGTCCGGTTAATCGAATGAAGCGCTTTGGTCAGGGCTTCGTAATGGCGCAGGTTGGTTACTACAACGTCGTTTTCTCCTATCACCGGCAAATTGGCGGCTTTCAGGATGGCATTTTCCAAATGTTCGGTATTCTTGCCGTATTTGGCTGACAGGTAGATACGTTCGCCGGGTATTTGCGGTAAAAATTCTTCTTCGAGAATGGCGTGTTCTTCGGAATTGATTTTGTCTATCTTATTGAAAACAATGATAAGTTTTTTATTTTTCGTTTTAGGAATAATTTTATCGGCGATATAATCAATTTCTTTGTTAAAATGCGTCGCATCAATCATCCAGATAACAATAGAGGCTTGCTCTATCTTCTGAAATGTTCGCCTGATGCCCAAAATTTCGATTTCATCGCCCGTAGCGCGGATGCCTGCCGTATCAATAAAGCGGAAAAGAACTCCGCCGATATTGAAAACGTCTTCTATCGTATCGCGGGTAGTGCCGTGAATTTCGGAAACAATGGCTTTTTCTTCGTGCAGCAAAAGGTTGAGCAGTGTTGATTTACCGGCATTCGTTTCGCCGACAATCGCCACCGGAATGCCGTTTTTGATTGCATTTCCCAAGCCGAACGAATGAACTAACTTGTCGATTGCCGCTTTGATATCTTCCGCTAACCGAATCAGCTGGTCTCTATCGGCAAATTCAACCTGTTCTTCGCCGAAGTCCAATTCCAGTTCAATCAAAGAAACGAAATTCAGCAGTTGCAACCGGAGTTGCCGCAATTCTTTACTGAAACCGCCGCGTATCTGATTCATTGCCGTGCGGTGGGAAGCTTCCGAAGAAGAGGCGATCAAATCGGCAACTGCTTCGGCCTGCGACAAATCCATTTTGCCGTTCAGGAATGCGCGCTGCGTAAATTCGCCGGGAGCAGCCTGCGTACAGCCGTTTGCCAGCAACAACTTCAATATTTCCTGCAGGATATAAACCGAACCGTGACAGCTGATTTCAACCGTGTCTTCCCCCGTAAACGAATGCGGAGCATGGAAAACGGCAATAATCACTTCGTCAAGCATATTCCCCCGCCAGCCGATTTTTCCCAAATTCAAAGTGTAAGGCGCTTGTTTTTCAAGCGTTTTGTTTTTCTGCGCAGGAACGAAGATTTTACTGCAAATCGCAATTGCTTCGCATCCGGAAACCCTGATAACGGCAATTCCACCCTGACCGGCAGGAGTGGAAACGGCGCAAATGGTTGAATTAAGTACTCTTTTAGTGTCCATTATTATATATAAGGTTTTTATAATTTCCCGATGCTGCAAAGATAGCAACTATTTATTACATAAACCGAATTTCATTTGGACAAAGCGAAAGAAAGAAAACGACATTGAGCAGGAATATCCTCCATCTTGTCATATAAATATATTCAAACCAAAAAGGGACATTATGTTTGGTAGAAAAGGCAAACTGTCCCTATCTCCCCATCCCGTCAGGGACGGAATGTGTTTGCATCAACATTTCTACCAACATTGTGTCCCAACAGGACTTTTAATTGATTTTTTATTTGTCTGAAAGACAATAAGGTAAGTCGTTGTTTCAGTCTTATGGGGTACGATTTGGGGCTTGTCCAAGGGTACTGTTTGTCCACCTCTGTCTTGCCTTTGTCTACATAAAACCCGATACAAAGATACAAACTGTTTTTCAGAAAAACAAGAAAAAATAGCCGCCAGAAAATTAATATTTTAGCAGGGATACAAGGTGTACGTGTATCTATATATAGATACACGTACACCTTGCACTCCTGCGTGATTCCAGGTATCGAAGATTTCCCGAATCCCGTTATTGTTATTTTGATATGGACGTAAAGAAACCAAACTTTTCGTAAATCATTATGAGTAAGTCAAATTTCAAAGCATGCCGCCGCGTCTAACTTGTCGATTCCTGTCATGTCGTATTATCTATCAATTTTGTTATTTCCTTTTTTATCCGTTCGTCATCCGTGTTTTTGTAGCAAAGCGCTAATGACAGGCTGTCTATAAATTGATCGTTTGCCAGTAAAGCCGGGTTGTATTTCCATACTTCCAGCCGGACGTTTCCTTCTTCAGGATGTAAAAGTTCCCGCATTTCCTTTTGATATTCAGAGAACAGTTTTCTGTCAATAGCCAGTGACGTCTGCGGAGAACCGGCCATAAAGGTATAGTGAGCCAAAGCCGTGTCGCAAGATAAAAGCAGATTATCCGGAAGCATGTCCTTTCCGGTGTACCAAACCTTCTGCACGGGAGAATCCATCAGAAGCGACACTTTATCCCATAATTCACGTCCTTTCTCCTTAAAATGTAAAACCTTATTGCGTTCATTCATGGATTTCACTTCACAGACGGACAGTTTTTGAAGTTCTTCCGCTACTACGGATATTGTTTTCTTTGAATAGTTCAGAATCTCTGCCATATCTTTGAACGGCAATCCTTCCAGTGGAGTTTTTTGAAGATGATAAAGTAACAGGAGTTGAGCGGATGGGGAAATTCTTTCCCTGCCGGAAAATTGCCGGATACCAACAACTTCGTTTAAATACATTCTCAAAGAAGGAATATAAATCTGTCGTTCGGGCACAACAAAGTTTTCCCGGCGGCTAATCAGGGTTTGTCGCCTGATATTATTCATCGTTTTAAACTGGATGAGGGTTGGCTTACCTGTTTGCCGGCGAATTTGGTTCGCAAATACAACTATCTGATAAACAGGAAAATCTATCTCCATTGATGGTGACATCAATAAGAAGTCCTGCCCTTCAATTTCTACAAGAGAGAAGAAGAATGCTTCTTTCAGGTATCGAGGAAAACCTTTCACCATGTCTTTTGCAGACCCTTTGTCCGTGAAAGAAAGTCCAATCGTCTTGCTAACATATTCTTCTAATATACAGTTACTCTTTTTTTTGCATGGTTTCCAATTTATTAAAACTGTGCAGAGATATGGTAACTAAGTGAGATATACAAGTTTTTTGAGTAGAAAAATATAGCCATGCTCTTTGCTCTGACATTTGACAACCACAAGCGAGTTGATATTGGTTTATATTTCTACACCGATAATATAGAAATTGCAAATAAATTCAACTCGCATGTTGTATATTCAAAAATAAGCATTAACTTTGCAGTTGGTTTTAG
>JAISWH010000176.1 GCA_031271125.1 Dysgonamonadaceae bacterium
TCTTTAGTACGTTGGGAAATGAGATTCCGTTCAATTTCGGCGGACAAGCCGAAAGCGAATGTGTCCGTAAATCATAATGTTTTCTATTCAAATAAAATTAATACCGACCAAATAATCCAAATCCTGAATGCCCAAAGCCATTACTTGCCGGATTATAGGTTCAATTCTTGCCAACTCCTGTTCGTTCATTTGTTGCAACTTCGCTAACAGTTCGACTAACTGGTCTATATCCTTGTCATTATCCATAATTAATTATTTTTTGATTGCCGTGTTTTAATATTCTTTTCCAACATTTTCAATTCCTGCATATCTTGTTCGTCGGCTTGTTGTAATTCGTACTGTTTGCGATGCTCGTTAAAATTCTCATAAACTTCTTCTACAAAATCTTCCATTTGGGCGTTACTGATACTGCCTTTACCTGAAAGTAATGCTTTTTTGTTGAAAGTAATGATGCCATTAACATTTTCCATCCAAAATTTCATTGTTATATCTTTTCTGCCCTTTGCCTGCAATTCGGCTGTCTCTATGAAAATGACAACCATACGGTTCAAACTGTCCACCTCGCTTGCTCCGTACTCTGAATCCAATAGCAAGAATCATATCCAAACTGTAGAAAGTTACATTGTATTGTTTGCCGTCGGAGGCAGTTGTCAAGTAATCTTTGACAACTGAATCTGCATTCAACTCTTTGTCTTCTAATATATTTATGATATGTAAACTAATGTTCTGTTTAGAGGTGTCAAAAAGTTCGGCAAGCATGTTTTGATTTAGCCACACATTACCGTCTTTTGCCATCAGAGTGACGGATGTTTTGCCGTCGTCAGTAATGTCACGTCCTAAAATAGCATTACAGAAAAAAGAGTAACGCCATTGAAATACCGCAAGGCAACTTCGGATTGCAAAACTAAATAAAAAATGGAAGATAATTTATTAACGAACAAATTGAAATAGACGAGGTATGATAAAAGATCCGTTGGTTAGATAAGTTAATTAGTGAATTGGCAAAAGGAAAACCAATCAAGCAAGTGTAATCAGCTTATTTGTGCAAATACCTGTTTTGTATAAAAATAATTCAAAGGAAATATGATCGGCAATTCAAAAAATTGATGTACCTTTGATACACTTAAACACAATACAGTAATTTTGTACCCATAATAATGCTACAATCATGAAAAAGTTTTTGAAGATCGCAGGGATTATTTTATCAGTCATTCTGTTGATATTAATCGTTTTACCCTTTGTTTTCAAAGGTAAGATAGTAGAAACGCTTAAAAGCGAAATCAACAAAACCATTGATGCACGGATCGATTTCAACCGCTTGGGATTGAATTTTTTCCGAAGTTTTCCAAATGTTTCCGTTTCGTTGGACAATTTGTATATTGCCGGAATCAACGAGTTTGAAAACGACTCCCTTTTTTATGCGGAAAGTCTTTCGGCAACGGTCAATCTCAAAAGTCTTTTCGGAAATTCGGGATACGAAATCCGCAAAATTACACTCGACAATGCTAAAATACATTTGCATGTCCTCGATAACGGTCACGCAAACTGGAACATTACCAAACCGGATGAAACCGAAACGGCCGACAGCACAGCGTCTTCAAATTTCAAACTGCTGCTGAAAAGCGTAACCGTCAATCATTCCGATTTTCGTTTCGACAACGATTCTACAAACATGAATTTTGCATTTCAAGATTTAAACCTGAATCTTTCAGGTGATATGACTGCCGAAAAAACCCGCATAAAAACAAATTTCTCGCTGAAAGACATGCGATTGGTTATGGACAACATTCCTTATTTATCAAATGTTAAAGTTGAAGGTAATTCAGCCATTGAAGCCGATTTGAAGAATATGCGGTTCACCCTGGCCGAAAATACTTTCCAACTGAATGAAATCAAAGGAAGCATCGAAGGTTGGGTCGCTCTTCCCGACGAAAATAATACGGACATGGACATCCGGTTGAAAGCGCCCGAAATTCAATTCAAAGATATTTTGTCCTTGATTCCGGCTATCTATTCCAACAATTTCAAAAATGTACGGGCAGCCGGCAATGTGACACTGGACGCTTCCGCAAAAGGAATTATGAATGAAGAAGTTATTCCGTCGTTCAACGTCAAACTCGGTATAGACAATGCTTATTTCCAATATCCGGGAATGTCGAAATCCGTCGCCAATATCGGCGCGAATATTCATACATTCAATCCGGGCGGTTTGGCGGACAATACGGTGGTTGATATTTCCAAATTCCATTTTGAGATGGGCGGGAATCCTTTCGATTTGAATTTGCATATCAGTTGTCCCGTCAGCGATCCGGATTTCCGTTTATCCGCTTTGGGAAAACTGAATCTGGGCGACGTCAAGGAAATATATCCTTTGGAAGATATGGAATTAAGCGGCAATCTGGACGCAAACTTGCAGCTGGCTACCCGCATGTCGTACATCGAAAAAGAACAATACGACAAAATAAATGCTTCCGGCGTCTTGAATATCAAACAAATGCTCATCAAATCTAAAGAAGGCAAAGATATTCAAATCAACAGCGCCAATTTGGCGTTTTCGCCCCGCTATGTGGATTTAAGTGCATTTTCTGCGCAAATCGGCAGGAACGATATAGCAGGAACCGGCAGATTGGAAAATTTTATTCCTTATTTCCTGAAAGACGAAACCTTGAAAGGAACGTTGAGCGTTAATTCCAACTATTTGAACCTGAACGATTTCATGTCGGAAGAAGCCGCTCCATCCTCGAAAGATACTACGGCCATAGGCGTAATAGAAATTCCCAAAAACATAGATTTCGTTATGAACGGCAATTTCAAGCAGGTCCTTTTCGACAAAATGGATATGCGCGATGTGGCCGGACAAATCACTGTCAGAGACGGGAAAGCCGGGATGAAAAACCTGTCGATGCTCGCTTTAAGCGGGAAGCTGAATGTTTCCGGTTATTACGATACCGGAAAAAACCCGCAACAACCGGAAGTGTCTTTGGACTTAGATATTAAGGAAGCCTCTTTCGCACAGACATTTTCAACTTTTGTGACAATTCAAAAACTGGCGCCTGTCTTTGAAAATCTGACGGGAAATTACTCTACGCAATTACAACTGAAATCGCCATTGGGAACAGATTTCATGCCGGTACTTAGCGCGATTGACGCCAACGGTTTGTTGTCGTCCGATAATGTAGAAATATCAAACAATCCGGTTTTGTCGGGATTGGCGGCCGCTTTGAAAAACGAATCTTTGAAAGACTTGAAAATCAAAGATTTGAAATTACCGTTCTCTATCAACGACGGACGAGTGACGACAAAACCTTTCGACGTCAATTTCGGAAGCGGAGTTATGAACTTGCAAGGTTCAACCGGTTTGGACCAGTCTATCGACTATCTGGCAAATGTAAATTTAAGCGGCAAATTAACAAACAACTACCTCAACAATGTCAATGTGAAAATCGGGGGGACTTTCCAAAATCCCAAGTTCAGCGTGGATATGAAAAGCGCAGCCAACGAAATTTTGGGTAATCTGGCAGGAAAAGCGCTCGGCGGCGAAGGAACCGCATCGCAACAAGTAACTCAAAAGGTAGATGAACAAGCCGAAAAACTTCGTAAAGAAGCCGAAGAAGCCGGTGAAAAATTGGTGGCGGAAGCGGAAAAACAAGGCCGGAAATTAATTGACGAAGCCAATAAAGTTTCCAATCCTTTGGCAAAAATAGCGGCGGTCAAAGCGGCAGAAGCCGGCGCTAAGAAATTGAAAGAAGAAGCGCAAAAGAAGGCTGCACAATTGAATGACGAAGCTGAAAAGCAAGTTCGAAACTTGACTGAGAAAGTAAAGTAACAAAAAGGCGTCCGTATTTCCCCGATAAAATTTATCAAAGATATAAGGCAACTCTTCTTTGGAAATGCCCCACCCGTTATCACGATGCTTTTTAAGCGTCCCAAAAAAGAATTCACTCCGCAAATAGCGAATTTTTGATTATTCGGAAACAAATCACTAACTTTGTCAAATAAACATTACTACAAAACAATAGCATGTCAAGAAACAATTTCAAAGAAGTAAAATCAGACAAACGATTAACCAACCGGGAACTGACGAACCGCATCGTCAATATCTTCAATGTTTTTCCCAACAAGATTATGAATTATAAACAAGTCAGTGCGGAAATAGGCGTCACCTCTCAACTCAATAAGCAGCGGGTAGCTGGTATTCTGGGGAGTCTGTCCGGAGAAGATTTTTTAACGCCTGTCGATCATGGAAAATATAAATTAAACGGTTTGGGAACTTTGGCCACCGGCAAATTCGAACGCCGTTCAAACGGTAAAAACTCATTTATTCCCGAAGATGGCGGAAACTCCTTGTTTGTCGCGGAAAGAAACTCTATGCACGCCATGGACGGCGATAAGGTGAAAGTCCAAATCTTAGCCAGGCGAAAAGGCCGAACCCCCGAAGCCGAAGTCATCGAAATCATTGAAAGAAAGCATACTACCTTTGTAGGGATTTTGGAAATCGGCAAGCACCATGCTTTCGTACTGACCGACAGCAAAACCTTAGCCAACGATATTTTTATTCCCAGAGATAAACTCAATGGCGCGAAAGACGGTCAAAAAGTGGTCGTAAAAATCACCGAATGGCGCGAAAAAGCAAATAATCCCGAAGGTGAAGTGATTGATACCCTGGGTATTCCAGGTGAAAATCAAACCGAAATGCACGCTATTCTGGCTGACTTCGGACTGCCTTATAAATATCCGGTGAAAGTGGAAAAAGCCGCCGAAAAAATTCCGATCGAGATCACTGCCGAAGATATTAAATCACGCGAAGATTTCCGCCAGGCGCCGACCTTCACGATCGACCCCAAAGACGCCAAAGATTTCGACGACGCCTTATCAATTCGCAAACTGAAAAACGGCAATTGGGAAGTCGGTATTCACATTGCGGATGTAACACATTATGTGAAACAGGGAAGTGTCATTGACAAAGAGGCTTACGAACGGGCAACTTCCGTCTATCTGGTTGACCGCACGATTCCTATGCTTCCCGAAAAACTGAGCAACGGCCTTTGCTCGCTTCGCCCGCACGAAGACAAATTGTGCTTCTCGACAGTAGTAGAACTGACCGACGCCGCCGAAGTGAAAAACTACCGGATTGTGCGAACGGTTATTCATTCCGACCGCCGTTTCGATTACGACGAAGCGCAACAAATCATCGAAACGGGAGAAGGGGATTTGAAAAACGAAATCCTGACCACAGACCGTTTGGCCAAAATCCTCCGGAAAAAACGTTTCAAAAGCGGCGCTATCAATTTCGATCGCAACGAAGCTAAAGTCGAAGTCGATGAAAACGGTAAACCGTTACGGGTATTTTTTACGGAAGCCAAAGATTCCAACAAACTAATTGAGGAATTTATGCTTTTAGCCAATCGCTTGGTAGCGGAACACATAGGGAAAGTCAATAAAAGACAGAAAGCCAAGACATTCGTGTACCGGATTCACGATTTACCGGTTCCCGAAAAACTGTCTAATTTCGCGGAATTTATCCGCCGCTTCGGATACAAATTGAAAGACAAAGGCAGTGATGCGGAAATTTCAAAAAGCATCAACAATCTGCTGGACACGGTTCAAGGTAAAAAAGAGCAGAACATGATTGAAACCCTGGCCATCCGGTCGATGGCAAAAGCGGTTTATTCCACGCAGAATGTCGGCCATTACGGCTTGGCTTTCAAATACTACACCCATTTCACTTCGCCCATCAGGCGATATCCCGATATGATGATTCACCGGCTGCTGGAACGATACCTTTCCGGAGGGCGTTCGGTCAATGAACAGCAAACGGAAGATGCCTGCAAACACTGTTCCAACATGGAATCGCTGGCAGTTAACGCCGAACGGGCTTCCATTAAGTACAAACAAGTTGAATTTATGTCGGACAAAATCGGCATGATTTTCGACGGTGTAATTTCGGGCGTTACCGAATGGGGCTTGTATGTGGAATTAAGCGACAATGCCTGCGAAGGTATGGTGCCTATCCGCAATCTTGTCGATGATTATTACGAATATGATGAAAAGACGTATAGCCTCATCGGTATGCGAAAAAAATACCGCTATTGCTTGGGTGACCCGCTGAAAATCAAAGTTGCAAAAGCTAATCTGGAACGCAAACAGTTGGATTTTTCGTTAGTGGAATAATTAACCTTTCACCGTTTCCGCCAAATCGAATAACCCGCCCCTGCGATAAGAAACAACAGCAGCAGGAAAGAACCGATAGCAGAAATGTAGGCCGTAACCACATAGCCTTCCGGACGGAAATCAAATTCAATCCGGTGTTCGCCGGCAGGAACCAACATCGCCCGTAAAATCCAATCCGCCCGGAAATGAGGAGCCGGATTACCGTCAATAGTAGCTTTCCATCCCGGTTGATAGTAAATTTCCGAGAAAACAGCTAATTGCTCGGAATTTGTTTTGGATGTATAAATCAAATGATTAGGACGATAACTATTTAATATAATACTTGCGGTAGAATCGGGTTGCGTTTCGGTAAATCCTTTCAAATCACCGGCAAAACGTTTGTCCACGACAGCCGTCTGCAAAGGATCGATGGTATTCAGGCTTGCTATTTCGGCGTCGGCATTTTCTGCGATTTCCGCTTTGCGGACAAACCATGCATTTCCGAAAGCCCGCGGATTTACAACGGGTGGTAGTTCCGGATTGTAAATGATGTAGCGGGTATTCAGCATGTTCAAAGACGGAGTGGAAGCAAATGATTGCTGTATATCTCTCATTGTGACTTCCGGGTTTCGGAACGATTCGATAATCGTATTGATTTCTCCTGTCAGCCGATGGTCGATCAATTCTTGATAACGCCGTAACTTTGCGGCATAATATCCTCCGATGGAGTGATGATAATAGGATACAGTCGTCTCCTGAAAAGGATTGTTGAGCGTTAATACACGGTAAGATAAATCCTTGTCTTTCAATATTTCTTTATCGGCAACCGATTCTCGGTAAGCCTCTTCCAAAGTTTCGTTTACATAATTTTTATCGTTCAGGTAACGTTTGTCAACCGTCCATAAATCGACCAAAATGAGAGTGGCCAAGCCTGCTCCAAGTATTAAAATGCTTTGTTTTTTATGCTTCGACTGCATGAATAGGAAAACCAGGGCGGCGCTTAACAAAACAAAAATCAACGAACGCAACGCATCGGCGGAGGCCAAGTGGGCGCGATCGCGGACTAACCCGTCGTACCAAGGTTGTTGCTCGAATTGTGCATCATAATTCGATTGAAAATTGAAGAAAAGTTCGGGAAACCACCACACAACCAAACAAATACCGCCTGTAACGGAAAGCGCCCAAATAAATCCTTTTTTCAACAGCCGGGCATCAACCTTTTCTTCGATAATTTCTTTCAATCCCCAGAAGGCAATGATCGGAAACACCAGTCCCGGAATTACCAATGCCATTTCCGGGGTGCGGAATTTATTGTACATCGGTAAATGATGGAAAATGAATGTATTGAACCAATCCATATTTCTTCCCAAAGCCAAAAATATAAGGAAAACAGATCCGGCAAAAAGAGCCCATTTCATCCGGCTTTTTACAACAAACATTCCTAATACAAACAGGAAACAAACAACAGCTCCGAAATAAACCGGTCCGGAGGTAAAGGCTTTATCGCCCCAATAGGTAGGCGCCGTAACTTCCTTGTCCAACCGGTAACCGGCGCGGCGCAAGGCTTTATAATATTCGGAAGAACGATCCAACATTCCACCCGAACTGCCTCCGTAAATATTCGGGATCAGGAATGTCAGCAATTCCCCTTTCCCGTAACTCCATTGGAAAGCATAGTTCTTATCCAAACCGGAAGAGATTTTTTTACCGTCGGAAGCAATCGTAGTTAATTCCGTAGGTCCCCGAAGCGAGGTTTTTCCCAATTCCCATTGAGTGTATAATGTCCGGGTGTTCGGCAATAAAGCTAAAAATATGCACACAGCCATAATTGCGGTTGTTATTCCCCATTCTTTCCATTCCTTTTTCCTGATTTTTTCAATAAGGTAGCCAATATAAATAAACAAACAGAGGAGAACCAGATAGTAGGTAATCTGAATATGGTAACTTCGGATGGATAAAGCGATTCCGAACAAAAACAGGATGCTTCCCCAAAGGCGCTTTCGCTTGAAAAGCAAAAACATGCCGGCTATGGTAAGCGGCATGTAAGCAATGACATACGCTTTGGTAATATGTCCGGCTTCGATAATAATGATATTATATGAAGCGAACGCAAATGCAACGGAACCGGCAATGGCCAGCCACCAATTTACCCCCATGATGCACATTAAAATATAAAAACAGATTAGTCCCGCCAAAACCATTCCGGCGTCCATGTAGCCGATTTGGTGAATAGGCCGTTCTATCAATCCGAAATCGGGTAATTTGGGCGCCGGATCCCCATACCCTGAATTATATGGCATTCCCCCAAACATGGCATCCGACCAGACACTAAATTCTCCGGGTTTGGCGGTTTCCTCGTATTGCTTCGCTTGACTTACGCCCATTCCCGTAGCATGGATCATATCTGCTTGACGAATGGTTTTACCCTGATATACTGCGGGGGCAAAATAAACCGTAGCTAACCCTACAAATATAGCGATGGCAACCAAATGTTTTCCTGCTTTTTTAATTGTTTTGTGCATATTTTTATTTTTTTCTTACCAATACCACGTAACTTCCTGTAAACTCATAAATCAATGATAACCGGAAAATACGGAAGTGCATTTAGAGCATGAATTCATGGAGATTTCATTTTCCCGGATATTTCCGGCAAAGATACGTTTTTTTTTCATTTGATTGTTATCCGCTACTGGAAAATCAATGAATAATTCCTCAAATTATCGCGATAATGTGTGAATTTTTATGGGTCTGCCTGTAATATCAATTATTTCATGTAAATTTGAAAAAAAATTTATTTTTGTCAAAAATGAAAGCTAAACAGATAAGTGGAACAAAAAAAGAATATGTATGGATGATTGTTTTATCCGTTATTGTGTTGCTTCCGAACTTTTTTTTGCTTCTTTACGGGAATAAGGTTTTGCCAACCGCGCTGTTGTTATTTGCTCTTTCGTGCCTGTTTTTCCTGTTGCCCTGTTTGTTCCTGAGAAAAAGAATTTTTTTTATTATTCAAGGGATCTTTGTTTTATTAGCCCCTCTCGAAGCGGCTCATATTTATTTGAACCGGATGCCTGCAACGGCGGCTTTCTTACTTTCAATTATTGATACGAATCAAGAAGAATCGTTTGAATTGTTGTCCGCCATCAAATTTCCACTCGTAATTTTGTTTCTTCTTTGGGCTTTTTATTTTTTAATTACATTTGTAAGAATAAAAAATACTTGTCTCTTCAAATCGAACCGGACAAAATGGATTGGCGCTCTCGTTTTCACAGGAATGATCATAACCGGTTACGCGACAAGCTATAATAAAGAAATATATCCTTACGACCTGATGCTTCGCACTTACCAAGTGTTTGCAGCCAAGAAAGAAATCAAAGAAGGCAAGGAAAAAATGAAGGACTTCAAATTCAACGCAATCAAAAAAGAACCAATCGACGAAAAAGAAGTCTATGTACTTGTTATCGGTGAAACCGGACGTTACAGCAGTTATTCGATAAACGGTTATCAGCGAAACACTTCGCCGATGTTGGCACAAACAAAAAACCTGGTTTCCTACACCGATTTTTATTCCGAAGCCAATATAACTACTTCGAGTTTGCCGATGATTTTAACGCGCGCTTCGGCTCGGGATTACGAACGTTCATACGTCGAAAAATCGTTTGTCGATGCGTTTAAGGAAGTCGGTTTCAAAACGTATTGGATTGCCGATCAAAGCGCTAACAATAAATTTGTTCGCCGTATATCGGGTGACGCCGACAAAGAATATTTCCACGTCGCAAGTTTCTCGGATACGAATAATTTCGATGAACAGTTGTGGCCTTATTTAGATGAAGTTTTGGCAAAAAACGATTCAAAAGCGCTTATTGTTATCCATACTTTAGGTAGCCATTTCCGGTACAATTACAGGTATCCGGCTTCATTTGAAGTGTTCAAGCCCAGCCTGAAAGGCGCTTTTGATTATGCTTTGATTTCGGCTAAAAACAAAGAAATATTTGTCAACACTTACGATAATTCCATCTTATATACCGATTTCTTTTTGGCTAAAACGATACGAAAAATAGACAGTTTACAAGCAGTAAGCGCTCTTGTTTATGTAGCCGACCACGGAGAAAACCTGTATGACACCGAAGAAAACATCGTTTTTCACGGAGGAAGCGAATACACTCCCTACGATTTTCATGTCCCGTTTTTTGTATGGACTTCGGATAAATACAATATACAATATCCTTTCAAAGTGGAAAACCTCAACCGGAACAAAGATAAACGGTTGAGTACGCATTGCATTTTTTATTCCATGCTTGATATGGCCGACGTTACATTTCCCGAACAAATCACAGCGAACAGTATTGTCTCGGATACTTTACAGGAAGATTCCGTCCGGTATATTATGAATACAAATATGGAAGTGCAAAAAGGATTCTGATAGCGTGGAAAAAATTCCAATATTACTTGTTGCATTCGTTTTGCAACAGAACTGCTAATTATTACAAAACCGTTATATTTATCCCAGATAATCTTTTGCTGCGTCGATTAACGATTGCGCCCGTTTCCGGAGGTGGTCGCACTGGACGGGGGCGGCATTCAGGTCAAGTGCGTCGCGGTTGCCCCAGGCGCGACAGGCGCCGCCGCAAAGGTAACGACTTGCACAGTCGCGACATTTGGCGATGGTATCGACTGTGCAGCCGGCAAGACGGGTGAATTGCGGAGAACGTAACAGGACGTTCAGTCCGGCGTCGAACACGTTGCCGATGCGGGTATGTTCGCCGCACCAGGCGTAGCACGGATACACTCCGCCGTCGGGACGGATAAAGAGATTTTGTCCGACGCCGCAGGTCGTCAGCGGATGAAATTCGGATTGCAGGGCTTCGTCGGGCGTAACGTGCTGCATCAGTCCTTCGCATATCACCGGCTCGTCGAGACGCGAAGCGCGTCCGAGAGGCAAGAGCGGACGAAACCGTACCCGTCGCACTTGCAGCGCGTCGGCAAGATCGCGCACGCTCTGTCCCGGAGCGCCGTTGATGTCCGCCGCACCCATCACGCAGGCAAGCGACAGTTCGGCGGCGCAGGAAATCGACGCGCCGATGCGGACGTATTCGTTCAGATTGTGCAGCATGTTTTGATACGTCCCCTTGCCGCGCCGACGGTCGTGCGTCGCTTCGTTGCCGTCCACGCTGACGACAATCCGGTCGAACGCTCCGGCTAATCCGGCAAAATCGCTTTCGGCAAAATCGCCCGTCAGGTTGGTGCGCAGGACAAGGTTACTGCCCCGTCCACGATGTTCACGACAAACGGCAATCAACCGTTCGCGTTGCGAATGTACCAGTGGTTCGCCGCCCGTAACGATTACCTGACGGAACTTTTCGTCTATTGATTCGCTTAACAATGTAGCAAAACGCCGGACGTCCATCTCTTCCTTATGTTCTCCGCCTTCGGCGTAACAGTGGCTGCATCGAAGGTTACAGTCGAAGGTAACGTGAAGATAACAGTTGTTTTTTGACGGACGGGGTTTCTGTAAATCCGTTTGCATGGCGGCGAGCAGTTGTTCGGTCAGAGCGGGGTCGCCGCAGATTTTTTGGTTGTAGAGGTTTTGCGCTGCAAGATGCGGGTCGCCGGTGGCGCTCAGTTCGTAAAGCGAAAGGAT
>JAISWH010000019.1 GCA_031271125.1 Dysgonamonadaceae bacterium
GGCGAAGCACATTCTTTGTCGAATATCAATCTGATTGGCGTACAGTCGGAATTGTTAGCGGCTGTGAAAAGCGCCGGAAAACCGGTTGTGATGGTCGTGATGGCCGGTCGTCCGCTTACCATTGAGCGCGATTTGAAAAATGCGGACGCCGTTTTGTACAATTTCCATCCCGGCACGATGGGCGGGCCTGCAATTTTTGATTTGCTTTTCGGAAGAATAAATCCGTCGGGAAAATTACCCGTAACTTTCCTGCGTGAAGTCGGGCAAACGCCTATGTATTACAATCATAACAACACGGGACGTCCCGCGCCCGACAAAGTGACGACGCTGGACGAAATTCCGCTTGAGGCCGGACAAACGTCTTTGGGCAACACTTCATTTTATTTGGATAGCGGTCGCGATCCGCTTTTCCCGTTTGGTTACGGGCTTAGTTACACCACGTTTGAATATTCGGACTTGTCGCTTTCTGCCGATCGGATTTCTAGGACAGGGAATTTAAAAATCACCGTTACATTGAAAAATACAGGTAAGACGAAAGGAACGGAAGTCGCGCAACTGTACGTGCGTGATTTAGTCGGTTCGATTGCTCGTCCGGTGAAAGAATTGAAAGGTTTTCAGCGCATTACGCTCGAAGCCGGGGAAAGTAAAACCGTTGAATTTACGCTGTCGGCAGATGATTTGGCGTTCTACGGACGCGATATGCGGCGCAAAGTTGAGGCCGGCGATTTTACGCTTTGGGTTGGCGGAAACAGTAATGCTGCGTTGGGGAGGGATTTTCGGTTTTAAAGAAAGTCAGCGAAGACATTGTGTCATATCAATTATTTCATGTAAATTTGCACTGTAGATTGTAACGAACTGCGTCCCGGCAATGATAAAACCGTGATAAAAATATAAAAAAGTTATGGAAAGTACAAGATTACAGAAAATAGAGCGATTGATACAGAAAGATTTAGGCGAAATTTTTCTTGCACAAACCCGGCAAATGCCCGGTGTTCTGATATCGGTAACCGGTGTCAGAATGAGTTCCGATTTAAGTCTTTCAAGAGCTTATTTGAGTATTTTTCCTTCGGAAAAAGGACAAGAAATATTGAGTAATATTAATTCACAAAAAAAATCCGTTCGTTATGAACTGGGTTTGCGGATTGGAAAACAAGTGCGCCGGATTCCCGAATTGGTTTTTTTTCTTGACGATTCCCTTGATTATTTGGATAAGATAGACCATTTATTAAATAAATGAATTTTCCTTTTTACATAGCTAAAAGGTATCTCTTTTCGAAGAAATCACACAACGCTATCAATATTATTTCCATTGTAGCGGTTTGCGGAGTAGCTATTGCGACAATGGCTACGGTCTGTTCCATGTCGGTACTCAATGGATTTCGGGGTTTGGTGACGGATATGTTCAGTTCTTTTGATCCGGAATTGAAAATTACGCCGGTCAGGGGGAAAGTCTTTAATCCGGACACGGTTATATTCGGGGAAGTATACGCCTTGCCGGCTATTGATTTGATTACCGAAAGTCTGGAAGATAATGTGATGATTAATTATCGGGGACGCCAGGGTTTGGCTATACTGAAAGGTGTCGGCGATAATTTCGTTTCACAGACGAATTTTGCCTCAACTTTGATAGACGGGGATACGATACTGAAAAACGAAGTTAATAATTTCGCCTTGTTGGGTTTAGGCATAGCGAACAGCATCGGTGTGAATACCGGTTTCGTTTTCCCGCTGGAAATCGACGCTCCCAAACGGAATGTCAAGGTCAATCTTTCCAATCCAATTGCTTCGATTAGCAGGGAATATGCTTATATCGGCGGCATATTCCAGGTAACTCAGGCGGTCTATGACGAGAATTATGTGATTGCTCCCATTCGCTTGGCGCGGGATCTGTTTGATTACGAAAAAGAAGTCAGCGCTTTGGAAATCAAGCTGAAAGCAGGCGTTTCGGTCAAAGAGGCGCAAGCGAAAATTCAAAAAATAATCGGATGTGATTTTTATGTGAAAGACAGATACCAACAGCAGGAAGACACTTTTAAGATGATAAACATTGAGAAATGGGTGACTTTCTTCATTTTGATTTTTATATTGTTGATTGCGGCTTTCAATATCATCGGTTCTTTGTCGATGCTGATTATCGACAAACAAGCCGATGTGATAACGCTCCGGAATTTAGGTTCGGATAATCGCCAAATATCCAGAATCTTCTTATTTGAAGGATGGTTGATTTCAGCATCCGGGGCAGTTGCCGGAATTGTTCTGGGCGTTTTGCTTTGTCTCGGTCAGCAACATTTCGGATGGTTGCGTCTGGGTAACGGTAATTTTTCCGTGAATGCTTATCCGGTCATTATTTCTTTTTCCGATTTATTGTTTGTGCTGATAACAGTGCTGGTCATCGGGTTCTTTTCGGTGCTTTATCCGGTACGGTATTTGGTGCATTCTCAATTATTTTCTACTTTTGTCCAAACAAAAAAACAGTTTCTATAATTTCCGGAAAATACCGGTATTCCAATTCATGCACCTTAGCAGCTACATCCTCCGGCGTATCTGTCGGAAGTATTTTACATTTTGCTTGAAAAATAATCTGCCCTTCATCGTAATTCTCATTTACATAATGAATTGTGATGCCCGATTCGGTTTCTTTGTTAGCGACTACCGCTTCGTGGACGTACGAACCATACATACCTTTTCCACCGAATTTGGGCAGAAGCGCCGGATGAATATTGATGATTTTGTTGGGATAAGCCCGGATGATGTTGAGGGGAATTTTTAGCAAAAAGCCCGCTAAAACGATAAATTCAATTTTATTTTCCAATAAAAAAGCTAAAACTTCCCCGTTTTCAAAACTTTCTTTCGTGTAAAAAAGAGAAGGAATGTGAAGTTTTTTTGCCCGCTCATGCACGTATGCGTTTTGCTTATTCGAAATAATGAACGGAAAATGAATCCGCACATCATTCTGAAAATAGCGGATGATGTTTTCTGCATTGCTGCCTGAACCCGAAGCTAATATAGCGATATTTTTTATTGGTTTATTTTGAAAAGCTTGCAAACGTTGTTCCAACAATTCGTATTGGTGATCTTTGATGAAAGAAGTGCAAACGCGCAAACCTTCCTGTTTGCTGCCGGTGGTAGATAATGAGATAGCGCTGATTCCGTAAGGGATGAGGCGTTTTAATAATTCGCCGCCCGTCATACCCGGATAAGCGACAGTAAAATAAAACCCATCGGCGATTTCTTCACCTAAATCATTGTCATATACTAATTTAAAGCCATATTTCAAGAAAATTTCCTTCAATTTTCCCGCCCGCCGGCCATATTCTTTTACTTCTTCCAGGAAATGATATTGCCCGTCGGCGGCAGCTTTGAACATAGCAGCTAAAGCGTATTGCGCCGAATGGGTGGCTCCTGTCGAAACGGCATATAATACCCTCTGTATTAGGACGCTTCCAAAAGTGCCGCCGCCATATTTCTGCGTCAAACCCGGATAAATCCGATGATACAATTTATCCGGAACAGCTACGATAGCGATTCTTTGTCCGGCATAACTAAAGGCTTTGGAGCCGGAAATGAACAGCACATAGTTGTCGGTATATTTTCCAACGGAAACCTGAAACGGCGCTTGAAACGGCGTCCCCAAATCTTTGCGGAAATCCATGGCGAAATAAGCAAAATCTTCAAAGACAAGGGTATCATAACGAGTAGCCGCTTCACCGATGATTTGCAATTCTTTTTCCTGCAAGCAAAACCATCCCGGATTATTGGGATTGGAATAAATGATGCAGGAAATATTTCCTTTGGAAAGATAAGATTCTAATTTATCTTTGAGTTTATCGCCTCGGTAATCATACACATCAAACGATTCGTATTTATAGCCCAACACATGCACTTGCTGTTTCTGTACCGGAAATCCGGGATCAATAAACAAAATGGTATCTTTGTCCGGATGGCATTGATTGGCAACAATAAAGGAAATAAAAACGCCTTCCATCGAACCGACAACCGGCACACATCCTTCGGGCGAAATATCCAAATCGACAAAGGCTTTGATAAAACGCGACGATTGGGTTTTCAGTTCGGAAACCCCGTCAATCGGCGGATAAATCGAAGCAACTCCATTTTTCAAAGCGGTGATTTCGGCTTCAATTCCGACAGACGAAGGAGGAAGTCCCGGCACGCCCATTTCCATGTGAATAAATTCTAAGCCGGTTTTTTTTTCTATACTTCCGGCAATAGCAACGATTTCTCGAATTGTCGCTTTTTTCAAATCGTTGATATACAGTTCTTCAGCTGTTTTTTTTACAAGATCATCCGGTACAGGAAAAGTCATATTCCAAAATAATTAATAGCTGCGTCCTTTGACTTGGTCCCAAGCTTCACCCAGGCGAATTAAGAAATTCTTCTTTTTCTTGGAAAGATAATTATTGTTTGATAAATAATCATTTACATCCCAATCTCCATTAGACCCGGATTTCACCATATTGTAAATAACGCCCCAATCGGGTATGCCTCCGATATTTTTATCATCAATGTACAAATCGGCGTTTATTTTTCGAGGTTCAACGCCTTGATTTTCTTCGGGATAGTTATTATTGACCGAATAAAATTCCAAGCCGGAACGTTTGCAATATTCCAATGCTTCCTCCAACAAATCATCTTCCCTCACAGTCCACAATACTAACAAATGATGCTCTTCATGTTGTAATTTTTTCAATACCTCAATAGCAAAAGGAATCGGCTTACCAATCTTTGGGTAAGCATGCTCAACTATTGTCCCGTCAAAATCTACTGCAATTATCATATATATTTATTTAAACGAATCGCTAAAATTCACCCTGTTCAAGATTGAACGGCCTAATGTAATTTCATCGGCATATTCAATTTCATCCCCTATGGAAACGCCCCGTGCTATGACACTGATTCCGACATTCATTCCGGCAAGTTTGCGATAGATATAAAAATTAGTCGTATCGCCTTCCATTGTCGTACTTAATGCCAAAATAATTTCTTTGATATTCTCTTGCTTCACTCTCTGTATCAGACTTTCTATCTGTAAATCACTTGGCCCTATCCCTTCCATCGGGGAAATAATCCCTCCTAAAACGTGGTATAAACCTTGATATTGTCCTGTGTTTTCAATGGCCATTACTTCTTTGATGCTTTCAACTACACAAACCAAAGAAGTATCTCTGTGTGCATCAGTACATATATTGCAGATTTCCGAATCACAAATATTGTGACAAATTTTACAATAATGGACATAGTTACATAAATCGGATATGGCTTGACAAAAAACAGAAACTTCTTCTTTCGTCCTTTTGAGGGTTTGTAATGCCAAACGTAATGCTGATTTTTTACCTATTCCGGGTAACTTGGCAAATTCGTTTACGGCATTATCTAAAAAAACTGAAGGATATTTTTGTATCATCAGATTTCCCAATCATAATTTGTTTGCAAATATCTGCATTTTTATTTTAACATGCAAATTATATATAGATAAATATTAAGAGTGAATTTCAAATCGACGCTACTTTTATTGATACCGCATCAACGCCTCGATGTAATAATAGTCGGCATAGATAATGGAAGCGTCGATTTCCGAACCGTTGGGATAATGTCCGGTGGAATGTAAGAGAAACGACGGTTTTGCAGTTCCGCTTTGATACCTGTCCGACGACAGTTCGACAAGCATATTGATTGCCGCGGTTTGATATTTTGCAGACTTTTCTTCGTTGTCTTCCAGTTGCGACAGTTCCAGTAATGCCGAAGCGGTAATCGCCGCAGCCGAAGCGTCGCGCGGTTCGGCGGGGATATTGGGTGCATCGAAATCCCAATACGGAATGTATTCATTTTCAGGTAAACGACGGAGGTATAAATCCGTTACTTTTTCGGCAAATCGAAGGAATTTTTTATCGCCCGTTTCACGATAAACCATTGTATAACCGTAAATTGCCCATGCCTGTCCCCGCGCCCACAGCGAATTGTCGGCGTATCCCTGATGCGTTACGCCTTTGATGAAATGACCGTCAATCGTGTCGTAAACGGCTACATGGTAGCAACCGCCGTCTTCACGGAAATGGTTTTGCATTGTTGTTTCGGCATGTTTGACGGCGAGGTCATAGAGTTTGGGATCGCCGCCGTTTTTTGCCGCCCAATACAGGAGTTCAAGGTTAATCATATTGTCGATGATGGTATTGTGGGGCCAGTTGCGGGGCTTTACTTCGCGGGGCCACGACAAAATTGTGCCGACAACAGGATTGAATAAGGTTGCTAAGGTATCGGCTGCGTTCAACAGGATTCGCCGGTAGTTTTCATCGCCGGTTAGGCGATAGGCGTTGCCGTAACTGCAAAACAGTTGGAAACCCAAATCGTGGTCGTAAGCCGGCAGTTTGGTGAGCGGTTCCAATAAACCGGTGTAATAACGGGCAATATCCGCATCTGTCGGTGACTGTGTGTTTTCGTAATTGTACCACAGAATACCCGGCCAAAAACCGACCGTCCACTCGTCGATAGAGATGTCCACCGTTTTCCAACTGCTCAAACTGTCGGCAATGTTTTTCGGCATCCGGTTGGTATTGCTTATTTCTTCGAGCGTTTGTTTAATTCGGGAACGGCAATAATCCAACTCCCTGTTCACATTTTTATTTTCTACTCTAAACCAATCGACATCTACCCACGAGCGGCTTGTTCCGGCGGTTTTATTCATAATAAAGAACCCCGTTTTTGCGCCGATCCATTTGCCTTGACGGGCAAGAAACGGTTCGCCGAACGGATAAAATTCTTTCCCGTCCACACTGTACGAGAACGCACACGACGCGCCTTCCTTTACCTCCAACCGGAAATAAAAGGTGACTTCATCGACAGGCGTTTGATAATGCAGCCGTTTATTCATTTGCAGGTTTTGCAATGGAATTTCCGTTGCTTTTCGTTCGAGATTTTTTTGTTCGGCATCGCTGCAAATTACCTGTTCCAGTGCGTAACCGTCGCCTTTTTTCATCAAAGCGATGCGGGAATAATCCCAACCCATCACGATAAATCCGGCTTTATCACCGTCGTTACGCAATACTGCGGATATTTTGGCAGTGGCGGTACATTCGGGCGCAGTAAGTTTTTGCAGCAACAGATTGGGTATGTCCCAGAAGTTGGAAAAATTTTCGGGATAATACTGCCCGTACATTCGCAAATAACCGTTTGTTGACGGAAACGCCCAGGCCTGTCCGGGATTGGCGTGCCATTGCCATTGCAAACCCAACCTGTCCGAATTAAATTCATCACTTTCCTGCGGCGTTTCTACCGGAAAGGTTTTGCCGACGTCGGGTTTTTTATACGTCAAAACAGGTTCGCCGCAATAGTTTTTGTCGTTGACGCCCATCACCGGAAAGCCGTCTTTCCATGCGACCGGCTGCAAATGGAGGATGCGACCGTAAGCTCCTTTGTCCTGAAAGTGCATGAACCACCATTCGCCGGTTGGCGTATCGACCAGACCGCCCTGATGAGGTCCGTTAATGCCGGTCGTTCCCTGCGCCAAAACTCGCTTTACTTCATACGGTCCGTAAACGTTTTTCGAGCGCATTGCCAACTGCCAGCCGTCGGCAACGCCGCCCGCAGGCGCGAGAATATAGTAATAACCATCTTTTTTATAGAATTTACCGCCTTCAACAGTGTGATTAACACCGTCATTTCCATCAAAGACCAATGCCTCCTGACTTATAACCTTTGTGCCGGTTTCGTCTAATTCGCAGACAGTCAATACGCTGTTCAGTCCGGCGCGGCTGCCCGCCCAGGCGTGAACAAGATATACTTTACCGTCGTCGTCGAACAGGGGGCTGGGGTCGATTCTTCCTTTTCCGGATAAGACGAGTTTGGGCTTGTCCCATTTGCCGGCGATGTCTTTTGTTTTAACGACGTAGATACCGAAATCGGGGTCGCCCCAGTAAATGTAAAATTCGCCTTTATGGTGACGGATGCAGGGCGCCCACACGCCTTTGCCATGTTGAGGCGTGTCGAAAAAGTTTGCCGGCTCCACACCTTCCATACGCAGTTCGGGCAGGGCGTGGTTGATGATTTTCCAGTTAATCAAATCTTTGGAATGGAGAATCGGCAAGCCCGGTACGCAGTTGAAACTTGAGGCCGTCATGTAATAGTCGTCGCCGACGCGGATAAGGTCGGGGTCGGAATAGTCGGCGTGCAGGACGGGGTTTTTGTAGGTTCCGTCGCCCTGGTCGGAAACCCAAATTTGTGCGTGTGTACTTTGAATCCCTGACATGAAAATACAGATAAATAAGACTGTCGTTTTCATCTTTCAATCGTTAAATAATAAAGACCCGAAGGCAGGCTCGTCGCGCTCGAAGCCTTCGGGACGGATTTTTTTCAATACTTCCAGTGTGTAAGGCATCGGAAAACCTTTGCGGCGGTTAAAATG
>JAISWH010000022.1 GCA_031271125.1 Dysgonamonadaceae bacterium
TGTTTTCCTTCCACAATTATTTTCCCTTTTTGAACAGAGGAAATATTATCAACATGAAGATCAATAGATATAAGTCCGGCATTTTCATCTACACTGCCGTAAACTGCCCAATATGCTGCTGTATCTATTGCCGATGAATAAACCCCACCGTGCAAACCTCCAAATGGATTAAGGTGTTTTTCATCAATACTAATTTCTAATCTACAATATCCGTATTTTATTACACAAACGTTTATTGATAACAGATAAAAGTAAGGACATTTATTGATGAGTTCAATAAGCGCTTCACTATGTTTTTGATTTATTTCTTTCATACAAAATCATTATGTTTATTACGTTTGTTGTGCGAATTCTTCATTTTATTTTTCCTAATTTAGGTTTAGTTACCGTCAGGCATAAGGCTGTGATCAACAATAAAAGTATAACAATGAAAGCCCATGTAAATATATTTTTTGATAAAATGAAAGATGGATTTGAAAGCGCGTCTTCACCGACTTCATTGACGATAGAGAGCATATTTAGTATTGACGGGGCAAATATAATCCCCCCGCCTATCAAAGGAATTATATTTATGACATATTTTAATATAATCCATCTGTGTTTGAAAAATCCCCATTGCGTAAATTTTGAGAAAATTATACCTGTAACAAACGTGCTTATATTCATTGGAACAATTATCAACAAATCAATGTAATGGACAGCCAATAATATTTCCGATAAATTATTTTTGTTCAGAACGACAGTCAATAAAAATAAGCCGACAACACTCGTGCCAATCCAGATGGATGCTGATAAAATATGAATTGTTTTTAGTATTTTATAGCCTTTACTTGACAGTTTCATCGGCAACTTTGAGGTTCTACCCTTTTTCGCTCTGTCTGTACAACAGGTTGTTCCACCTGTGTTTCCCGTTTCTTTTAATAACTCATTCATTTCAAATTCAATTTAATGCGATACTATTTTCAATCCCACAATACTTGCAATGAGCGTAAAAATAAAAATAATTCGCCACAAGTTTGCCGGTTCATGGTACAGAAGTATTCCTGCGAGCACAGTTCCCGCAGCTCCAATGCCCGTCCATACGGCATAACAAGTACCCATCGGAATATGCTTTGCCGCTTCATTGAGCAAATACATGCTAAAAAATAAAAATACGAAAAAGCCTGTCGCCCACGGCCAGTTCCTGTTCCAATTAGAGAGGTTGTCCGACTCTTGTAGACAGGTCGTAAAACCTACTTCACAGATGCCTCCAAGTATTAATAAAATCCATGCCATTTTCTATAAATTCAACTTAATTTCAACTGCAAAAGTAGTGAAAAAAAATCTAATCTGTAGGCAGTCTATAGACGGTTTAATAAAAACTTATTTTGATGAGGTACTTATTGCTTACTGCATTTTACTCTCCCCGTTCGACGTAGGCCGGAGCCGAGCGAGGGTAGAAAACATGCAGGATATTGTGGCTTCACGAAAATCGTACAAACGGCTCACTGAGGTCAGTAAATAGTTTACTGATGTCAGCGAGCCGTCCACTGGGGTCAGTGGGCGATATGTTCCTGTTGCGGTCATTTTTGTTCTTTACGGATTTGATTTTTTCAATCCATTGCGTTACAGACAAAACAAAATTGTTGCTTTCGGCAGAATTTCTAATTGTACCGAACTCGGGGGAATTAAAATCGGGATTGAACAAGATTTCCCAATTGTTTTTAACTGATTCTTGTTTTTGTCTGTCATCTCTGCTGTTTTACGCTTTTCCACAACACAACAATCAGCAGTACATTCACAACCAGAACGAAACTCAACAGGCAAACCTGCGAGAGGTCGAATGCTTCGACAAATATCGCCTCCGCCAGATGAGCGATGTTAAGCAGCAGAAACAATGCGCTCCACACGAGCGAAATCCAACGGAAGCCACAACCCGAAAGATTTACCGACAGTAACGCCATCAGGAAGGTTACGGTAAAAATCACCGTGTTGAAAACCTGCGTGCCCGGCGGAACTTCGCCCGTCGCATCAGGCAGGCGGATGTCCACGCCGTAGAACAGTCCGTACATGTGAAATAAGTTGTGTGTCAGGAAACATATCCCCAACAGAAGCCAATAAAAGGCGGTTTTAATTTGTGTGTTCATTTTGATAACGTCTAATCGTTACGACAACGCAAAGGTATGGTGGAAAAAAAGAGTGTGCAATCCCCATTTATTGGGATTTTTATACATACGCTAATCATTAATAAGGATAAAAAGCGCTTTTTCGCGGCATACGGGGATGTCACAGGGGAGCTATCGGAAAATGAAACTCAATAGTCTTTAAAGATAGAAGCGTGGAAGTGGCAAAAAATCAACTACAAATCTCGGACAGGATTGAAATTCCCGCCTTGTAATGGTCGTCACTCATGCGGACGTTCTCTTCGGCTACTGAGATGGATTTTTGGGTGAATCATTTATTGAGTTCAGTGAGCCGCTCACTGGGGTCAGTAGACGGCTCACTGACGTCAGTAAGCGATATGTTGCTGCTGTTATCATTGCTCTTCCTGCTTTTTCAGCCCTGCTTTCTTCAGCCGGAGATACAGATACGACCCGAAAACGAGGAGAAGGGAAGCGATATGTATGTACCGTTTTGCCTTCGAACCGACTTTAATATCGGCAAAGCCTGCACTTTGCTGATGTCCGCCTCTTTCGGAAGGGGTTGCCGCTTCGGTACGGTTGCCGTTGCCTGCCGACTGCTGAACGGCATTATTATTGCCGTGTCTGCCCCTTTCCGCATGTTCATGCAATTCCTGACTGTCGTTTCCTGACGGCTGCGCTACGTTTTTGTTGCCGCGTTCGCCTCTGTGTTCGCCTTTTGCCGCTCCGGAATGTTTGCTGCTGTCGGCGGGTAGCGCTACGTTTCTGTTGCCGCGCCCGCCGCGTTCGCCTCTTTCCGCCCGTTGCTGCATTCCCAAATTTTCGACGAAAAGGTTGCGGGTTGCGGCTGATGTTATTGCTGTTGTTTCAACGGCGGGGCTTGGCGCTCTTCGCCCGCCCCCTCTGGGGTTCAACATGCCGCCGACCTGTATGCCCATGGCATGGATAAACAGCATGGCATACAAGGCGTAAGACCATCGTTGCAATTTCTTCCACCGAACATTTCCCATGCGCCTGTGAACGGAATCGAACGACGTAACCCACAGCGGAATAAACAGCGCCAGCATTACAACGCCCAGCACGAAGCTGAAATTTGATATTCCCGCGCCCAAAGCGTTTGTTGCTCCCGCTTGCGCCTCGCTGTCGAAGAAAAAATGGAGGGCGCGGGGGAAATTATTCGTTACACGAATCAGCGAATGCGTCAATATCGGGAAGCCCGACAGGATGGACAACTCTTTGCGTATGCTAAGCAGTTTCTTCACGTATGGATTTTTGGGACTTAAAGCGCCCATGTACATGATGATAACCAGCAGGGGAAAACCCAGCGTCCCCGCGTGTATATAATCCCTCGTAATGCTTCCCAGAAACG
>JAISWH010000039.1 GCA_031271125.1 Dysgonamonadaceae bacterium
ATCTCTTCCATCAGGGGAGACCATTTACCCGAAGCAGCAATGGTTATTTCGATGCTTCCCCTATCTACTTCTCCTATATCTACAGCACGTAAGGATATACTGTCTTTCATGAATTGAGAGATCGTAATCACAAATATCATGATGGATAGTCCGATTATACCGGATAACAAAAGCTTTTTCCGTATCCGTTTTCTTTTTACGCTAAGTGAAATTTCTCTGTCCATTATTTTATATGATTATTCTTTGCTTATAATAAACAAAACGTATGCCAAAGCCATAAATTACTAACAGGCAATCTGTTGAAGTTTTATCGTATGTATTAAAGACGGACATTTTTGTCCGGAAACGGACAAAAAAAGAATTACTAAGGCGTTGTCAGGAAATGTCACGTCCTAAAATAGCGTTACAGAAAAAAGAGTAACGCAATGAAAAAGAAAGAAGAAAGAATCGTCAAGAGACGAACATCCAAAGACTACAGCGGGTCCCCCTGCTCGGCGTAGCATCCCGTTACACCGAGCGGGAGTTAGATTTCCTAACCCTCGTATACACGCGTAAAACGGCGCTGATTGGTAGACCGCAGCTTCCCACCACACAACGCCGGTTTTGCCTCGTTTTCGTACTATAGACGGCATTACTCGCCCATGTAAACACATTTAACAGCGAAACAATAGTCTGCCCCAAAATAATAAGCATGTGGCGTGCCGCTCCACCTGAAGAGATACAGATTCTGAAGCCTGCTAAAACCATCGCTCCTTATCCAAGTTCCATCGTAGTAGCCGCCACGTGCGCTTAACACCATCATGTTTTTCTCGTCAACGGTGGCGTAATTATTCAGGTAGTCTGCCAAAGCGGTTCCTTGAGCTAGTGTTGGCAAATACCAGCCTTCAGCGTTAATGCAAGCATTAAGGGCTTGGGCATAAGTATAGTAATTATAAGGAATCCCATCGGGCTCGCCAAACAAAGTAGTGTAAGTAGCAGTGCCTTCCAGTGAAACTTCGAGCATCCATTCGGTATCACCGTATTTATAGGTATAGTACGAGTTGGCACCCATTGTTCTTGTTTGGGTTCCCGGAATCAGTATCGGTACGGTAACACGAATATCAATAGTAGCAGTGTCATTCGAACCGTCTAAAGTAGTGGCCTGTACCGTAGCAGTCCCCACGGCAGTTCCGGTAACAACGCCCGTCGCACCACCTACTGTTAGGTACGTCTTACCGGAGATAACCTCCCACTTTATGGCTCTCGAGGCTTCATCCGGAGTGATTTCAGCGACCAGTTGAAGCGTACGACCAGCCGCCACAGAGTCTGCACCCGTTTCGCTATAAATGCTGAGACCGGTGACCATAGTAGTGGGCAGAACCGATAATGTGAAATCCCGGTATACCTGGGAACCATCGATAGCAGATGCTCGAACAGTAACATTACCAGGTTTAAGACTGGTTACCAGCCCTTTATTGTCAACAGTCGCTTTACCGGCTGTCAATGAACCACTCCAAAGCACACTCCACGTCACATTTTTGTTAGATGCATTTGCCGGCAATATGCTGTCTGTTAATTGCAGTATTCCGCCGGCTGTCACTGTATTAAGATTCCCATCAGAAGTAATAACTATTTTACTTACAGGCGTTTCCGCCTTGGGAGCTCCACCGGAATAAATCCATGTACCGTTCCAGATGTAAATACCTCGACCCCTACCGCCTTTAGTATTATCATTGGTATTATAAACCGTCATACCTTCAGCGTTGTCCGCATTCCCTGATAATTCAAATTCCGTCACATCTTCAAGCCAAACTGCGGGCAACTTCAATCCTTTGTCCGTTGATCGTAAATCCAAAATCGCACCTGAATGCGGTGCCTCATCCGATCCGATAGTCACCTGTGCATACAAATCTGCTGTCCCGAAAATCACCGGAAACAGCAGAAACAAAAACATCATTTTTTTCGTCATTTTCATCTTTTCAATTATTAATTTTCACATTTTTTAAGCTTTAATACTTTTTTCAAAGAAACGCATAAATCACTGTAAATCAATGGATTGTCAAATCAACTTTGTGCTTCCGGTGTCTGTCACTGTATTGATGACAGACAGTGTTTGTAAACGGCTGATTTTAAGATACTTAAGAGGCCTGATGTTTTACAAGTGTTTAACAAATTGTTA
The DNA here is from genome assembly GCA_031271125.1 of Dysgonamonadaceae bacterium. Taxonomy (GTDB): domain Bacteria; phylum Bacteroidota; class Bacteroidia; order Bacteroidales; family Azobacteroidaceae; genus Azobacteroides. The sequence continues at coordinate 2,159 of JAISWH010000039.1, forward strand.
AATTGAAAAAATGAGGTTTTAAAAAATAGCTTGTAAATTATTGATAATAAGAAAGATAAGGTAGATTTTCGCCTTTTTTACTATTTAAACGAGACTAAAACAGCTATAAATCAATTAGTTAAGTGTTATTCTTATTTAGAATGCTTCTAAATAAGGAGGTTGAAAAAGTTTGTTGGACAAAGAAAAGTATTCGCAAATGGATAGTAGTCAATTAGATAGCTCTTAGTAATTTTGTGATGAATTAAGATCCGAAAAATGAAGTGTCTGTCATCAATACAGTGACAGACATTTTTGTTAAAAAATTTTCCTGCTCGGCAGGGGAAAATAAAAATGAAACCACATCTTTGGATAAGTGCAGGTCTGCTGATTGCTTACAACGCAGCCGCACAAACTCAGTTAACGAATTTATCGACTATGTATATCAATACGGAAAATGTACAGCCGGTAGTGAGTAAAGACAATTACTTGAATGCAACTATTACCGTCAAAAGTTCCATTCCCGTAAATTTTTCCGCCAATAGTACATCTCAGGAACCGGCGCATCAAACCCCATACTTTTATATAACCGTTGGGCGACAGGATTGTCTTTCCTTACTTCGAGCGTGATACGGCTGCACCTGCGTTCCTTTGCAATGCCTGTAACGGCTTCCAGCAAACGTTTTCCGGCATGTTTTCCCCGGTACTCTTTTAACACGATTACGTCGTGAATGTTTATCATGGGACAGACCGTGAAGGTTGAAAAGTTTTCGAACGCAACCAGCATACCGCACCGGATTTCCCCGATACATGCCAACAGGACTATTGATTTCGGATGTTGGCGAAGCGCTTCCGCCAGGCGTGATTGTTGCGGTGGCGTAAGCCGTTCTCCTCCGCCCATTTCGTCTGCAATGTAGGCGTTGATCAGAACGCCGATGGCGTTCCGGTCTTCAGGATTTGCGTAATCACATTCACGAACGGTGACATCAAGATTTTTCATTCGATAATTGTTTATAATGGTGAGTATCATTGCCCGGCCACAAACGTTGCTGATGTTCACCAAAAAGTTCAGGTCGTTGCCGGCGTAACAGACTCGTTTATATTTTTAGCAAAACATGTGTACAGTCGTTTATTTGTGATACAAAAGTAGTTATTTTTGCATTATTATGATGTATATTTTGAGTAAATATATCTTTACAATATTTTTTCACTGATTTGGAATTTCACCGACCACTTTTACTGTTTTCCGTTCATTTTGTTTCAGATAATCAGGATAGCTAACTTTATCTTATCCTGATAAAATCAATCCTGTTTCGAGTTTATTGTTTAAGCCGAAATACGGCTCCGGATATATTTTATTGTAAACTAAAGAATTAAGCACGGTACCCGGTATGACTGCAGGCAACCATCCGGTTTCGACGAAGGCGGAAGTCGATATTTTTTCAGCTTTTCCAAATACTTCGCCGGCTTTTTTCATTTTCCAATTGAAATTGCCGTTGTGAACTTCGTTAGAGGATAATATTTGCTCAAAATTACGTTCCTGCAAAACGTTTTGCCAAAATTGGATACAAAAAGCCAAAAGCCAACCTGATCTTGCCCACTGTTGATTTACACGCAAAAAAACAGTATCTTTCCTCTGTAAAAAAACAGTTTTTCATTGCATGCGCTTGGAAATCGTAAGATTTTCATGTAATTTTGTTGGATAATAAACAAGTTTTAATAATGAGATACTTCAATATAGCAGGACCATGTAACAGCATAGAGCATTACATGATCGCCGCCGCTTCCCGTTTGCGAGGCGTCGAACAGTTGATAGACATGAAGCAGTATTTTGTGATTCATGCGGCGCGGCAGAGCGGGAAAACTACCTACTTGCAGGATTTGACCAAGAGGCTTAATGCCGGTGGGAAGTATTATGCGCTGTATTGCTCGCTGGAAATCGCACAGGGTGTGATTGAGCCGGAACGTGATTCGTCCCGACAGCGAAACGTTGGGTAGCGCCAGCCCTTTTAATATTGTAACGAAGTCGTTGACATTAAAAAACTTCACCAAAGACGATATTATCCTGTTGTATCAACAGCACACCGGCGAAACCGGACAAGTGTTTGAAGATGATGCAATAGAACTGGTCTGGGAACAGACGCAAGGACAACCCTGGTTAGTGAACGCCGTTGCCAACGAGGTGATTGTTGAAATCCTACAATCGGACTATACAAAGCCGGTAACGGCGGAATTAGTAAGTCAAGCCATTCAAAACATCATTCTGCGTCGGGATACTCATATCGACAGTTTGCTCGAACGGCTGAAGGAAGACCGGGTACGCAAAGTGATAGAGCCGATCATCATTGGCGAAGATTTTGTCGGACGGCTTTCCGACGATTTTCTTTACGTCAGGGATTTGGGTTTGATTATCGAAACGCAAGACCGTTTGGGGCCTGCCAATCCTATTTATGGAGAGCTTATCGCCCGAACCTTAAGTTATGATGTTCAGCAAAATTTACTGCATCATCACAAAGAATATCAAATACCCCGCTACCTGAAAGACGGACGCATAGACATGGATTACCTGATGCGCGACTTCCAGCAGTACTGGCGCGAAAACAGCGATATTTGGAAAGAGAAATTCGACTACAGGGAAGCAGCGCCGCATCTGATCTTGATGGGATTTCTGCAACGGGTCATCAACGGCGGCGGACAGGTTATCCGCGATATGGCGGCAGGCACGGGTCGCCTCGACCTCTGCCTGATATATGAAGGACAAAAATATCCGATAGAGATCAAACTCAATTACGGGCCGAAATACATGGAAAAAGGTCTCGAACAGACTGCCCGCTACATGGATCTTTTGGGTTGCAGCGAAGGCTGGCTCGCCGTTTTCGAACATCGTTCCGGTATTGAATGGGAAAAGAAAATCTATCGGACTTTTCCCGTAACGTTTGGCAAATTCCTTGTAAAAGTGCGAGCGGTTGATAAAGCCGGTTTGATACATAATTTCCTGAATGGTCAGGTTAGTGGTAACGAGCAATTTTACCGTTACAAAGATATGAAAGATGATTGGTTTGGCGTTTCTCTTTATTCAAGTTTAATGTGTTCATTGGTGACAAAATTGTATTTTCTGCCAACAATTTCATAGAAAAATACTTATCTTTGTAAAATAAAATTTGCATAAATCATGGTAACAGGCCTTAGAAAAATGCCGGTAGGCATACAGGATTTTGAGAAACTGCGTACGGAAAATTTTCTTTATGTGGATAAAACGCAGTTTGTATATAAATTGGCGCAGGAAAGTCGTCCGTATTTTCTCGGTCGTCCGCGCCGC
>JAISWH010000064.1 GCA_031271125.1 Dysgonamonadaceae bacterium
TTGATACGTTTATCTTTGCTGTACAACAACATAGCCGTCGAAAACGGAATATAGGCTTTTGCCCCGTCACCCCAGGAATCTTCCGTAAAAACGCCGATTACCGTATAGCCCAATCCGCCTGCAAACACCTGTTCGCCGACAGCCGCGCCGTCCGGAAACAAAACGTCTTTTGCCCGCTGGTTAATGACCGCCACTTTTCGGTTTTCTTTCACGTCCATATCATTGAGGAAGCGTCCCTGCCCGTCCGGAATTTTTATACCGTTGATGTGCATAAATTCGGGTTCTATTCCTTGTAAAGAACAGGAGGTATGCTGGTTTTTGTAACTGATTTCAAGATCGTTGTATGTCATACCGGAAACATGAACGGTTTGGGGCAACTGTTCCCTCGCCAACCTCAAATCGTTGTCGTTGAATTTAATAGGCCGGTTGTCGGGAAATCCCTGATAAGGTTTGGACGTACGGCGTCCCCAAAGCTCATAGCTGTTTCTCGCACGTCCGGCGAAATTGGAAGTTACGCCGTTTTTCAGTCCGTTGCCGGCGCAAAGCAGGAAACAAAACATGAATATTCCCCACGAAATGGAAAGTCCGGTCAAAAAAGTACGCAGTTTATTTTTCCGGATTGTATCGAATATTTCAGTCCACTTATCTAAATCAAACATATATCTTGTTGTTTGTGAACGGTGAAGGGCGTCCGTTCACCGTTCACCTGTATTTATAATTTCTTCAATAATTCCGTCTTTCAAATGAATGATTTTATCCGTCGCATCGGCAACACTTTGTTCGTGAGTGACAATAATCATCGTCATTCCCTCTTTGTTCACTTCCCGAAGAAGGTGAATCATTTCCTCCGAAGTTTTACTGTCCAAAGCGCCGGTAGGCTCATCCGCCAGAATAATTCGCGGTTTGGAAATCAAGGCGCGGGCAATAGCCACACGTTGTTTTTGTCCGCCCGACAACTCATTGGGACTGTGTTTCGCCCATTCCTTTAAACCCATTTTATCCAAATATTCTAAAGCAATCCGGTTGCGTTTTTTCCGGCTTACACCTTGATAATAAAGCGGAAGCGCAACATTTTCCATCGCATTTTTGAAATTAATCAGATTAAAAGACTGGAAGACAAAGCCAATCATCGTATTCCGTAATTCGGCCGCTCGCGATTCGCTCAGGTCTCTTATCAAAATATCATTCAGATAGTAATTCCCTTCATCATACGTATCCAAAATTCCTAAAATATTGAGCAAGGTTGATTTCCCGGAACCGGAAGCGCCCATAATCGAAATCATTTCTCCTTGTTCGACTTCCAGATTAATCCCTTTTAAAACATGAAGCGGCGCTCCATTATGGTAAGTTTTATTGATTCGTTGTAATCTTATCATTAGCTCTAACCGTTTTTTATTTATATAGACGTAAAAATATCTTTTTTGTTACATTAATATTTAAACAAATTCACAGCACAAATGTATGAATAAAAAAGGTACTTTGCAATACCAAGTATATTATTTAAACAAATTTTAAATTACTCATCAATGTGATAGACATCTTTTGTTATGATTCTCAACGTTTTATCCTTTTTTGATTCTTTCGGAACATGAGTATCTTTAGCTGAAATCAGTCGAGAGGCAACAAAGAACAATAATGCCGGCACATTAACCATAATAGGAGCTGATCTGGAAAGAAGAACATCTCCTTTGGTTGCAAATTCTCCGCTGAATGTACCGTTTCCATTAAATTTCCCTCTGTCCGGAGATTCATTTTTGGAATTTGTGTAAAAAAGCATTGTTGCATACGGTGATAATTCCGGTTGTTTCGCTTCGGATTGCAAAAAGTTTTCTTTAGGCAGTAAAAATTCGATTTTGTGCCGGTAAAGCATCCGATATAAATTTTTTTCGTTTATATCTTTATATATCTGCGTATTAGTAAAATTCGAATCGTTTTCCATGGGTATCGTTATCTTCATAAAATCTGCTTTCAAAGATTCTTTCAAAATCCGGTTATAAATATTGGCTTCTTGCGCTGTAAGCATTATTGGCGGCATGAAAAACAAGAAAAAAAGAAGCCGAAAATTTTTATGGACAGATAATCTTAACATACATTCATTATCTTTAATTTAGAATAAAACAACGAACAAAAGTAAATAATAAAAAGAATATAAATATGCAAAAATCAACGAAAAATAGTTAGTAATATTAAAAAGTGCGAGACTTTATTTATCTTTGCACAATAATTCAAATAAAACTGTGGCCAAAAATAAATTACGGAAATTTGAAGAAATGAACACCTATTCCCATGTGTTTCAATATCCTTTCGCCGTCTTAAAGGAAAAAGGATTTGAAATGAAAGGCAAATGGAATGAGTTGTTTTTTAAGAATAACCGGCCGATTGTCATCGAATTAGGTTGTGGAAAAGGAGAATATACGGTAGGTCTGGCTAAAATCTTTCCCGAAAAGAATTTCATCGGAATTGATATAAAAGGCGCCAGGATGTGGAACGGAGCCACCCAAGCCCAACATGAAAATCTGAAAAATACAGCTTTCATAAGAACACATATTGAACTGATTGACCATTTTTTTGCTCCGGGCGAAGTTTCCGAAATCTGGCTCACATTCCCCGACCCACAGATGAATAAAGTCAATAAACGGATGACTTCTACGCGATTTATGAAACTTTACAATCAGATTTTGAAAGAAAACGGTGAAATTCACCTGAAAACCGACAGCAATTTCATGTTTACTTATACTTGTGAAATGGTGAAAGCCAATTACTTTCCGGTATCGGTTCAAACAGACAATCTGTATGAAAGTTTATCGGCAGACAAAATCCTTTCTATCCGAACGTTTTACGAACAACAATGGCTCGACCGGGGTATCCCGATCAAATACATTCGCTTTGCGCTTGAACCCCGCGAAACTTACATTGAACCGGAAATGGAAATTAAACGTGACACATACAGGAGTTTTCACAGAAATAAAATTTGAAAAATGAACATTTATCCGAAATTAATTCTTGATGCGCTTGAAAAAGTACGGTATCCGGGAACAGGCAAAAACATTGTCGAAATGGGTATGATTGAAGACGATATGCGCATCGAAGGAAACAAAGTAAGTTTTTCGATTCTTTTTGAAAAACAGAACGACCCGTTTATGAAATCTTTGGTCAAAGCCGGCGAAACCGCCATTTTGACTTATGCAGGAGAAAACATTGATATTAAAGGAAATATAAACATAAAAACCAAACCGTCTCCCCTACCCGCTCCGCTCGATTTGTTGCCCGGAGTGAAAAACATCATTGCCATCTCTTCCGGCAAGGGCGGCGTCGGAAAAAGTACGGTTGCCGTTAATTTGGCAGTAGCTTTGGCAAAATCGGGATACAAAGTCGGGCTTTTGGATGCCGATATTTTCGGGCCGTCTATTCCTAAAATGTTTCATGCGGAAGAAGCAAAACCTTATATGGAAAGAATAGGAGAACGGGAACTCATCGCACCCATTGAACAATACGGAGTAAAAATTCTTTCTATCGGATTCTTTATCAATAAGAAAGATGCCTTGGTCTGGCGGGGAACAATGGCAAGCAATGCTTTGAAACAATTAATTACCGACGCCCATTGGGGAGAATTGGATTATTTTCTTTTAGACCTTCCCCCCGGAACGAGCGATATTCATCTGACCTTGGTTCAGACGCTTGCCGTGACCGGCGTTGTCATTGTCACCACACCTCAAGAAGTTGCGCTGGCCGACGCTCGCAAAGGAATCAGTATGTTTACCGGTAAAAAAATCAATGTGCCGGTTATTGGATTGGTCGAAAACATGGCCTGGTTTACTCCGGCCGAACTGCCTGAAAATAAGTACTATATCTTTGGAAAAGATGGCGGCAAACAATTATCCGAAGAAATGCATATCCCTTTGCTGGGACAAATACCGATTGTCGGGAACATTTGCGAAGGAAGCGATTCCGGGGCGCCGGTCGCTTTGAACGACTCGGTGACAGGAGAAATATTTCGGCTTTTAGCCGAAAAAATGGTTGAACAAGTAGAAATCCGGAACAAAAATTTATCCGTTACCAAACGGGTGGTGGCAATAACTAAGAACTAAAAATATAAACAGATGAGAATAATAAAAACTATTGCAGTAATTGTTTTGTCTGCAATTCTTTTTAGCGCTTGCAGCAGCAAAAAAATGATACAAAAGCAACTGCAAAGTATTAAGGTCGATCTTGATTACGAGCTTACATCGCCGGTTTATGAAGAAAATCCGGAAAAAACAGTCTATCTGAACAGCATCACGGATAGTGCCGATATGGGATACTATACCACCGTAAAAAGGGGCAATACATTGGTTTTGCCTTTCATTTTATTCAATTACTGGCGCACAAAGTACCATGTTGTTCTTGGGGAAAACACCTTGACGCAGCTTTACCGTGAATTTCTTACGGATGCCCTGCTGGCGGAATGTAACCGGAGCGCCTGCTTCAATTTGGAAACCGGCGACGATATATCTATCGGCGATACTTATTCGCTGGACGTCAATATTATTCATAACGAAACGCGATCAAGGATACAAGAAACAGGTAGATTTCTCATTATTCCGATAGACCCGGGTGTAATAGACTTTCAACACGAGAACTACCGGGTGTTAGCTACTTCAAGCGATTTGAAAATAGCCGTTTCTCTCAAAAAAGGCGAGCGGATTTTATGGAAAAAAGATTACGCCGCACGTGAAAACCTCAAAGAGAAGTCGTTCGGAAGCGACTTTCCTGTTGCCTGTGAAGCATCGGCGTACAACATGTCGGAATGTTTATCATTTGCCACGAAACAAGTTGTAACGGAAATCTGCCGGGATTTGCATCTGATTTTATCGGTAGAATGACTCGGATTTGCTTGTGTGTCTCGGATAATTATATTACTTTTGCAACTCAAAAAAAGCGCCCTTGTAGTTCAATGGATAGAACGGTCGTTTCCTAAACAACAAATTCGGGTTCGATTCCCGGCGAGGGTACACAAAAACCCTCTTAATTGGCTTATTAAGAGGGTTTTGTAATTCTACAAGGTGTACTAAAAGTGTACTAAATGACAAAATATATGTAATGCAGGGCATAGATAGTGGTTTTTATTTAATAAAACAATAAATGTTACAAATTCAGTTTCAAAAACAATATCACAAACTACCAAAAACGGTAAGAACCGGAATAAAATAATACATTAAAATATCATTGAATGCCAACAAGTAAAGCAAAAGATTACACCATTGTTGAATATGTATTACATGGCAAATCAAATACTTATATTTGATTTTACTTCCTATCTTTCCTCTAAAAATCCCCCTCAAGTCGCAGGAACAAATTCGATGCAAATATCAGTAAATCAGATTATACTTCACGCGGCATAATTTAGTGAGATGTGTTACTGTAACCACAGGACGCCTTCAAATAGACTGTATGTAATTTTTTTTGTGCTTTTACACAAGGATAGTGAAATCTTTCGTAACTTAGCCGTTGAATTTCTTCTTTGGAGAGGTTTATTTTTGTAAGCATCTTTTATTGGGTTTGACGCCACAAAGATGCTTACTTTTTTCCTGTTTTTAAACTCACTATTTTAAACCGCGCAAAGTATAATTGTTTTTTATTTTTCATTTCAACTACAAAGTAAAAACTTTTTTCTCAACCTCTGTTGGGGGAATGCCCCCAACGGAGGTTTTTTCTTCCTTTAGTTGCATTTACTATTTGAACTTACCATGATTATATGGAATTGCACCATAACGACCTGCGATATAATTTTTTTCCAAATTTGCATCTTTGCGAACTTTTGTACCGTCTGTAAATACAAAATCATCAAGCGAATATAAATCCGTTTGCTCTACAGTATCCTTTTCGGTAAACCAAACTTG
>JAISWH010000103.1 GCA_031271125.1 Dysgonamonadaceae bacterium
AGTAGGATGTTTGCCGATATACAAGTTGCCGAACAGCCTGTCGAAATTCTCTGCTTCATTCATGTCGTAATAACACATTAACGTATGAAGAAAAAGGCTTTTTCCGAACTTGCGCGGACGAATGAATAACTGATTGCGGTTCGATTCCTTTTCCAGCATTTCGATATACCGCGTCTTGTCCACATAAGCATAGTTATTGAGCATAATGTCTTTGAAATTCGAATTGCCGTACGGCAATATTTTCACATTCTTCTTTTCGTTCATAATTATATTTTTTTAGCGTTCAACCATTCAATAAATTTATCCGTGTCTTCCGCTGTTCATTTAATACGCGCAAAGTTACGATTTTTTTAATCATTCCAATATTATGTATGGAAATAAAGGCGTATTATGGTTTAATAAAGAAAAGGCGAGAAAATGGGATTAACCGTTCAGATCGGCGGATAAATCCGTACTTATACACTTACATTCCGATTGTTTTCCCTGTATTTTTTAGGAGACATGCCGGTTGTTTTTGTGAAAATACGGCTGAAATAATACGGGTCTTCAAAACCAAGTTTAAAAGATATTTGGTTGATTTGCATATTCGTATGAACTAAAAACTGACAGGCCCGCTCTATCTTTAAGTGCAGGAAATAGTTCATGGGCGCATAATGTATTTCCTTCATGAACAAACGGTAAAAATGAGATTCCGAATAGCCGAAATAAGAAGCAATATCTTTTAATGTAATCCTTTTTTCAATATTTTCGTTCATGTAATGGGTCGCACGGCTGACAAAAAAGGTGTGTTGATCGCCCTTTGGCCGCAGTTTCACATTCCGGTAAGACTGTACATATAAAAAAGTACTTAACAAATGATGCAGACTCAGGTTGGCATAATTTATAATCTCATCGTCATTGCCGGTTTCAAGTGCGGAAATGAGTTCTTCAAAAAAAGAAATCCTGTCGTCGATTCTTGAATCTTTATTCATATCAATAGACTGCAATCCCTGCAACTGTTCATAAACCAGCCGGGCTTTGTAGCCTTTGAAATGAATCCAGTAAATATACCACGGATTTTCCTCTCCCGACCCATACTTATGGGGATGTTCCGCCGGAAGGATAAAAAAATGGTTGGCCGGGACGGTACAGGTTTTCCCGTCCAGCCGGTACCATCCTTCCCCCCTGCTGCAATAAATCAATACATACTCGCCGCATCCGTCTTTGCGGTCGACATAATGATGGGCTGCTTTCGGGAAATATCCCATTGAATGAATCGCCAAATCGGATGTAAGCGGGTTATTAAGCGCTCTTTCAATGATATTAAAGGGGAGAGCAACTAATCGCTGACCTGCAAATCCATGTCTTATTTTTATCATGATCAATTTTTTTGATGTTTCCTGTCACCATGCAAATATAATCCATCTTTTTTACTTGTTTATTCTATTCCGCGATTATTTTACATACCCTACTTTTGCAACAATATATTTCAACTCATACAGGATGAAGCAGAAGACTGTCATTCAGGGAAAAACTTAAAAAAGTCATTAGGATGAAAATAAATTTATTCGTAGTACCGGCTATTGCGGTTTTGTTTGCCGCGGCTGCATGTTCGGGTGGCAAAAAAACAAATTCGGCAGAACACCTCTGGTCTGAAATAGACCTCACTGCTGCCGACAATACGCTTGCGGACAAGGAACGGAAAAACGGCTGGCAGTTGCTGTTTGACGGCAAGACCTTTAAAGGATGGCATGGATATAACATGCGGGAGATTCCGGCCGTCTGGTCTGTAACGGACGGCTGTTTTGTGGTAGACGGAAAAGGTGGCGGCGAAGAACAGCAGGATATCGTCACCGACAAAATATACCGCAAATTCGCCTTTACCGTTGAGTATAAGTTGTCGCAGGGATCGAACAGCGGGATTGTATTCCAGGTAAAGGAAGACCCCAAATACACGTATTCGTACGAAACGGGGCCTGAATTTCAGTTAATCGACCAGGACAACTGGTACGACCCGCTGGAAGACTGGCAGATTCACGGCGCAAACTATGCCATGTATCCGCCCAAAGCCAAGCCTTACCATCCCGCAGGCGAATGGAACCGTTTATTGCTGGTTGTCGACGGGAATAAAGTTACACAAATAATTAACGGTATTGAAACGGTATCTTACGAAAAATATTCCGACGACTGGAACGCGAAACGTAACAGCGGGAAGTGGCTTAATTTTCCCGACTGGGGTAAATTTGACGAAGGCCCCATCTCCATACAGAATCATGGAACCAAACTCTGGTTCAAAAACATAAAAATCAAGGAACTGAAATAAATTGTATAACATATAAAAAACAATCATGAATCATACACGACGTAATTTTCTGAAAACCATGGCTGCATCGACAGCCGGATTAGTCATTTTGCCTTCAAAGGTAGTGAGCGGATTAGGATACAAAGCTCCGAGCGATAAGATGAATATCGCAGGTATCGGAATCGGGGGAAAAGGATATGCCAACATTCTGGGGATGAAAGCCGAAAATATAATCGGCTTGTGTGACGTCGACTGGCAATATGCCGAGCGTTGTTTCAAAGAATTTCCAAATGCCGGGAAATATAAAGACTGGCGCAGGATGTTTGACGAACTGGGTAAAAGTATGGACGGGGTGATGGTTGCCACACCCGATCATACACACGCCATTATTGCGGCTACAGCCCTGACGATGGGCAAACATGTATATTGTCAGAAACCATTGACCCACTCAATATATGAGAGCCGTTTACTCACCAAGCTGGCTGAAAAATATGGCGTTGCAACTCAAATGGGCAATCAGGGAAATTCCGGTGACGGCGTGCGTCAGTTATGCGAATGGATTTGGAACGGCGAAATCGGGGAAGTCCGTGAAGTGCATGCATGGACGGATCGCCCTATATGGCCGCAAGCCCTGGAGCGTCCCGCACAAGCGATGAAAGTGCCGAAAACGTTAGACTGGGATTTGTTTATCGGCCCTGCCCCGACACGTCCCTACCATGAGGCTTATACCCCATGGAACTGGCGCGGATGGTGGGATTTCGGAACAGGAGCATTCGGCGATATGGCCTGCCACGTGCTTGATCCCATATTCCGCTCTCTTAACCTCGGCTATCCCGATAAAATACAGGGAAATTCGTCCTTGATAAATACCGAGTCGGGGCCGCAGGCGGAAAAGGTGGAATTTTCGTTCCCCGCCCGCAACAATATGCCCAGACTGGCGCTACCGGAAGTCAAAGTACACTGGTATGATGGCGGTTTGCTGCCAAACCGTCCCGACATCCTGCCCGATGGAATAGATTTGATGCGCGACGGCTTGGGCGGTTGCCTGTTTATCGGCTCGAAAGATATTTTACTGTGCGATTGCGGCGGGTTTAACCCCCGTTTACTGTCCGGACGGACGCCCAATGTTACCCCATACCTGCGCCGTATTCCGGGAGCGACCGGCTATCATGACGGTTTTCACGAGCAGGACTGGATTCGCGCCTGCAAGGAATCTCCGGGCAACAGAATCGCCCCCTCGGCCGATTTCTCATACGCAGGCCCGTTTAGCGAGATGGTGCTTTTGGGCGTATTGGCCATACGTTTGCAGGGATTGAAGAAAATCTTGCACTGGGATGGCCCGAATATGAAATTTACCAACATTTCACCAAGCGAAGAATTTAAGGTAGTGCTCAAAAACGAATTCCAAATTATTAAGGGACATCC
>JAISWH010000127.1 GCA_031271125.1 Dysgonamonadaceae bacterium
ACTCAAAATCGTATTAACAAAGGCGATGACATTGTTAAGTGTAATATTACCCTGAAATACACAACGAATGACACAAACGAAGAGAAAAAAATATTTTTGAAATATTTGCAAAATTCTGCAAATGGGTTGTTTTTGTATGAATGTAAATCTGATTCTTTTCAAACCCGATGACCTTGAAGAACCAAATCTAATATCTTTATATCACACCATCGCCATTGTAGGGACAAGGCGCGCCTTGTCCCTACACGTGACAATTCCACGCAATTCTTTAGCGCCGACCCGGCCGGAGAAAAATAAGTAATGAACAGTGAACAAACATCCGTGAATTTATCAAAAGTCTTCCGCTTTTCACAACCCAAACTCCTGATGCAACTCCGGAATCTCAACATCCCGAAATCCCTTTTTCATCAAACGGCGTTTAAATTCCCGCTGCACATCCGGTTCGCCATGAACAATGAAAACGCGCGTCACATCGTTGCTGTCCTGACAGGAAAGATACTGGCTCAAATCGTTGTAATCGGCGTGTGCACTCATGGAATTTAGCGTAACAATATCGGCTTTTACCGTAAACTGTTCTCCGAAAATACCTACTGTTTCGGGATGTTTTTTCAATCGGGCGCCCAAAGATTCCGGTTCGCAATAACCGATCAACAGGATGGTGTTTCGCCAATTCTCAATACTGTTGGCAATATGATGTTTTACCCGTCCGGCTTCGGCCATTCCCGATGCGGAAATGATAACCGACGGCTTAAAATCGGCATTAAGCGCTTGAGAATCCCGTTTATCCGTGATATATTTCAGACCGCGGAAATAGAACGGATCTTTGTCCGTTTTCAATAATTTTTGCGCCGATCGATTGAAACATTCCGTATGTTGCTTGACAATTTCCGTTACTTTGACCGACATCGGACTGTCTACATAATAATCGACGTCCGGCAAATTGCTGTCCAATTCCAAATCGTTCAAAGCATACAACAATTCCTGGGTACGGCCAACGCTAAAAGCGGGAATAATCAATTTTCCTTTTTTCTTCAAACAAGTTTCCCGAATGTTTTTCAGCAAATCACCCGCATACGTTTCGATGCGTTCGTGAAGCCGGTCGCCGTAAGTAGATTCGATGATGATGTAATCGGCCGGCGGAAAAACCTGGGGCGAATGGAGAATCGGATCGCCGTAGCGTCCCACGTCGCCGCTGAATGCCAGCCTTGCCGTCTTCCCGTTTTCTTTCAGGACTAAGTAAATAGTAGCGCTTCCGACAATGTGTCCGCAATCGAAAAATTGCAGCAAAATATGTTCATCAACTTGTGTCGGCTGGTGATAATGTACCGCCTTGAAATGCTCAAGTGTCCGGTACACATCATCCGCAGTATAAAGCGGCTCGAGTAATTCCCGGCCTTCTTCCCTCCGTTTTTTATTCAGGAACGTAATATCCTGCGTTTGAATATACGCCGAATCCAACAAAAGCACTTTGACGATATCAATTGTAGCCGGAGTGGCATAGATACTTCCCGCGAATCCGTCTTTCACTAACTTAGGCAATAATCCGCAATGATCTACATGCGCATGTGAAAGAAACACATAGTCAACCTCAGCGGGATTAAATCCCCAATTCCGGTTCAAAGTTTCCGTATCGCGTCCCATCCCTTGAAACAGTCCGCAATCAAGCAGAAATTTTTTACCTGTATTCAATGTCACCAAATGCTTACTGCCTGTTACGGTCTGCGCCGCTCCATGAAACGCAATTTTCATATACCGGAAATTTTTAGTTTTTAACTTTAATAAATGCTTATGTCATGATAAACAGCCCTCACAATCACACGTCCATCCTTGTCCATAAGTCCTTGTTTATCATTTTGGTAAACCTTATAGCAATTGTCATCGGTTTTTTCGATGCCATTGTATTGGGGAGCGATGAGTTCGGCGCCATCGGTATTGATCAGCCCCCATAGATTATCCTTGATAATCAATGCACGAGCGCCGTCAAATTTGTCAATGTATTGATACATAGGCGCCACCACTTGTTTTCCTTCCTTATTCAAAATACCATAGCGACCTTTGGATACAACAATGAAAACGTTGTTGTCTTTTACACCGACATCTTCGTAAGCCGGTTCAAACATCAGGTTTCCTTTGTCGTCAAGCATCCCGATTTTTCCATCGGAAAAAGTTTTGAATCCGTCTTTGCACGAAAAAACAGCCACATATTTAGGCGTAATGGTTTCGTGACCGTTGGAGTTTAAAACACCCCATAATCCTTCTTTCAAAACAAAATAATTATCGCCTTTGATTTTTTGAATTTTCTGGTATTTGGGAGCAATGATTTCCACCCCTTTGTCATTCACCAAACCATAAAGGGAATCTTTCATTACAAGCGCTTTATCTTTTTCAAAATCATAGATATAGTTGTAGGTGGGAGGTATAATTTCGATGCCTTTATCGGAAATCAAACCCATTTTTCCATTCAAAAAAACAGGCGCTTTTCCACCGTCGAATTTGCCGATAAAATCATATTTCGGTTCTATTAAAACTACATTCTTGTCTGATTTCACACCGGATTTTCCATTTTCCGAAAAAATGATCTGTTTGCCTTTGGTTTCCGGCGAATAAGGAAGCCGTTGTCCGTTTTCGTTGACGGCATAAAGTTCGTTATCTTTAACAACCGGAGTCACTTTATTATTTGTTTTGCCGACCATGTCAAATTCCGGTTTCAAAAGTTCGGTTCCGGTCTTGCCGATTACACCGAATTTTCCGTTCACCCCGACGCGCGCCCATTGTTTTTCGGTTTTCTGAGCATGGATTCCACTTACTATAAAAAGAGATAAACAAGTTAGAATAATTTTTGTTCTCATAATTCAATTATTTTAGTTTATAATATTCGGAAAATCATACAAAATTACGATTTATTCCCGACATTTCAAATAAATAATTCTTTTCGGGTGCATTTGACCACATTAATTTTCAATAGATGTAATATTTTTCCAAATATTTTATGAAAAGGACAATATTTTTTTATACTTTTGCAAAAAATCTCTTTTGTTTAGAAGAAACAACATATCCAGACTGTCGGATGAAGAAATCTTGAGCCGTTATAAAGATTCAGGAAACGCCGAATACTTTGGGGAATTATATAACCGGTATATTCCCCTCCTCTATGGTGTTGGCCTGAAATATCTGAATGATGCCGGCGATGCGGAAGACGCGGTGATGCAACTTTTTGAAAGTTTGCTCCCGGAAATTGCCCAATACGATATTCCATCCTTTCATACATGGATTTATTCGGTGATGAAAAATCATTGTTTACAGATACTACGGAAGGAGACTCAGGAAATAATTACAGATTTCAATACCGAAACAATAGAACGGGATGAAATTTTGTATCTATTTGATGAAAGCAATGACGACAAGGAAAAAAAAGAACTGTTGAAACGTTGCATAAAGAAACTGCCTGTCGAACAACGCATTGCCGTTATTCGTTTTTTCATGGAAGAAATGTCGTATGCCGATATTTCCGATACGACCGAATATAATTTAAAGCAAGTGAAAAGTTACATTCAAAACGGAATACGAAATCTGAAAATTTGTATTGAAAAAAATAGCCAATGAGTTTAATCCGTTACATGCAAGGAATCAGGAAAGGAACTGAAATCAATCGCCTCGAACGGGAAGCGAAGGAAAATTTGCTTTTGTCCGATGCAATGGAGGGTTACGATAAAATCCGCAATGGGGAACACGAAACCCGCATAAAAAGAATGCAAAACAATATTGCCGCCCAAACCCGCCCTTCAAATTCTACTTTGTTCTATTGGGGTATTGCCGCAAGCATTCTTTTAATCATCGCTATAGTCGCCGGAGGATATTTTTTGTGGAATCAATTCAACGGGCCGGAAACCATACTTGTAAAGGAAAATATTTCGAAACCATTGGATACAATAGCCGCTGAAAAATCGGATGAAACTGCTGCCGGTCCTCTTGCAAAGCCGGAAGTACAGACGGATCACGCCGCCGTAATTAACAGCGCGCCGCCGGAAACGACAATCGTTAACGATGAAGAAATAACAAGTATACCGGATGCGAACAAGCTACCGGTAGCTGACACTATTCAATCAATTCCTATTGATTCGACTGAAAATGAAGTTATTACCATCGAAAATGGAGAACAAAAAAACTCAATACTTCCTCCCGAACCCCTTCTCGGATACAACGCATATAACGAATACTTAAAAAAAAACCTGATTCGTCCTACGGATGAAGAATGTAAAACGGCAACCGGATTTGTCTCGCTCTCGTTTCTCATTGATAAAAACGGATATCCGTATAACATCCATATCACGAAATCACTCTGCCTCTTAGCAGACTGGGAGGCCATGCGTTTAGTAAAAGAAGGACCGCTTTGGACTACAAGTGAATCTCTTGCGACGATAAATATATATTTTTAATATATTATGCACATTTATGAAATATATTGAAACAGAAATACCGGGTCTATGGATTATAGAGCCTGAACTTTTTGTAGACGCCCGCGGCTATTTCATGGAAACTTATAAAAAAGAATCTTTTGAGCGCCAAATCGCCCCCATCCATTTTATTCAGGATAATGAATCCAAATCTTCTTACAGGGTTTTTCGCGGACTGCATTATCAGGAAGGCGATACCGCTCAGGCAAAATTAGTCAGGGTGATTGACGGAAAGGTATGGGATGTTGCGGTGGACGTCCGCAAAGATTCCCCTACTTTTGGGAAATATTACGCAGTAGAATTATCGGCCGAAAACAAAAGGCAATTTTTTATTCCGAGAGGTTTTGCACACGGTTTCCTCGTTTTGAGCGAAACGGCTGTTTTTTCTTACAAAGTAGATAATCACTATTCCCCTTCCACCGAAAGAACGTTGAATTGTTTCGATCCGGACATTGCCATTCAATTCCCGATCGATAAATCGCTACTGAAACTCTCTGAAAAAGATAAGTTCGGAAAATCCTTGCTGGAAATTGGTTACCCCTCAGCCCTCTGAAAGGGGAGTTTGGGGGCAGCGAGATTGAATCTTTTGCTGCGGCAAAGTCCCCTTCAGGGGATTGAGTGGTTTAATTATTAGTTTTAGTTTTTTAATTTTAGTTCGTATTATGAAAGGAATTATCTTAGCCGGCGGAAGCGCCACCCGCCTCTACCCTTTGTCTAAATCCATATCCAAACAAATCATGCCGGTGTATGACAAACCGATGATTTATTACCCTTTGTCGGCTTTAATACTGGCCGGAATCAGGGAAATACTAATTATTTCCACGCCCCGCGACTTACCCATGTTTAAGGAATTACTCGGGACGGGAGAAAACTGGGGTATGCGGTTCGATTACATCATTCAGGAGAAGCCCAACGGATTGGCTCAGGCTTTTGTACTGGGCGAAAAATTTATCGGCGACCAACCGGCCTGTCTGATTTTGGGTGACAATATTTTTTACGGGCAAGGTTTCAGCAGTATTCTCGCCAAAGCCAAAGACATAACAGACAATGCCTGTATCTTCGGCTATTCGGTGAAAGACCCCCGTGCATACGGCGTAGTGGAATTTGACGCCTTGGGAAAAGTCATTTCCATCGAAGAAAAACCCGAAAAACCCAAGTCAAGTTACGCCATTCCCGGATTATATTTTTACGACAATTCGGTAGTTGCACGCGCAAAAGCCTTAAAACCTTCGGCGCGCGGAGAATACGAAATCACCGATTTGAACCGGACTTATTTAGACGAAGGAAAATTAAAAGTGGAAATTTTCGGACGGGGTTTTGCCTGGCTGGATACCGGCAATAGCGACAGCCTGCTGGAGGCTTCCAATTTTGTGGCGACAATTCAAAAACGGCAAGGCTTTTATGTTTCCTGCATCGAAGAAGTTGCTTGGAGGCAAGGTTGGATTGACAATAACCAATTGGAAAAATTGGGAAAAGACTTAAATAAAACCGATTATGGAAAATATATTCTTTCTTTAATTTAGCAGCAAATAAAAATTTAATTTATGTCACTAATTATATTCGTGTTAATTCGTGCATTAGTGGCATATAAAAATTAAAAACATAAACAAATGAAACATTACTTAGTAACCGGAGGCGCCGGATTTATCGGAGCCAATTACGTGAAATACATTTTGAAAAAGCATAATGATATTCAATTAGTTATATTGGACGACCTGACTTATGCCGGCAATTTGGGAACAATCAAAGACCATTTGAAAGACCCAAGGGTAGAATTTATAAAAGGAAACATCGTCGATCCGCAAATCGTCAAAAGCATTTTTGAAAAGCATCCGGTTGATTCCGTGGTCAATTTTGCAGCCGAAAGCCATGTAGACCGCAGTATCGAAAATCCGCAACTGTTTCTGCAAACGAATATTTTAGGTACGCAAAACCTGCTCGACACAGCCAAAAAGTTTTGGACAGTCGGAAAGAATGAAAAAGGATATCCGGTCTACCGGGAAGGCGTGAAATACCTGCAAGTTTCCACCGACGAAGTGTACGGCAGTCTGGGCGAAACCGGCTATTTCACCGAAAAGACGCCTTTAGACCCGCGCAGCCCGTACTCCGCTTCCAAGACAGGCGCCGATTTGATTGTCGCCGCTTATTCCGAAACCTACAAAATGCCAATCAACATCACCCGTTGTTCAAACAACTATGGGCCTTACCACTTCCCCGAAAAACTGATTCCGCTGATTATCAAAAACATTCTTGAAGGCAAAAAACTTCCGGTCTATGGCGACGGTTCCAACGTGCGCGACTGGCTGTACGTCGAAGACCATTGCAAAGCCGTCGATTTGGTATTGTTGCAAGGGCGACCCGGTGAAGTTTACAACGTGGGCGGCCACAACGAGATGAAAAACATCGACATTGTCAAGCTGACCATAACGACGATTCGGCAATTAATGGAAGAAAATCCCGAATACCGCAAAGCCTTAAAACCGGCTTCACCTTCGACTGCGGATTTAAGTTGGATCAACGACGACCTGATCGCCTTCGTTAAAGACCGCCTGGGACACGACCAACGTTATGCCATCGACCCGGCAAAAATTACCGCCGAATTGGGATGGTATCCCGAAACAAAATTTACAGACGGGATCGTAAAAACCATTCGTTGGTATCTCGAAAATCAGGATTGGGTGGAAGAAGTCACTTCGGGCGACTATCAAAGATACTACGAACAAATGTATGGAAACAGATAAAGGGCAAAGGGCGAAAGGCGAAGGGCAAAGGGCGGAAAGCGAAAAGATAACGTTTGCCGTCGTTGGTTGCGGACATATCGGCAAACGGCATATTGAAATGATTGGCCGGAATCCGGACACGGAATTAGTTGCCGTATGTGATATTTTGCCTTTCACCATTGACCATGTCCCTTGTTTTTCATCTTTGGATAGTTTACTAAAATCCGGCCCCGCTTTTGACGTACTGAATATCTGCACGCCTAACGGTTTGCACGCTCAAATGGCCGTCAAAGGCCTGCAAACAGGCCATCACGTGGTCATCGAAAAACCCATGGCGCTGAACACGAAAGAAGCCGGCCTTATTCTATCCACGGCCGACAAACAGGGGAAAAAAGTTTTTTGTGTGATGCAAAACCGCTATTCCCCGCCTTCGGTTTGGATTAAGCGCCTGGTAGATTCCGGCAAATTGGGGAAAATCTTTTGGGTGCAAATCAATTGTTACTGGAATCGGGACGAGCGGTATTACAACAGCAGTACTTGGCATGGCGATAAAACCTTGGACGGAGGAACGCTTTTCACGCAGTTTTCGCATTTCATTGATTTGATGTATTGGCTGTTTGGCGATATTCGCGACATTCGTTCCCGGTTGGCCGATTTCAATCACCAACATTTAACCGATTTTGAAGATTCGGGGATTGTCACTTTTGAATTTATCAAAGGCGGGATGGGCGTTTTCAACTTTTCCACTTCCGTTTACGACAAAAACTTTGAAAGTTCGATAACGATTATCGCCGAAAACGGAACGGTCAAAATAGGTGGTCAGTACATGAATGAGGTGGAATATTGCCATGTAAAAAATTACGAAATGCCGGCGCTTCCGCCGACTAATCCGGGCAACGACTACGGAACTTACAAAGGCTCGGCGCAAAATCATCATTATGTTATCGAAAACATTGTCGATGTGCTGAAAAATACCGGTGCGGAAATTACGACCAACGCCCGCGACGGATATAAAGTAGTGGATATCATCGAACGCATGATGAGCCATCCGGCGAATATTGCCTTCGCCTGAATTCACTGCAAATAATAGCCGTAGCGACCGCAACGTTTAGCGATTCGGTCGTCGCAGTTCCCGCAGGATAATTGGGAATATACAACTTGCGGGAAATGCACCCGGCAACCGGACGGCTGACGCCTTTCCCTTCGTTCCCCATGACAATCAATCCGTTGGCGCTTAACGGCTCTTCATAAATATTTTTCCCTTCGAGGAAAGCGCCGTAAACCGGAATATCGTTTAAATCGGCCAACAGCACAGGAAGTTCCGTGTAAAACACTTTGACGCGGGCAATTGCGCCCATTGTCGCCTGAACGGTTTTTGGGTTGAAAATATCGGCGGTATCGGGTGAACAAATGACGTTTTTGATTCCGAACCAATCGGCTAAACGGACGATAGTTCCCATATTCCCGGGATCTTGCACGCCATCCAAAACCAGGTTCAAATCAAGTTTTAGCGCTTCTTTATCCAATGGGTAATTGGGTTGTTTGAAAACGGCGATTACATCTTGAGGCGTTTTGAGTAAACTTGCTTTTTCGATGTCATGGTCTTCCGCCGCAATCAGTTCGCCGGCGTGGAGGTCGCCTTGCCCCGCCATCCATGAGGGTTTTGCAACCAGCAATTCACATTCGAAATAAGGTAAAATATCTTTTACCAATTTATTGCCTTCGGCCAGAAAACAGCCTGTTTCGTTGCGGAATTTCTTCATTCCCAACGAACGAATGTATTTAATTTTGCTTTTGCTTAGCATTTTTCAAGCTATGTATGAAATTCTTTGATATATCAACTGCAAAATTACTAAACTATTTTCTATATAATTCGCCCCAAGTCATTCTTTTTTCAAAAGAAAATCCTAACTTTGCCATACGAATCATTAAAAAATAAAATAATGCCAAGTAACAGGAATTTGCCTATAGGCATACAGGATTTTGAGAAGTTGCGCAAAGGAAATTACCTTTATGCGGAAGAACGTATGTTGAGCCGGTGGATTACGGCATTGTAAATTAAATATTGAATAAACTGCTCGAATGAAGATTTTTTATAAAAAATATTTACCGTTTTTAACCATACTATTCTTGTATTCGTGTAGTGCAACCAAATTTGTTCCCGATGGGGAATATCTCTTGGACAAAGTCAAAATAGAATCGGACGTCCCCGGCTATAAAACCTTTGAACTAAAGCCGTATGTCCGGCAATTGCCCAATTATAAAATGTTCGGCTTGAACAAAACAAAATTTCAACTCTATAATCTGGCGGGAAAAGACAGTTCGAACCGGCTCAACCGATTCGTTCAAAAAATAGGGGAACCGCCTGTTATCTTCGACTCAACTTTGGTTTATAAAACAACTTCCGAATTCAGGAAATTGTTCGTTAACAAAGGATACCTGAATGTGAATGTTTCGCCGGAAATCAGTTTGAAAAACAAAAAAGCCGATGTGGTTTACCGAATCAAAGGAAACGAGCCGTACAGGATTCGGAATTATTCGCAGAATATTGAAGATGAGGTTATTGATAAAGAACTAACTACACGCGCCCCGATGATAAAAGAAGGCATATTGTTTGACCGCGACATGCTGAATCAGGAAAGGACGCGGATTTCCGATTTTCTTCGCAATCGTGGATATTATGCTTTCAACAGGGACTTTATTTCTTATGAGGCCGATAGCGCTTTGAACAGCTTTTCGGTCGATTTGAATATGAAATTGGGATTTTTCAGGGAACCGTCATCCGACGGAAAAACAATAGAGATTCCGCACCGGAAGTATTATTTCGACAAAATTTATCTGTATTTGGATTTCGATCCGCTGAAATTGAATGATCCGAATGAATATGTACCTTCCGACTCGCTTTCCATAAACGGCTATACGGTTTATTACCAAGGGGAAAAGCCTTCAATCAGGGTAAAAACGCTGTTAGACAACTGTTTTATGCTTCCTCAAAGCGCCTATTCCCAATCGTTGGAAGAAGAAACATATTCCGCATTTTCAGCTTTGAACGCCCTCAATAATATTCATATTCATTTTGATGAATTTATGCGTAACGATACCAATTGGTTGAACGTCGGCGTCGTGACCATGCCTGCCCAAAAACAAACGGTAACTTACTCTGTTGAAGGGACGAATACGGCCGGCAATCTGGGGGTTGCCTCGTCGGCAAATTATACCCACCGGAATCTTTTCCGAGGTTCCGAAACCTTTAATTTCAAAGTGCGGGGCGCTTACGAAACCATCAAAAATTTTGACAATCCCTATACGGAAATCGGCGGAGAAGCTTCGATTCACATTCCAAAGTTTATTGTTCCGTTTATTAATGATTTTATACCGAGATATCTAAGGGCTTCGACAGAATTTTCTTTAAGTTACAACTACCAGAATCGTCCCGAATACAACCGGACTTTGCTTTCGGGAGGAATACAATATACATGGCGGAAAGAAGAACGTTTTGCAGCGCAGCATCAAGTTGATTTATTGGATATTGATTATGTTTATTTGCCGAAAAAGGACTCAATTTTCATGAACCGTTTGCCGTCCGGCGCCAAATATTTCGGATACACCGACCAATTTATTGTCAGTTCGGGATATTCTTATACCAAAACGACTTTCGACCCGACGCAGACGCAACGGAATGCTTATTCTTTCCGCGCTTCTTTGGAGTCGGCGGGAAATTTGCTGTACCTGCTGAACAGAATAGGGAATGTGGAAAAAGATGCACAAGGTTCGTACCAATTGCTCAACACACTTTTTGCTCAATTTGTGAAAGGTGATGTGAATTACGCGAAAACGATTGTCCTCGACAAACAAAACTCAATTGCCTGGCGGATAGGCAGTGGAATTGGGTTTCCTTACGGCAACAGTAAGATGCTTCCGTTTGAAAAGCGGTATTTTTCGGGAGGAGCGAATAGCGTACGCGCCTGGCCGGTGCGGGAATTAGGGCCGGGAAAATATCAACGGGTCGACTCGACAACATTTTTCCATCAGTCGGGCGACATCAAGATGGATTTTAACATCGAATATCGTAGCCGGTTTTTTTGGAAATTGGAAGCGGCGGCATTTATAGACGCCGGGAATATCTGGACGATAAGAAATTACGAAGGCCAGGAAAACGGGGCATTCAAATTCAACTCCTTTTATAAAGAGATAGCCGTAGGATATGGCATCGGATTGCGTTTGGTTATGGATTACTTTCTGGTACGTTTCGACTGCGGTTGGAAAGCTTACGATCCGTCACTCTGGGGAAAAGAAGCCTGGGTGATTAAAAATCCCAATTTTACGAGCAACTGGGCCTGGCATATAGCAGTCGGTTATCCGTTCTGATATATTATTTTCTATTTGAAATACCCGGTTGTTTCATGGCACAGTCTTTTTTCAATAAAATTTTTTTTGTACTTTTGTAGCCTTAATTTTAAATTCATAACTCTTCTAAAAATTATGTTTGAAAATCTAAGCGACAGGCTTGACAGGTCATTTAAGTTGTTAAAAGGTGAAGGCAGAATCACTGAAATCAATGTGGCGGAAACGCTGAAAGATATTCGTAAAGCATTGTTGGACGCCGACGTGAATTACAAAGTTGCCAAGACATTTACCGATTCCGTCAAGGAAAAGGCTTTGGGTCAAAACGTGCTTACGGCGGTAAAACCGAGCCAGTTAATGGTGAAAATAGTCCACGACGAATTAACGGCTTTGATGGGTGGCGAAACGGCCGATATCAATCTGAAAAATAATCCTTCCATCATTTTAATGTCCGGTTTGCAAGGCTCCGGTAAAACTACTTTTTCCGGTAAATTAGCAAAAATGTTAAAAGACAAAAAGGGCAAACATCCCCTGTTGGTTGCTGACGATATTTACCGGCCGGCGGCTATTGAGCAATTAAAAGTTCTCGGCGAACAAATCGGCGTGCCTGTTTATTCCGAACCGGAAAACAAAAATCCCGTTCAAATTGCGCAAAATGCTATCAAACAAGCCAAACAATCGGGCGCCGATGTGGTGATTATCGATACCGCCGGCCGTCTGGCTATCGACGAGCAAATGATGAACGAAATCGCATCCATTAAAGCGGCCGTAAAACCTGATGAAGTTTTGTTCGTTGTGGATGCCATGACCGGTCAGGACGCCGTCAATACGGCCAAAGAATTTAACGACCGTCTGGATTTTCAGGGAGTTGTCCTCACCAAATTGGATGGCGATACCCGTGGTGGAGCCGCGCTGTCTATTCGTAGTGTTGTCAATAAACCCATCAAGTTTGTGGGTACGGGCGAAAAAATGGAAGCCATCGACCCTTTCCACCCGAACCGTATGGCCGACCGGATTCTCGGCATGGGCGACATCGTTTCGCTGGTAGAACGGGCGCAGGAACAATTCGACGAAGAAGAAGCCCGCCGCCTGCAAAAGAAAATCGCTAAAAACCAATTTGATTTCAACGATTTCCTTTCGCAAATTCACCAAATCAAGAAAATGGGTAACCTGAAAGATTTGGCGTCGATGATTCCGGGCGTAGGAAAAGCCATTAAGGATTTGGATATCGACGACGACGCTTTCAAAAGCATTGAAGCCATTATCTATTCGATGACGCCTGTCGAACGAAGCAATCCCGTAATTATAACCGGTTCTCGCCGGGCGCGTATTGCGAAAGGCAGCGGAACGGCGGTTTCCGAAGTAAATAAATTACTCAAACAATTTGAGGAAACCCGGAAAATGATGAAGATGATGACAACGGCTAAGATTCCGGGGAAAGGCGGGTTCATGAAAAAACGAAAATAAATATGGTAAACGGTGAACAGGTTCACCGTTCACCATTCACAATTCACAAAATTATGGAATTAATCGACGGAAAAGCAGTTGCCGCACAAATCAAATCGGAAATTGCCGAAGAAGTAAAACAAATTCTTGCTGCCGGTGGAAAACGTCCGCATCTGGCGGCTATTTTAGTCGGCCACGACGGCGGCAGCGAAACATACGTTGCAAGTAAAGTGAAAACTTGCGATGAGATCGGCTTTCAATCCACTTTGATTCGTTACGAAGATGATGTTACCGAAGAAACCCTGTTAAACAGGGTCAACGAACTGAATAACGACCCCGGTATAGACGGGTTCATCGTGCAACTTCCACTTCCCAAACATATTTCCGAGCAAAAAGTAATCGAAACCATTGATTACCGGAAAGATGTGGATGGATTTCATCCGGTCAATGCAGGACGCATGGCCATCGGATTACCTTGTTTTGTTTCCGCCACGCCGGCCGGTATTGTGGAATTGTTAAGGCGATACAGGATTGAAACTTCCGGGAAACATTGTGTGGTATTGGGACGCAGCAATATTGTCGGTAAACCGGTTGCTTCGCTTCTGATGCAAAAAAGTAATCCGGGCGATTGCACCGTTACGGTTTGTCACAGCCGCACCAAAGATATTCGTAAATATTGTTTGGACGCCGATATTATTATTGCCGCTTTGGGTTCGCCGGGTTTCCTGAAAGCCGATATGGTGAAAGAAGGAGCTGTCGTGATTGACGTCGGTACGACGCGAGTTCCATCCGCTCAAACGAAATCAGGCTTTAAGCTGAAAGGGGATGTGGAATTTGATGAAGTCGCTCCCAAATGTTCATATATAACTCCTGTTCCCGGAGGAGTGGGGCCAATGACAATTGTATCTTTGATGAAAAATACTTTATTGGCGGCGCAAAAGGGGCTGGGGGGTTAAATACCGAAAACGTGATGTACCAGCAAATAAGCGATTGCAGCAAGAGCGGCGCTCACCGGAATCGTAAGAATCCATGCCCAAAGCAGACTAATCGTAATATTCCACCTGACGGCGGATAATCTTTTTACTGCGCCTACACCCATGATAGCGCCCGTGATGGTATGTGTAGTACTTACCGGTATTTTCCATATCTCCGTGAGAAATAAGGTCAACGCGCCTGCCGTTTCGGCGCAAACGCCTTCCAAAGGGGTTACTTTGGTGATTTTCGTTCCCATGGTTTTTACGATACGCCAACCACCCATCATTGTTCCAAGCCCGATGGCTCCGAAGCAAGTGAGCGGAACCCAATCCGGCACATTGCCGACCGAATCAATCCAACCCATTGAAATCATTGCTGTGGCAATAATCCCCATTACTTTCTGCGAATCATTCAGACCGTGTCCCAAACTAAATAATCCGGAGGAAAACAGCTGTAAGCTTTTAAACAACTTTTCCGCTTTATTGGCGTTCATTTTCCTGAAAGCCCACAAAATGCAGAGCGTGATAATCGCCGAAATAAACAATCCGATTAAGGGAGCTAATACAATGAAAGAAGCAATCTTAACAATTACCGCCGTATGAATGGACTTGAATCCTGCGGCGCAAATAGCGGCTCCGGCAAAACCTCCAATCAAGGTATGAGAGGAGGAGGAAGGAATCCCCAGACGCCAGGTGAGTAAATTCCAAGTTATTGCAGCAATCAAACCGGAAAGGATAATCGGCAGGGTAATAAACTCTTCCCATACGGTTTTAGCAACGGTATTCGCAATCCCAAATTCCCCGATAATATGTTTGGCAACAAAAAACGCAATAAAATTGAACGTTGCCGCCCAAAGTACAGCTTGGAAAGGGGTCAAAACACGGGAAGAAACGATCGTTGAAATAGAATTTGCCGCATCATGAAACCCGTTGATAAAATCAAAAACAATTGCCAGAACGACAACGATAACAAATAAAACCATGCGTTTATTCTTTATAATTATGCATATTTGACAATAATCGTTTTCAAAATTTTGCCTACATTGTTAATTTTGTTGGCGGATTTTTCCAATTCTTGAATGATTTCTTTTAATTTCATCAATTCAAGCGTTCGCATTTCACTTTTGAAAAGTCCCGAAGTTCCTTCTTCATAAACGCCGTCGGCCTCTTCTTCCAATTGTTTGATTTTTTTTACATGCGCAATTACCTGTTCGCTTGATTTTTTCACTTCGGTCAATTTGTGTGCGGCAGCTTGTACTTCAACTGCCCCTTTCCGGATAATCCGGGCTAATTGCATAGTAGCCGGAGGCAAGATTTCCGGAGAAAAAAGCATAACCTTCTGTGCAGCGCGATTAATTGCATCAATTACGTCATCCATTTCATCGGCTAAAGCGCTAATATCTTCCCTGTCGAAAGGAGTAATAAAAGTATCATTCAATTCCTTATAGATAAGTCCCGTAACTTTATCGCCTTTGGTTTCTTCGGATTTGATGGCTCTACATAAATCTTTTATCTTGTCCTTATCATTATCCGACGAGAATAATTCTTCCAAAAGGGCTGCCGACTTGTCTAATATATCAGCGGTTTCTTTCAACAAAGGAAAAAATTTCCCGTCCTTTGGAGTAAAAATGCTTAAAATACTGTTAAACTTCATAAATAACTTATATTTAGTGATTGACTCTTTCTACGACGTCTATACCTGAATACGAGTGCGAAGTTAAGATTTTTTCTCAACCCGGCCAAAATATTTACAAATTTAGTTAGGAAAAGTTTGTAATGAGCAAAATTTGATGTAATTTTGTGCCCTGAAAAGAATGGCCCCGTAGTTCAGCGAATAGAACGACAGATTCCGGTTCTGTAGGTCACAGGTTTGAGTCCTGTCGGGGTCACGTTGCACGACAAGTTTGAATTACACCCCATTCAGGAATAAAAATTGGATTTATAAGTATCTTTTCCTATCTTTGCACAAAAATTTTTCAAAATACCGATTAATCAGTATGAAAACATTTAAATTGGCAAATAACATTCTGGGATGGATTGTTTTCGCTATAGCGGCAGTTACTTATTTGATGACGATAGAGCCAACGGGCAGTTTTTGGGATTGCGGTGAGTTTATTGCTTCCGCCTATAAATTGGTAGTAGGACATCCACCCGGAAATCCTATTTTTATGATGACAGCCAATTTATTTACCCAATTGACTTCCGACCCTTCCTCAAAAGCGGCAATGGTAAATGCGATGTCGGCTATTTTCAGCGCTTTAACTATATTATTTTTATTCTGGACTATCACCCATCTGGCAAGGAAAATATTGTTTCCCAGCGAAGGTAAAGAGATGCCGCTCTCGAAAATAATCACAATCCTCGGTTGCGGTGCGGTAGGCGCCTTGGCGTATACATGGTCGGATACTTTCTGGTTTTCGGCGGTTGAAGGTGAAGTGTATGCTTTTTCTTCGTTGATGACGGGATTGGTTTTCTGGATGATTTTGAAGTGGGAAGACGTGGCCGGCGAACCTCATTCCGACCGTTGGTTGATCTTAATCGCTTATCTGATGGGCATTTCGATTGCCGTCCACTTGTTGAATCTGCTTTGTATCCCGGCCATCGTACTTGTTTATTATTACAAAAAATATCCTAATCCGACTTTGAAAGGTTCGCTGATTGCTTTACTGATTTCCTTTGTTATCGTAGGCATTATGCTTTACGGTATCATTCAGGGGCTGGTAAAAGTGGCCGGATGGTTTGAATTGCTGTTTGTCAATGGTTTCGGATTACCGTACAATACGGGTGTCGGTTTCTATATTTTCACGGTATTTGCCGTACTCGCTTGGGGTATTTGGGAAACGATGCGGGAAAAATACAGTCCGGGAAAGGCAAAAATCGGTTTTTTGCTTTCAATAGCCTTGTTGGGAATTCCGTTTATTGGGAATCATCCGTTGGTAGGAATTATTAT
The DNA here is from genome assembly GCA_031271125.1 of Dysgonamonadaceae bacterium. GTDB lineage: Bacteria > Bacteroidota > Bacteroidia > Bacteroidales > Azobacteroidaceae > Azobacteroides. The sequence goes on from JAISWH010000127.1 coordinate 16,889, forward strand.
CCTGGCTGTCATAAGCATATTCGTTTTCAATACTAAAAGATTGAATCCGGCTACACTCAACAGCATTTTGATCGGTCTGTTTGTCATAACCATCGGTTATTCCTCTTATGCGCTTATCATGATTCGTTCGGCGGCCAATACGCCGATGGATCAAAATTCGCCCGAAGATATCTTTACGTTACGGGAATATCTGACGCGGGAGCAATATGGCGAAACGCCTTTGTTTTACGGACAAACCTTTGTTGCCGACGTAAAGAGAGTAAGGCAAGGAAATATGTTGTCGCCGGCAACCAAGGACAATGGCCCTGTCTGGACGCAAATTGCCAAAAACGATCCCCAGGAAAAAGACCGGTATTTTGTATCCAGAAAAAAAGAATCGTTTGTGTATCCGGAGGAATTATGTACGATTTTCCCGCGTATGTATAGCAAGGAGCATGCAGACGCTTATAAACAATGGACAAATTTCAAAGGGAAACGGGTCAGATATAAAGAAATGGATGGCGCCTCTTCCAGTGTTGCTATTGCGATTGCGCCGACTTTTTTGGAAAATCTCAAGTTTTTCTTTTCCTATCAGGTTAACTTTATGTATTGGCGGTATTTCCTGTGGAATTTTGCAGGTCGTCAGAACGAGATTCAAGGATATGGCGAAGTTGCCAACGGAAATTGGATGACCGGTATCAAATTTCTTGACGAGTTGCGGCTTGGGCCTCAGGATAATTTACCGGATTTCATTGCGAAAAACAAAGGACATAACAAATTTTATATGTTGCCGCTTCTTTTGGGTATTTTGGGTATTTTCTTCCAGATATATTCGGGGAAAAAAGGAACGCAAGATTTTTGGGTCGTCTTTCTCTTGTTTTTTATGACAGGCTTAGCCATTGTGATTTATCTGAATCAACCGCCCAACCAGCCTCGCGAGCGGGATTACGCTTATGCCGGCTCATTCTACGCTTTTTGTATTTGGATAGGGCTTGGCGTCGGTTTGCTTGAAAAAGGTTTGCATAAATACCTTAAACTTCCCGGATTGCCGTCGGCGATTGCCGCCGTGGTACTGTGTCTGTTGGTTCCCATCCAAATGGTTTCGCAGACCTGGGATGATCACAACCGTTCCAAAAGGTACCTGATGCGTGATTTTGGTTATAATTACCTGAGCACTTGCGCACCCAATGCGGTTATTTTTACGATGGGCGACAACGATACTTTCCCGCTTTGGTATGCACAGGAAGTTGAAGGATACCGCACGGATGTTCGTGTTTGTAACCTGAGTTATCTGCAAACCGATTGGTATATCGATCAAATGAAACGTCAGGCATACGAATCGGATCCGCTTCCTATCTCGTGGACACGCGCCGAGTATCTGCAAGGGAAACACGATGTTGCCTATATTCTTAATCCGGGCGACAAGCCGCAGGATGTGGCTTATGCTTTGGCCAGAGTCAAATCCGACGACAACCGGGTAAAAAAAGTCGGCGAATATCCGCCTATGGATAATATCCGTTCCAATATACTTTATATTCCTGTCGATACGGATGCGGTTATCCGGTCGGGTTTGGTGAAACCGGAACATGCCGGCTGGTTGACGGATAAGGTATATATCTATTTCGGGCCCAGATACAATACCAATCAGGAAGTAGTCACTCCGCAAAAACATGCTTTAGGCAAACAGGAAATGATGATTCTTGATATGTTGAGGAATAATAAAGATTGGTCTCGACCGTTTTATTTTGCAACTACTGTAGGGCAGGATCAATATGTAAGACTGGAAAATTATTTCCGTCAGGAGGGCGTTGCATACAGGGTTGTGCCTTATGATGTTACAACGGAAGGAAGAAATATAGATACGGATATTCTGTATGAAAATCTGATGCACAAATATCGTTGGGGTAATTTGGAAGAACAGGACTTGTACATTGATTCCAATTCCATGCGTATGGCGAGACTATTCCGGGCAATGTTCGGAACATTGGGATCGCGGTTGGTTGCCGAAGGCAAGAAGGATAAAGCAATAGGAGCGATGGATTATGCCGTGAAATCGGTTCCCGATTACAATGTACCTTACGATTTCTATTCGATGAATGAGATTGCTACAACGTACTTATTAGCGGGGGATACCGCTAAAGCGCGACAGATTAATGACAACCTGTTGGAATCCATTACCAAAGAGTTGGATTGGTATTCAAGGCTTGATGATAACGATTATACGTCCTTGTATAGAGATATCAGGAATGACTTATACGCTATGGGGTATCTTCTGCAATTCTACCAGACGATTGATCCGGAAAAATATCAGGCTATAGTTGAAGATTACAATCGCTTTAGTAAACGGTTTGAAAGTGTTTCAAATAAGATGAACAGCGGCGGAGCAAACAAATAACATGTTGATAGAGAACCCTCCTAAACTATACCGCAGCTTGTATCGCGGTTCGCACTGGAGATTCACCACAGATGAAAAAGTCGTGTATCTCACATTCGATGACGGACCCATTCCGGAAATGACTCCCTGGGTTTTGGATTTATTGGATAAGTATGGAATTAAAGCCACTTTTTTCTGTGTAGGCGATAATGTCCGTAAATATCCCGAAATTTACCAAATGGTACAGGATCGCGGCCATATCGTGGGAAATCATACTTTTCACCATTTGCAGGGTTGGAAAGTGACGACAGAAACCTATATCCAGGATGTAGAAGACGCTGCGAAACTGATAGACAGTAAATTATTTCGTCCCCCGCATGGACACATGCGTTTACCGCAATTTTACACCTTGAGAAAGGAATACAAAATGATCATGTGGGATGTCGTGACACGTGATTATAGCCGGTTGATGACTGCCGATCAAGTATTTGAAGTCGTGAAAAAATACACCCGCAACGGTTCGATTATTGTGTTCCACGATTCTTTGAAATCGGGCGACCGGATGAAAGAATCGTTGCCCCGGTCAATTGATTGGTTGATTGAAGAAGGGTACGGTTTTCGGTTGATTGAGGAATGATCGCTCCTTTTTTCAATAGCAATTTGTAAAAATAAAAACATAAAATATTTTAAAAAGCATAAAATTTGTATTGATAATTTGCAAAATTAAAAGATTTAGAATATTTTTGCAAACATATTTCAAAAACCTTACGTTGATCTATATTTATAAAAACAGAATGATGGATGCGTTAAATATACTTAAAAGCAAAGGCTTAAAAAAAACGGCACAACGAATTATGTTAGTCAATATTCTACAGGCAAAAGGTATTTCACTTTCCGAGAATGAGATTAAAACGGGTATGGGGGCGATGTACGACCGGATTACCTTTTATAGAACCGTCCAAAAATTAATCGAAATGAATATTATTTACCGGATACCGGTTGATAATGTTATTAAATATGCGCTCAATAACACAGAAGAAATAAAAAAATTCCAAAATCCGGTTCGTTTCTTTTGTGAAAAATGCAATTCCACGTCATACTTAGAAAACCATCCGATACCTGATTTCCAGCTACCGGACGGATATGTTATACATGAATACGAAGCGCTTATCAAAGGGACTTGCAGTTACTGCGCACAGAACGATTAAAATTCTTCACACAATGGCCGTCAAAATCCAAAGTCCAAACGATCCTGATCCACCTCTTCAATTTGCTCTTCTTTTTCTTTTTTTGCTATTTGATGTACATCAACAGCCTGAATATTAATCGCTTTCACCGGACGCACCGGACAAATCGATTCACAACCGCCGCAACCGATACACAATTCGTCATACACATGCGGCAAAGTCAAAGCGTCTTCGTAAGGATCCATTTTTACCGCCCGCGTCGGACAATGTTCCGAACAAGCGCCGCAAGAAGTATGGTCGGTATAAACGACGCAACGATCTATGTCAAATCGGGCGATTCCGATTTGAGTTACCGATTTTTCCTCAATCGTCAATCGTTCGATTGCGCCGTTCGGGCAAATTTCCGAACAAATCGTACATTCGTAATTACAAAAAGCCGATTCGTAAAATGTCAAATGCGGTTTGAAAGCATAATCCCATCCGAAGTTAAATCCCGCAGGTTTAAGGATTTGTTGCGGACAATGCGTAATACACAAGTGGCAAGCCGTACAATGTTTTTTGAAATGCGCCAAACTTTTCGATCCCGGCGGCGTAACAGGCGTAAGTTTGGTAAAGTCTGCCGTTTCGCCCTTTTTTGCCCAGGCCGGAATGAACGGAAGCGTTGCCATCGCGCCGGCGCCTGTCAAAAGGAAAGAACGGCGTGAATGAGAAGGTATTTCATTTTTTTTCGTGTAAGCATAAGCAAACTGATATTTTATCCCATTGCTCTTGCATCTATCCAAACAGTTGAAGCAAGCCACACAACGGGAATTATCCGCCGTTTTTTCTTTGCTGTCGATGCATTGTGATTTACAGGATTTTTCACACAGTCCGCAACTCGTACATTTCGATTGGTTCAAAACGATCCTGAAAACGGAAAATCCGGAGAGAATCCCCAACAATGAACCGACAGGACAAATCGTATTGCAAAACAAACGGCCCCTGAGAAACGCCGTTAGGCCGACAACCAGCAAGGCAATAACCGCAATTGCCAACGAAAAACTTGTAATGGTATGAATCGTTACATGATAAAAATCGTAGTTGTTGAACTTCAGCGCTATCCAATTTACCAGGTTATTTCCTTCCATTACCGCCGGACGGAAAAGATTGACCGCAATCCGTCCGAAATTACTATAAGGGTCTAAGTACAAAACCGGTACGGTGATTCCGAAAATCAGAAACAAGACGCAAACAGCCAACAAAGAATAACGCAGTATCGTTTGAGGTTTCGCATATGCAAACCAACGCCTTTTCCTGTTTTTTTTCTTTCCTCTCCTTGTAAACCATGCAATTATGTCCTGCAGGATGCCTAATGGACAAATCACCGAGCAATAAACCCGTCCGAAAAGAAAGGTCAACAAAAACAAGCCGATCAAAATACCGGCGCTTCCCACTAAAATAGCCGGCACAACTTGGATATGAGCCAATCCATGCAGCAACGGAGGTAAAATATTCGCGAAATCACAGAAATAAAGAAGCAAAGGAATAAAAATCAATAGCGCGAGTACGAGCCTGATTGTTTTTAGGATATTAAATTTCATACATACAAATATGTCAGATCTTAATTCTCTTTACATTCAATTTGTCAATGCTTTGCGTTCCCAAATTCAATTTTTCCCCGTTAGCAATATGTCCGACTTTCTTAATATCCATCGGTTGAACCTGATTGAACAAGCCGATAGCAGCTGTATCGGCAGCGACAATGTCTTTAGAAATAATGAGCGTTTTCAGTACGCTTGTGTCGGATACCGAACGGCCTTGCGGTCCGTTTTTACGCATACAACGGTAAGCGTCGACAATGTTCAGCGCCGGTTTTTTGGGCCAGGTGCAAATATCGGCGATACATTGTTGCAGGTCATTAGCGTGGAAATAGGGTCTGTCCCACACAATACCCATGTAATTTTTCATTGCGATCGACATTTGTGCGCCGTCGTGATTTTTCAGTACAGGCACGTTAAACCAAACATCAGTTTCCAGCAAGGCTTGATGTATTTTGGTCGATTTCAGTATCCTGGCTTGCGGAAGTTTCACTTCCTTGTAATATACTTCGTCATTGGCGGGGACAACGGTTGCACCTGCCGCTTCAGCCGCTTTCTTAATGCCGGAATTTTCGTAGCATTTTAGCCAATTATCGCAAGTATGGTCGAAAACAGTTACTTTCTTGGCGCCGGCCTTGATACATTGTTCCACCAATGCTTTTATTAATTCGGGATTGGTATTGGCTGCAAAATCAGGTCGTTTGTCCCAACCGATATTGGGTTTAATTACTACGCTTTGCCCTTTTTTGACATACTTTCCGATACCACCCATTTCTTTCAATGCTCTTTCTAAGAGTTGCGCCGGTTCGCCGCCCATCACGGCAACCATGTCCGGGACCGTTTCCACCATCATCGTATTTGTTTCTATTGCAGCTTGCAACTTATTGAATGTCAGTGCTGCAACCCCCAACGCTGTACTTGTTTTTAAAAAATCACGTCTTTTCATCTCTAATGCCTGTTTATTAAATAAAATTCGTGCAATATTACTAAAAATATTGCGAAATCAGAGTAAAAATTTCATCCATTTTTTATATCATGTAATATTTTTAATTTTTTTTCGTCATATATAACAGAAAGTAAGAATTAAAATAAATATATAATTTAATCTTAATTTTTTTCACAATGAAAACAAAAGTAGCAACATTATTATTGTGTACGGTTCTTTCCTGTATAAGTTCAAATGTGGCAAATGCCGGCGAACAAAACAGAGAAGTGGGTACATTCCGGAAAATTCAAGTCAGCGCGGGAATAGACGTTTATTTTATGCAGGAAAAAACGCAAAGTATTCGTGTAGAAACGAAAAATGTAGAGGCGGACAAAGTCATTACCGAAGTAAAAAACGAAACGCTTGTCATCAAAATGAAAAGCCATAAAGGTTTTAGCTTTGGGATTGGCAAGAAAATGTCAATTAAGGTGTATGTATCCGCACCGGTCCTGGAAGGAATAAGCACGTCGGGCGGATCGGATTTTTATGCCGATGATTTGAAAAGTTCGGATTTCAGTATTTCTTCATCGGGTGGGGCGGATATTCATATCGGAAACCTGACCGTCGACGGCAAAACAAATATATCCACTTCCGGCGGTTCCGATTGCAATATTAAAAACCTGAAAACAAACGTCTGTAATTTGGCTTCCAGCGGGGGAAGCGATATAAAAATCGGGATAGAAACATCGGGCAACTTGACGGTAGCCGCTTCCGGAGCATCCGACATCAAACTAAGCGGGAAAGCTAATTCGGTGTGGGTTGCCGCTTCCGGTGGGGCGGATATAGATGTGCGGAATTTGGAATATAAACAAATAGATTCTAAGGCTTCGGGCGGGGCGGATATTCATAAATAGTTAAAGAAAAAATCACCTCAGCTGCCCGGTCGGAAGCGCCGGGCTTACCAAGCCGGTCAATAATTTCCCGGTATCCGGATTGTAGCCGGCTTATATACTGCCCGTTATTCAGCAAGTCGTTTAACTCTTCGCGGATGTTTTCCGTGGAAAAGCGCTCGTTGAATAGCTCTTTGACAACCATTTTACCGGCAATCAGGTTCACCAAGGAAATGTAACGGACTTTGAAAAAATGCCGCCAGATAAATCCGGCTAAATATTTGAGCGGCGTTTTATAGCAAACCGCCTGCGGAACACGGAAAAGCGCCGTTTCCAAAGTAGCGGTACCTGATGTAACCAAAGCCGCTTTGGCCTGTTGCAGCAAACGATAAGTAGAATCAAAAACAATTCCGGCAGGATAATTAACCAGATAAGGACGATAAAAATCAGGGTCAATCCCGGGTGCGCCGGCAATTACAGGTTGGTAGTCCCCGTAAGTGGCGGCAGCCTCCAGCATAAAAGGAAGGTTATCCTTAATTTCCTGCTTTCGGCTACCCGCTAACAGTGCGATTATAGGTTTATCAGCCAATCGGTTTCGGATGGTGAATTCGTCAAAAGATTCCGTGGAAAAAGCCCCTCCGGCTATCGCATCAACCGTCGGATTTCCCACATATTCCACCTCATAATTGTGTTTCCGGTAAAAGTCAGGCTCAAAAGGAAAGATACATAACATTCGATCTACATATTTTCGAATGAGATGTATCCTGTTTTCCTTCCACGCCCATATTTTCGGAGATATGTAATAACAAACAGGTATTTGTAATTTTTCTTTTACAAATTGAGCTATCTTAAGATTAAAACCCGGATAATCAATCAAAATCACTCTGTCGGGAATCCAGGCTTCAATCTCGCGTTTACATAAATCCAGATTAATGAAGATTGTTTTCAAATGAAGCAATACGGGAATAAATCCCATATACGCCATATCTTTGTAATGTTTAAGCATTTTACCGCCAACCGATTGCATGAGATCGCCTCCGAAAAAACGAAAATCAGCTTCTCGGTCGATTTTCTTCAAGGATTTCATCAAATTAGATGCATGCAAATCACCTGAAGCCTCGCCGGCAACTAAAAAGTATTTCAAGCAAGGAATCCTAACAAAACACCTGCGGCAACTGCCGAACCGATAACGCCTGCGACATTCGGACCCATGGCGTGCATCAACAGATAATTGGTCGGATCATATTCCAAACCGACTCTCTGGGAAATACGGGCCGACATGGGAACTGCCGAAACCCCTGCACTACCGATTAACGGGTTGATTTTGTTTCCCCGTTTCAGGAACAAATTGAAGATTTTCACAAACATTACGCCTCCAAAAGTTGCAATCATGAAAGAAAAAGCCCCTATCAGGAAAATTTTAAAAGAATCCCATTTCAAGAAAATATCGGCTTGTGTAGATGCGCCAACCGTAAGACCCAAAATGATGGTAATGATGTCGATCATCGGTCCGCGAGCGGTTTCCGCCAAACGCCGGGTAACACCGGATTCTCTCAGCAAGTTTCCGAAAAACAACATCCCCAACAACGGAAGACCCGAAGGCACGAAAAAGCAAGTCAGCATCAAACCGATAATCGGAAACATGATTTTTTCCGTTTGCGTAACCACGCGAAGCGGTTTCATGCGAATCAATCTTTCTTTTTTAGTGGTGAGCAAACGCATAATCGGCGGTTGAATAACCGGAACAAGCGCCATATAGGAATAAGCCGAAATGGCGATTACACCAATCAAATGAGGCGCTAACTTGGATGTAAGGAAGATAGCCGTTGGGCCGTCTGCACCTCCGATAATACCGATTGCACCTGCCTGTGCAGGATCAAATCCTAAAGCCAAAGCAATCATATACGCACCGAAAACGCCAAATTGAGCGGATGCCCCGACTAACATTAGTTTGGGGTTGGAAATCAGCGCCGAAAAGTCGGTCATAGCGCCTATTCCGAGAAAAATCAGCGGCGGATACCAACCGGTCTTAACCCCTTGATACAAAATGTTTAATACCGAACCATGCTCATAAATCCCCAATTCCAGGCCGGCGTCTTTAAAAGGAATGTTCCCTATTAAAATCCCAAATCCGATAGGAACCAGCAACATAGGTTCAAAATCTTTGGCGATAGCCAGATAAATGAACACTACTCCCACTAGAAGCATCGCGATATGTCCAACCGTGAAATTGGCAAAACTTGTATAACTCCAGAAAATTTCCAGGTTATCCCCAAGAAATGATAAAAAATCCATACGCTTATTCGATTATAATGAGATCAGCGCCTTCCAGCACGGAATCTCCTTTGTTTACTTTCACTTCCTTAATCACGCCATCGCGGTCGGAATTGATGGCATTTTCCATTTTCATGGCTTCCAGAACTATCACTTTTTGCCCTTTTTTCACCGCATCGCCCGGTTTGCATATAATGTCGAGAATGACGCCGGGTAACGGTGATTTCAACGCACCCGGGCCGACGTTTGTCTGCGGACGAACCACGGGAGGCGTCGTCGTCTGAGCCGGACGCTTGATTGTAACTACCTGTTTTTTAGCAGGCTTATTCATCTCTACTTTGTAAGGCGTACCATTCACTTCTACTTCGGCTATGGTACCCTCTATGGAGTTTATAGCAACTTTATAAACACTTCCGTTGATTGTATATTTAAAACTTTTCATACTTTTTACTCATTTACTTCTTTACAGGCACCTCTCTCAATGTATAAATCTTCGAATTCCAAGGCGAATAAGCGCTTGCTTTGTTCTTGATTGTCAAAATCGTATTTTCTTCGTCGTGCAATTCGGTCGCTTCGTAAATAGCCATGGCAATCGCGGCAAATAACTCGCCCGACCGTTCCGTAACTTCTTTTGCTTCTTCATGACTTAATCCGGAAAAAATCATAGCCCGTCTGTGGCCCAGATGAACGGAAATCTTTCCAATCAATTTGAAAGCAAGATAAAGTATCACAAGACAACAAAACACGACGCTCATAGCCGTTATTGTCATTCCTATGCCGATGCCGTCGTGAATCCGGAAACCTTCGATTTTTTCGTTAGACAGCGCATTGGCAAATTGCGCCTGCATGACGATTACGACAAACAGGAGCATACGCAAACCAATATTTATTTTTTGTTTCATTCGTATTAATTTTTTAACCCCAAATTACAAAGGTAAATTATCATGTTTTTTCGGAGGATTGACTTGTTTCTTCGTCGAAAGCTGCTGTAGAGCGCGAATAACGCGGAAACGAGTATTTCTCGGCTCAATCACATCGTCGATATAACCATATTGCGCCGCATTGTACGGATTAGCAAACGTTTTCGTATATTCGTCTTCTTTTTCCGAGAGCACTTTTGCCGGATCATCCGATTCTTTGGCTTCTTTCGCATAGAGAACTTCTACGGCGCCGGCCCCACCCATCACAGCGATTTCGGCCGTAGGCCAGGCATAATTCATATCTCCGCGCAATTGCTTGCAACTCATCACGATATGTGCGCCTCCATAAGATTTGCGTAAGGTAACGGTTACTTTCGGAACAGTGGCTTCTCCATAAGCATAAAGCAATTTAGCCCCGTGAGTAATTACGCCGCCGTATTCCTGTCCTGTTCCCGGAAGGAATCCCGGAACATCAACCAAGGTGACGAGAGGAATATTGAAAGCATCGCAAAAACGCACAAAACGGGCGGCTTTACGGGATGCATTAATATCAAGAACGCCGGCCAATGTCTTGGGCTGATTAGCGACAATACCAACCGGACGGCCGTTCATACGAGCAAAACCGACAATAATATTTTTGGCAAAATCGGCGTGAACTTCCAGAAATTCACCTTTGTCGATAATCAAACCGATAACTTCGTACATATCATAAGGTTTGTTCGGACTGTCGGGAATAATTTCGTTCAACGAATCTTCCAGACGGTCAATCGGGTCGTCGTTTTCGCGAATAGGCGGTTCTTCCAGGTTATTTTGCGGAAGGAAACCCAATAATTTACGGATTAATTCAATACCCGACCGGTCGTTTTCAACGACAAAGTGGGTAACGCCCGAACGGGTAGCATGTACTTCCGCTCCGCCGAGTTGTTCTTGAGTAACATCTTCTCCGGTAACGGTTTTTACCACCTTCGGGCCGGTCAGGAACATATAACTGATGCCTTTCGCCATGATCACAAAATCGGTCAAAGCCGGCGAATAAACAGCGCCGCCGGCGCAAGGGCCGAAAATACCCGAAATCTGGGGGACAACTCCCGAAGCCAGAATATTGCGTTGGAAAATCTCGGAATAACCGGCCAAAGCGTTTACACCTTCTTGAATGCGAGCGCCTCCCGAATCGTTCAAACCGATAAGCGGCGCGCCCATTTGCATTGCCAAATCCATTACCTTGCAAATTTTGGCCGACATGGTTTCCGACAACGAACCGCCGATAACCGTAAAGTCTTGTGCGAAAAGATAAACCAAACGGCCTTCAATCGTACCGTAACCGGTGACTACCCCGTCGCCCAGAAATTGTTTCTTATCCATTCCAAAGTTCGTGCAACGATGTTTCACAAACATATCCAACTCTTCGAAACTGCCTTCATCCACCAACATATTGATGCGTTCACGCACCGCATGTTTTCCCTGTGCATGTTGTTTCTCAATGGCTTTTTCGCCTCCACCCAAACGAGCCTGCGCCCGAAAATCAATAAGTTCCTTTACTTTTTCTAATTGACTACTCATAATAATTTAATTATAAATTACGAATTACAAATCACGAATTACGATTGTTTTCTTATTTGATTCGTAATTCGTAATTTGTAATTGATTATTGACATAATTCCGTTAATACGCTACATGTAGATTTCGGATGTAGAAAGGCAATATTCAGACCTTCCGCACCTTTGCGAGGCGCTTTATCAATTAACTGAATACCTTTCGATCCGGCTTCCGCCAAAGCGGTTGCAACATCAGGCACGGCGAAAGCGATGTGATGTATCCCTTCTCCTTTCTTTTCAATAAACTTTGCGATAGTAGAATCTTCGGAAGTAGGTTCGAGAAGTTCGATTTTTGTTTGTCCTACTTTGAAAAAGGCAGTTTTTACTTTTTGGTCGGTTACTTCTTCGATGTTGTAACATTCAAGACCCAATACGTTTTCATAATAAGGAAGGCAGTCAGCTATGCTTTTTACTGCGATCCCTATGTGCTCTATATGTGAAATGTCCATAGATGAATTATTTAAAATTAAACTTTAAGGCCACAAAGGTACTATCTAATATGCAAATTAAAAAATTTTATCAGAATAATTTTTATCTCTGCCTATGTGTTATATCAAATAAGTTTCTCCATTTCATCAAACTCTTTCACTAAAGCCATTAATTCGATACCGACATTTTTCAAACGGCGAACGATTTCTTCACTACGAATAACTTTGCCGGGGTTTTCCCTGAGTTTTCGCTTAGCGCCGGTCAAAGTTAGACCTTTTGTTTTCACTAAATAATAGATTAAACGAAAGGCTTTAATATCCTTTTCATCGTACCGGCGGGTGCCTTTTTCGGTCTTGTGCGGATTAAGTCCGAATTCTTTTTCCCAATAGCGTAACATAGAACACGTTACATCAAGATTTTGAGCTGCTTCCGATATGGTATAAAAAAGTTTAGGCATTGTTTACCGGTGTTCTGCGAGATACAACATTTCGCTGTATTCTTCGGGCGACAAGTCCATAAAGAAATATTTGGCCGGATTATCATAGCGGCCTTTCACCTGAACTTCGTAATGCACATGATTTCCCGAAGCGATGCCGGTCATGCCTACCGTAGCGATTTTTTGTCCGCGTTTAACTTTTTCTCCCCGCCTCACCAACAGATCTTTACAGTGTCCGTAAAGCGATTTAAATCCGAATTCGTGGTTAATGAGTACGCAATTACCGTAACCACCTTCCCATCCGGACGATTCAACCGTTCCGTTACCGGTTGCATAAATGGGACTTCCGGATTCGGCATTTAAGTCAATGCCGGTGTGCATCTTGAGGTCTCCGAGAATGGGATGGACACGCATTCCATACCCGGAGGAAATTCCTTTCATATCTTTTCCGGAAAGCGGACGGATGGCCGGGATATTATTCATTCGCTGTTCTTTTTGTTTAATCAGTTTGATCAGTTCGTCGTAAGAATTGGACTGCACGTACATCTCTTTGGTCATAACATCCAATTTTTTGGTGGTAGAAATCACCAATTCCGAGTTAGATATATCCAAAAGGTGCTCATAACGGTTCGTTCCACCGAAACCCGGCCGCCGGATAGAAATCGGAATCGGGTCGGCATTGAAAATGGCGCGATACAGTTGGTCGTCGCGTTCCTGTAAATCGTCCAATACTTTCTGGTATTCGTCAATCCGGTGAGACAGAACGCCATATTGGGCCAACAACAACTTGTTTTCTTTTTTAAGCTGTTGTTCACGAGGCGAATCCACCGCGTAAATGGCAAACACAAATAATACGACACCAATGCCGATGCCGATGATCAGTTGCTTCAAAACAACCCAAATTTTTTGCCCGATTGAACGGCGCACTTCTTCATAAGTCAAAGTTTGTCTATTGAAATGATATGAAGTTTTTCCCATTTAATTAAAATTTAGGATTAATTTGGACAAAAGTAAGTTATTTATTGTACTTTTGCAAATTGTTTTGAAAAAAATAACAAATTAACCCCCTTGCCCCCTAAAGGGGAAGTTGGGATAGTGAGTATAAATGTGTAGCTACGGCATCCTCCCTTCAGGGGGTTAGGGGGTAATTATTAAATAATTTTTACAGATGAAAGCAGAAAAATTGCAACTCAGCGCAAGCCGGATTCGTCAGTCTTTTAAGGATTTTTTTGAAAGTAAAAATCATAAAATAGTCCCGTCGGCTCCAATGGTTATCAAAGACGATCCGACTTTGATGTTCACCAATGCCGGCATGAACCAGTTTAAAGACATTATACTGGGCAATGTTCCCATCAAATATTCCCGCGCGGCCGATTCACAAAAGTGCCTGCGTGTCAGCGGGAAACACAACGATTTGGAAGAAGTCGGTCACGATACTTACCACCACACCATGTTTGAAATGCTGGGCAATTGGTCGTTCGGCGATTATTTCAAAAAAGAGGCCATCGAATATGCCTGGGAATACCTGACCGAAGTATTGCAATTGGATAAAAACCGTTTATATGTGACCGTTTTTGAAGGAAGTCCTTCGGAAAATTTGAGCCGCGACGACGAAGCCGTCGCTTATTGGGAAAAATATTTGCCGGAAAACAGGATTATCAACGGCAGTAAAAAAGATAATTTTTGGGAAATGGGCGACACCGGCCCCTGCGGCCCCTGTTCCGAGATTCACATTGACATCCGTCCCGACGAGGAAAGAGCTAAAACGGACGGTTTAACTTTAGTCAATCGCAACCACCCACAGGTAATCGAAATCTGGAATCTGGTTTTCATGCAATTCAACCGCAAAGCCGACGGTTCGCTCGAAAGTTTGCCCAACAAAGTTATTGATACCGGCATGGGATTTGAACGCTTGTGCATGGCTGTACAAGGAAAAACTTCCAACTACGATACCGATGTCTTTCAACCGTTGATTGCCGAAATCGGACGAATTACCGGTCGTCGTTACGGCGACAATCCCCAATCGGATGTGGCTATGCGCGTTATTGCCGACCATATCCGCACCATTGCTTTTTCTATTACCGACGGACAGTTGCCTTCCAATGCTAAGGCCGGCTATGTGATTCGCCGGATTTTGCGCCGCGCCGTCCGTTATGGTTATACTTTCCTTGAACAAAAACAGGCTTTCATGTACCGCCTGATTCCTGCGCTGATCGATTCGATGGGTGATGCTTATCAGGAATTGATTGATCAGGAAATATTAATTGGAAAGGTTGTCAAAGAAGAAGAAGAATCTTTCTTGCGGACTTTGGAAAACGGAATCAAATTGCTTGATAAAACAATTCAGGAAGCGAAAACTGCCGGGACAAACCGCATTGCCGGCGCCGGCGCTTTCGTGTTGTACGACACTTACGGATTTCCGCTTGACTTGACCGAACTCATTCTGAGAGAGCATAAAATGGAACTCGACAAGGAAGGTTTTGACGTCGAAATGCAAAAGCAAAAAGAACGGGCAAGAAACGCCGCCGCCGTCGAAACCGACGATTGGGTGAACATCCGGGAGGGTGAACAGGAGTTTGTCGGTTATGACAAAACTTCGACAGAGGCAAAAATTTTGCGTTATCGCAAAGTAAAACAAAAAAACGCTGAGTTTTATCAGATTGTTTTCGACCGGACGCCTTTCTATGCCGAAATGGGGGGGCAGGTAGGCGATAGCGGCTTGTTCAGACTCTGCTCGGCGAAGGCTACTGCTTTCGCCGAAGATAAAAGCAAGGCTGTATCCCTGCAAAACAAAAACCTCGACGACAGAGCCTATGCCGAGCAGGGGATAGAAATTTTCGATACGAAACGGGAAAATAATTTGGCGGTGCATCTCACGCAACGGTTACCGGATAATCCCGAAGATGAATTTATCCTCGAAGTAAACATTCAAAAACGCCGCGCTACGGAATGTAACCACACGGCGACACACTTGTTGCACGAAGCGCTACGGAATGTTTTGGGAAAACATGTCGAACAAAAAGGCTCATTTGTTTCGCCCGATGTACTCCGTTTTGACTTTTCGCATTTTCAGAAATTGACGGATGAAGAAATTCGCCAAATAGAAAAACAAGTAACGGCTAAAATTCGCGAAGATATTATTTTGAACGAATCGCGTCATGTTCCGGTTGCCGAAGCAAAAAAAATGGGAGCGATGGCTTTGTTCGGCGAAAAATACGGCGAAGATGTACGGGTTGTCCGTTTCGGTTCGTCGATAGAATTGTGCGGAGGGACGCATATCGCTTCGACGGGACGGATAGGTACGTTCAGGATTATCAGCGAAAGTTCGATTGCGGCGGGCGTCCGTCGTATCGAAGCCATTTCGGGCGAGGCATGCGAAAATTACCTGTATTTGCAACAAGATATAATTCGTGATTTGCGCGGGTTATTACTTAATAATACGGATTTGCAGCAAGCCGTCAGAAAATTCATCGAAGAAAATGCCGGTTTAAAAAAGCAAGTCGAAGAGTTTATGAGAGAAAGGACGCAAAGATTGAAACAATTGATTATTGACAAGAAAGAAATTAAGAATGAAATTAATTTGTTTGTAATCAAAGGTTTATATCCTGCGGAAATTATTAAAGACATTGCTTTCCAATTGCGGGGCGAGTTTCCTGAAAAAATGTGTTTTGCCGGCGCCACATCTTTTGAATCGAAACCTGCGCTGACGCTGATGATCAGCGACGATTTGGCGAAAGGCGGATTGAATGCTTCACAAATTGTCCGTGAAGCTGCAAAACACATTAAAGGCGGCGGCGGCGGACAGGCGCATTTTGCTACGGCCGGGGGAAAAGACCCCGACGGCTTGCAACGGGCTGTGGAGGAAATTATTGCTCAAGTAGTTGGTTAAATGATTATCACACATCCCATTAAAGGGGAGTGGGGCGGCGAGTATGAATATACTGCTACGGCAATCCCCCCTTTAGGGGGTCGGGGGGTAGTTAAATGTTATTTATTATTAAAAAAACAGATTACATTTTAAATCGTAAAAACAATGCAAAAACCGTCTATTCCAAAAGGAACAAGGGATTTTTCGCCGGAAGAAACGGCGAAACGCAACTATATTTTCGATACAATCCGCAGTGTATTCCGCTTATACGGTTTTAAACAGATTGAGACGCCGGCGATGGAAAATCTTTCCACGTTGCTGGGAAAGTATGGCGAAGAAGGGGACAAGTTGCTTTTCAAGATATTAAATTCCGGTGATTTTTTGTCGGGAGTAAGCGATGAGGAATTGTTGAACCGGAATCCCGTTCGGCTGACGAACAAAATCTGCGAAAAGGGTTTACGTTATGATTTGACTGTTCCTTTCGCCCGTTTTGTCGTCATGCACCGCAATGAAATTTCATTCCCGTTCAAGCGTTTTCAGATTCAACCGGTTTGGCGTGCGGACCGTCCGCAGAAAGGGCGTTATCGCGAGTTCTACCAATGCGACGCCGATATGATTGGCTCCAATTCGCTGCTGAATGAAATCGAATTGATTCAAATCATGGACGAAGTTTACCGGCGGTTTGGTATCCGGGTTTGTATTAAAATCAACAATCGCAAGATATTGAGCGGTATTGCGGAAATGATTGGCGAAGCGGAAAAGATTACGGACATTACCGTTGCCATCGACAAATTGGATAAAATCGG
>JAISWH010000132.1 GCA_031271125.1 Dysgonamonadaceae bacterium
CTCCGCAGGTCGATGACCTGCGGTTATGAAAATTATGTCCTTTCAGGACAACGTAACATTGACTGATGCATAACATGAGTTACTAATTTTTATGCTTCTTAAATACATTGAAAAAGGCAATAGCACCTCAAAAAAAGATTTAGCCATATTCATTTGATAATTTTTTATACCTTTCACCATCTCAAATATTTCTCTTTATGAAAGGAATTATGTAATTTTGCAGGAAATTTTAGATTCAACAACATGCTTGAAAAAGTTATCATCCTCGATTTCGGTTCACAAACCACTCAATTAATTGCCCGTCGTTTAAGGGAGTTAAACGTATATTGCGAGATAGTTCCTTATAATAAATTTCCCGAAAACGCTCAAAACGTAATCGGAGTTATTCTTTCGGGAAGTCCGTTTTCAGTCAATGATTCCGAAGCTTTCAAGCCCGATTTGTCATCCATCCGAGGCAAATATCCGGTTCTGGGAATTTGTTATGGCGCACAATATCTGGCTTATTCTTCGGGAGGAAAAGTGGAAAAGGGAATTTCCGGGGAATACGGACGCGCCCGCTTGACGCCTGTTGACCGGAACGATTCTTTGATGAAAAATACCGGTGATAACGTCCAGGTCTGGATGTCTCACGGGGATACAATAACCGTTCTGCCGAAGAATTTTACCGTCATTGCCAATACGGTAGATGTCGAAGCGGCCGCTTATCGCATTGCAGGTGAAAAAACTTGGGGCGTACAGTTTCACCCCGAAGTATTCCATACCGAAATTGGTATGACTGTTTTAGATAATTTCTTGACTATCTGTAAGGCTAAAAGAAATTGGACGCCGGCGTCCTTTATCGAAACAACGGTTGATGGGCTGAAAAAACAACTCGGCGACGACAAAGTGATTCTGGCGCTATCGGGCGGCGTAGATTCATCGGTAAGCGCTGTTCTTTTAAATAGGGCAATCGGAAAAAACCTGACTTGTATTTTCGTCGATAACGGTCTTTTACGGAAAAACGAATTTGAAAAAGTTATTGATGATTACAGACACTTGGGACTAAATGTTTTAGGAATCGACGCCAAAGCCTATTTTTACAAAGAATTAGCCGGAGTAAAAGAACCCGAACGCAAACGGAAAATCATCGGAAAAGGTTTTATTGAAATATTCGAACAGGAAGCCCGAAAACTCAAAGACGTCAAATGGTTGGCTCAAGGCACTATTTATCCGGATGTTATCGAATCTTTGTCTATTACCGGAACGGTAATAAAATCGCATCACAATGTCGGCGGCCTCCCTGAAAAAATGAACCTGAAATTAGTCGAACCACTCCGCCTGTTATTTAAGGATGAAGTCAGGAAAGTCGGCCGCGAATTGGGAATGGAAGAGCGTTTGATTAAGCGGCATCCTTTCCCCGGACCGGGATTAGGCGTCAGGATATTGGGCAACATCACGCCCGATAAAGTCAGGGTACTTCAAGATGCGGATGATATTTTTATTTCGGGTTTGCGGGAATGGAACTTATACGATCAGGTTTGGCAAGCCGGAGTTATTTTGTTGCCGGTCAATTCCGTCGGCGTGATGGGCGACGAACGCACTTACGAAAATGCCGTAGCGCTCCGCGCCGTCACCTCGACCGACGCAATGACAGCCGATTGGGCGACCCTGCCTTATGAGTTTTTAGCTAAAATATCAAACGAAATAATCAATAAAGTTCGCGGCGTAAATCGCGTCGTTTATGACATTAGTTCCAAGCCTCCTTCGACGATCGAATGGGAATGAAAATGTCTTATTGCACCTTCTTCAACTTCCCAACCGCCATTTCGAGCGATTCGGTAGGTTCGATAATGTTGTAAGCGCCCCAAAAATCACTGTCGTAGTAAGTCATAGCTTCTTCACTCAGCGATTTATTCATCGAAAATGAACTTTTAACAGGTATGCGCGTAATATTATCTATTTGATTATCAGTCACAACCATTTCGCTGATCACCGTATAATTGGTCGCAAACAAACGTCGTTTCCAGTCGCACTTGAATTTCATTTCGTTGTGAACATAGTTCAGATACGTTTTCCCTTCGTTTTGCCGGTAACTGATTACATATCCAACTTCCTGAGGCGAAAACCGTAAACCTTTCGGTTTGTGCTTGAGAATGAGGGCGGTAACTTTATCCTTATCGTGCATATCCATCTTAAATTCAGCACGGGTAAAAGCCAATGTTTCCCTGTCGATGTAAAAAGTACCGGAGTATAAAGGTTGATCTATCAGCACTTGCGGCGAAAAATGCACGACATATTGTATCCGGTTGTTAATGGAAGTCATGTCTCCTATCTTATAAGAATAATAATACAAAAGATTCTTGTCCAAAATTATTCCCGGATTTTTGACGATGTCGCAAAAAATCGCCAAATTAGGTCCGCCCAACAATTTAACCGCCAAAGTATCGCTGAACTTGGGACTAATCAGATTCCGCCCTTTCAGTACCTGTACTCTTTCTTTAAAAACATCAGCTTTGTAAGAATCTTTGTAAAGGTGAATAATCGCTTCGGAAATATTGATGTATTTCTTGCCTTTTTGCGCTGTTTCGCGATAAAAACCGGTCATCAGGTTCGGAATCAAACTATAATTAGTTTCAACTTTTTCGAGTGCGGTAGCAATCAGTTCGCGGGGATTTTCCCAACCCAACACTTCTACTTCACTCAATTTGACCGAAAGAGGGTTCATATAGAACGTTTGGTCCGGTTGATCGTCTTTCGAAACCTCAATTCGCGTGTTGTAAAAACCGACAGCGGAAAGTTCAATTCCGGTAGTTTTCAAACTATTATCCAGTTTGAGAATAAATTCGCCGTCTTCGTTACTGATTGTTCCAACATTTGTTCCTGGAACATAAACATTTACATACGGAATTTTCTTCTTGTTACGCATGTTTTTGATCGTTCCGTTGACGGTATAATAATCGTTATCATTTTGGGCTTGCAGTCCTGTGAAAAAGATTAATAAGCCAAGTAATAAAGAAATTCTGTGAATAAAAATCATCGCTTTCATGATGTGCCTCCTTGCTATTTTAATTATTATGATTAACTTTGCAAAACTCTTTAATTAAGAAGCATTTTGCAGCATTTGAACTATAAAAAGATAAATCGTTGGATAAAAAGATTAACTTTTTCACTCATTCTCTTTTGTTTGTCAAACTGTACGGAGAAAGAGGAATCGTCTTCTTTTTCGGAGCATAAGCCGGTCGCCCAACAATCTGAGTCCAAACCGGTTCCTGAAGTTCCGGCTGTTTCCGGAATTCCTTCGGCGCCGAAAAAATCGGTTCGCCATAAAAAACCGAAACGTACTTCCGCGCCTTCTGTATTAACTTCCGGCGAGAAACCTACCGTGATAATTTTTCCGATTGAAAAAGAACCCATTGCGCCGGTTTCCGTTTCTTCGGAAATCGTTGATAGCATCAACCTTGCCATTCAAATGAAACGTTTGGCGGCCGGTTCCTTTTCCCAATATTACAAAGTTCGCAAATTTTATATCCCACCCGTCGAATACAAACTCAATCTCAAGGAATTAATTGTTCCGGCGAGTTTGATTACCCTTGGCGCTTTAGCCTCGCATACCGACAAATACAAAGATATTCTTCCGATTACCCGGCCTAATCCCCGTGACCGCAAAACGCCGTTCGATGATATTGCACAATTAGCGGTAACGCCCTCATTATTTATCTTCGATGCTTTGGGCGATGAAAAACATCATCCCATCGACCAGTTTTTTGTAACGGCATTGTCGTATGGAATTATGGTTTTACCTGTCCGTTACATCAAAGACCATTACAATTCGCCGCGTCCATATGGCGGAAATCATTCATTTCCATCGGGACATACTGCCACTGCATTTATCGGCTCACATGTTATCTACAAAGAATTTAAAGATACTAATCCCTGGATTGCCTATTCCGGATACGCGATGGGCGCTTTTGTTGCAGGATCGCGAGTAGCGCACGACAAACATTGGGTATCGGATGTCATGGCCGGCGCCGGAATTGCCATGCTTTCTACCGAGTTGGCTTATTGGATTTATTTTCCGGTCAGGAATTTAATTACCAATGAGGCCAATAAACTATTCGGCAAGTACATCATACTCAGTCCGGTCATTCAAACCAATACGTTCGGTTTGAATTTTTCAATGACTTTCTGATGTTTGACAAAGGTAACAAATATTTATGAGGATAAGATAATTTTTTTGGGAAATTGCTATAAAGTGTTACTTTTGTACCGGAAAACAAATTTCAACGAACGATGACAAGCAACATAAAAGGTCAATTAACCGGTTTTGTATCGCCGAAAGTGATGGGTATTTTGAATATTACACCCGATTCCTTTTTTGAAAAAAGCCGGAAACAAACGGAAAAAGAAATTGCCGAGCGAGTTGTTCAAATCGTTGAAGAAGGCGCCGACATTATCGACATCGGAGGATATTCTTCCCGGCCGTCGGCGGCTTACGTGGATGAAACCGAAGAAATGAAGCGGCTGAAATACGGTTTGGAAATCCTGTTCCGCGAAGCGCCCGATGCGATTGTTTCGGTGGATACGTTTCGTTCGGAAATAGCTTGTCGTTGCGTGGAAGATTTCGGTGTTGCGATTATCAACGACATTTCGGCCGGCGCTTTGGACGACCGGATGTTTGAAACCGTTGCCCGCCTGCAGGTTCCGTACATTGCGATGCACATGCAAGGAAGTCCGCAAACCATGATGGAATACACGGATTATGCAAATATGATGCAGGAAATCCTCCTGTATTTTGCCGAAAAAGTAAACCGATTACATCAAACAGGAGTCAATGACATCTGGATTGATCCCGGCTTCGGATTCAGTAAAACAACCGCGCAAAATTATATGGTTTTGGATAAGTTGGAAGAATTTCATATCTTTGGCCTTCCGCTTTTGGTTGGTTTTTCGAGGAAAACGATGATACGGGAAGTCCTTGCGACCTCCCCGGCAGAAAGCCTGAACGGGACAACCGGCCTGAATATGTTTGCCCTGACGAAAGGCGCGCATATATTGCGGGTTCACGATGTGAAAGAAGCTGTGCAAACAGTTCGATTGTATAAACGGATAAAAAATGTAAATCTATGATTGAATTTCTATCAAAAATTCCAATAAAAGACATCATCGACATCATATTGGTTGGTTTTTTCCTTTATGAAACCTATCTTTTGGTGAAGAAAACAGGAACGCGGGCTATTTTTATGGGCGTTTTGGCGTTTATTGCCATTTGGATTATTGTCTCACATGTATTTCAGTTGCGGATGCTGGGCGCCATTATGGATCGGTTTATCAGCGTCGGTTTTATTTTGCTGGTTGTCGTTTTCCAAAAAGAAATCCGTGAATTTTTACAGGCTTTGGGTTCTAATAAAGGCATTCGGTTTATAGCAAATTTATTTGATGTAAAAAAAAACAATACCGACGAAGACCTCAAGTCAGTTATGCCGGTTGTTATGGCGGCAATGGATATGTCGAAACGAAAAGAAGGCGCTTTGATTGCCGTCGAACAAACCGTTTCGCTGGATACTTTTGTTGAAACAGGTGAAATGTTGAATGCCGACATCAGCGCCCGTTTGATTGAAAACATCTTCTTCAAAAACAGTCCTTTACATGATGGAGCGATGATCATTTCCGGAAAAAAAATCAAAGCGGCCGGTTGTATTTTACCGGTTTCGCAAGACCAGACGATTCCCAAATATTTGGGCTTGCGGCATCGCTCCGGCTTGGGATTATCGCAGGAAACGGACGCCAAGATAATCATTGTATCCGAGGAAACGGGGAAAATTTCTATGGCGCATCAGGGGGAATTGATTTTGGGAATCAGCGCGGAACGGTTGCAGCAGGAATTGGTTGCTAAGTGAAGGTAGCGCGAGGGGGTCGGCGGCGGCAATATCCACGTTTTGATCCCAATTGGGAGTACCGACCAGTATCAGATTATCCGGATCGTATTTCCGGATTTCCGTAATAAGTTCTTCGGCATAAGCTTTTATTTCAGGCCAAAAATGCTCATGGGTCGGCTCGTTAAACAATTCATACATTACGTTTGAATATTTACCGTACTTACGGGCCATTGCGCCGAAAAAGGCTTTTGCCTGTTCGGGATAAAACTGATGAGCGTGCCAGTCGATAATGATATACAGACCTTCGTCGATGGCCGCTTCGACAA
>JAISWH010000030.1 GCA_031271125.1 Dysgonamonadaceae bacterium
GTAATCTTACCGTCAGGCACTCCGTCGGGGCCGCTCACATCTTTATACTTCACATCGCCTAATTTGGTGGACGCGGTCAGTGTCGGCGATGCAAGCAAATCTTCCTCTGTCAGGAACAAACCATCGGATAAATAGCCGTAATATTCGGCATATTCGCTGCCTTCGCGGATAATGGTATTGCCGTCGAACACGATACCCGACAAATTGCCCATTACCGACCGGTAGTCGGACAGGTTAGCGCTTATCGAATACCGAAAATCGCCTATCCTGTCTTTCCATTCTACCAGCAAATCCCAACCCTTGGTATTCATGATACCGGCATTTTGTTGCGGATTACTATATCCCAGCAAATCGGGGATTTCAAGCAACAGCAACATGTCGTGGGTAGTTTTCTTGTAGTAATCAAAGGTCAACGAAAAGCGGTTTTTGAACAGGGAAACATCCAAGCCTCCATCGAATACTTCGGTTCGTTCCCAGGTAATGTTTCGTATATTGTAGACCTGTTGGGCAGCCGTTGTTACCGACTCGATAGCTCCTGAATAATTCACCAGGATTGCATTCTCAAAAGCCATAATGGCCTGGTACGGATAATTACCTACACGTTCGTTACCCAGATTCCCCCACGAAGCCCTGAATTTCAGAAAAGAGAGCGGAGATACATTGAGTTTCTTGAAAAACGGTTCTTCGGTAAGCACCCAACCAGCCGAAACAGAGGGAAACGTTCCCATGCGGTAATCGCGATGGAAGCGCGACGACTCGTCGGCGCGTATGTTGGCTTGTAACAAATACCGGTCGGCAAAGCTATAATTGACCCTTCCGAAATAAGAACGATAAGCATTTTCGCTGGCGTTGCCCGAATTGGTCATGTAATTCAAATTGCCTCTGTCCAAATAGGGATAACTCGGCAATTGCATCATATCGGAAGAAGCGCTAAGCGATTCGGTAAATGCATAAAAGTCTTCGTAACCTGCCAACAAAGAAAGTTCGTGTACTTTGTTTAATGTAACCGCATAATTGGCCAGCAACTGTTTAGTCGCTGTACGTGATTCACTCCTGCTTTCGCTCAAACTGTTGTTTTCACAACCGCCAATATAACCGACCATAAAAGTCGGATCGTCTAAATCGTAATACGGAACCTGTTTTATAAAGTTTTTCCTTTTCCCAATATAAACGGTCGGTGCATAAACCCCCGTAATGGTAAGGTTTTTAACGGGCGTGAAGTCCAATGCCGCCCTTCCGGAAAAATAGTCGCCCCAGAAATTGTTGAATCCTCCATAATTCAGACGGGCATAAGTATTGGTACCGTTACGGCCATCCGAAATACGTCCGTCGGGATACAGGGGCGCCCAAAGCGGACCATACACATACGCTGCCGTTAAAGGATTGACTTGCGGCAGCTCGGAAATATCGCGATTGTAAGAACCATTGACCGTGGCCGATAAATACCGGTTGAGCTTAATACTGTTGTTTATACGGGCGGTCATTGACGCATACGACCGGTGCTTATACAACGCATCCGTCTTTTCATACCCGATGGAAGCCTTCGTTTTGACAACCTGATTGCCATAGCTCATCGAAAGATTGTGCTTTTGGCGGGGAGCCGAATTATCGATCAGATAGGATTTCCAGTCTGTAATCGGATAATGCCCGGGGTCAAGCCGATTATTTTCGGCGTAACTGTCAATATAGTCCTTGGAATAGACGAAGTTTTCGTTTCCGGGAACATTGCCGCTATCGTTCCAACCTATTTCATTAATCATTTCCATGTAGCGTTTGTAATCGACTACGCCGGGAAAAGCAGTAGCTTTTACAAAGCCCAGCGTACCCGAATAGTCAATATTCAGCGATCCTTCCTTAGCTCTTTTGGTCGTTACCAAAATAACGCCGGCCGAAGCCCTGGCGCCGTAGATCGAAGCCGAAGCGGCATCTTTCAACACGGATATGCTTTCGATATCGTCCACACTGAGATTGGTTAAACTACCGGGTATCCCATCCACCAGAATTAACGGATCCGAATCGCCGATCGTAGTAATCCCGCGTACCCGTATAGTAGCTCCCGCTCCCGGCATCGAACCGGAACGGGTAATCTGTACGCCCGGCATTGATCCCTGCAAGGCCTGGGATATACTGGTAGCCTGAACATTAGCCAGTCTTTCACCACCGACATTGGCAACAGCGCCGGTTAAATCGGCTTTTTTAATCGTTCCGTAGCCAATCACCACTACCTCGTCCAATATTTTCGTATCTTCCTCCAAGGTAATTTCCAGATGGCTCTGCTTGCCTACACTAACTTCCTTTGTCACATAACCGAGATATGATATTTGCAATATACTACCTTCGGACACAGAGAATGAGAAGTTTCCATTCACATCGGTTACCCCGCCACGGGTGGTTCCTTTTTCAATTACGCTGGCGCCGATAATCGGTTCGCCGCTTGTATCAACAACCGTCCCTGTCAACTTTTGCTGTGCAAAAGCAGCGAAAGAACTCATTAGGATACACAGTATCACTAAAATAAATTTTCTTTTTCGCATAGATCCTATTTTATTAATAATTAACAATCTAATTTTATTTTAATTTCAGACAAAAATATATGTATAATATAAATTATTTATGACATTTTCTTAACCATTTAAAGAAGATATTAACTCATGTTATGCACAATCAAATAAATATCTTTTCACAATTCTTTCCGGTAGGGGATAGACTCCTGTATTCCCCTGCGTGTTACGGTTATCGAAGCGGCTTTACAGGCCATTTTAGCAGCTTCGACGGTGCTCATGTTTTCCGTTAAGCCTACACAAAAGACGCCACAAAAAGTATCGCCGGCTGCCGTAGT
Source organism: Dysgonamonadaceae bacterium (assembly GCA_031271125.1). Taxonomy (GTDB): domain Bacteria; phylum Bacteroidota; class Bacteroidia; order Bacteroidales; family Azobacteroidaceae; genus Azobacteroides. Next base: position 2,840 of record JAISWH010000030.1, read on the forward strand.
ATCAATAGCATTCACTTTTTCGGCCACTATTTCATAATATCGTCCGTTTTCCCTGACAAGCGCCCCTTTGGAACCCAGCGTAATGATGACCGTTTCCACCCCTTTTTCGTGAATACGGTCGGCCGCCCTTCGCGCCGAATCCCAATCGGAAACATTGATACTCGTCATCAATTCCGCCTCGGTTTTATTAGGGATTATCACTTGTACTTTTTGCAATAATTTTTGGGAAATGGCTTGCACAGGCGAAGGGTTGAGTATCACTTTTACTCCTTTTCCCGATGCAATTTCGGCAATATGTTCCGCTGTTTCCATCGGAATTTCCAATTCCATCAACAGGATATCCGCCGTTTCTATTGCAGTACGCGCTTTTTCTACTTCTTTTACAGATAGTGTCCGGATAGCTCCTTGCGCTATGGAAATACATTTTTCACCCGAAGCATCCATCAAAATCAACGCAATGCCCGACGGATAATCGGGATCGGAAAAAACATAATCGGTTGCAATGCCTTCGGATTTATATAATTCCAGCGACCGTTTGCCGAAAAGGTCGTTGCCGGTTTTCGTAATTAGCGATACATGGCTGCCCATACGGGCAATAGCTACCGCCTGATTGGCGCCTTTTCCTCCGGAATTCATCCTGAATTGCCCACCGGCTACAATTTGCCCCGGTAACGGAAGCCGGTCGCTCTTAATGATCATGTCGGTATTTGAACCTCCTATAACTACGATACCCATGTCTTTCAAGTATTAATTTTGTACAAAGTTATATCGTTTTTAAATGTGCATTTTACAAAAAAACAGCATAAATAATAATTTATAATACGAATAAAAAATATTATTTGTTTATAAATCAAATAAATAACTACCAAATAATTGCGTAAAAAAATAATTCTATATATTTTTGCATAAAAATTCAGGATATGAAACAGGCTGATTCATTAGTATTATTGGTTCACTCGCTTTCGAAAAACGAAAAGCGGGCATTCGTAATGGGCAGAAAAACAACCGATTACATGATTCTTTTCAACATTATTGAAAAATCGGCCATCCTGTCTTCGCAGGAACTGAAATCGCAATACGAAAAGAAACGGAAAAACGCTCATTTCAACGTAACGGTGGCTTACCTGTATAAAACGCTATTGAACAACTTGTTAACTCTTCGGGAAAATCATGACAATTCTTACAGGTTGTTCAGCCAAATGATGAAAGCGAGGATTCTGTTTGAAAAATCGCTGTTTACCGACGCCTTCGACTTGCTGAATAAAATAAAGAAAGAAGCTACCCGGTATGAAAATCATATCGTATTGCTTTATGCATCCCGAATTGAAATGGAATACCTGTTATTTCTGAATTTTCCCAACATATCGGAAACGGAATTGATTAAACAGCATTTTCAGATTGACGAGTTATTAAAGAAAATCAGAATCATTAACGAACAGTCGTCGTTGTACGAATTACTGAAACATCGGATTATTTACAAGGGAAACGTCCGTTCCCAGAAACAGTTAGATTTGCTGAACGATTTGGTTTTTACCGAAATGAGCCTTACAGCAACCAGTAAAGACAGTTTCGAAGCAAAAAAACTGCACCAGTTGTTCCAGTCCAATTACTTGATCAGTACCGGCGACAAAAAGTCGGCGCTTCATTCGTTCAGGGAATTAAACCGTCATTTTGAAAACAATCCGCAATTCTGGGCGAATCCGCCATTTTATTATGTATCGGTTCTCGAAGGCATCCTCGACAATTTGCGAGGCATGAAAAATTACGACGAAATGCCTTATTTTATCCAACGTTTACGAAACATCAAACATGCTTCGGCCGGATTTCAAATCCATGTGTCGGCTATTATTTACCTTTATGAACTATATCCCCTGCTCGACCGGGGCGATTTTATCCGGGCAAAAGAATTATCGGAAAAACACAGCCATGCGGTTATGGCGAAGACGGATCAAATAAACATGCTCCGGAAAGCCGAAATATCACTCTGTATGTCTTTGATTCACATCGGATTATCGGACTACAAAAAGGCTCAAAAAATGCTGATCAATGAAATTACCGCTAACGGCAACATTCACACGTTTCCATTATACCGCACCATTCGTCTAATCAATCTGATTATCCATTACGAACTCAACAATATGGAATACGTCCGTACGGAAAGTCGTTCCATCAAGCGGGAAATATCCCGGGACAAAAAAGCTTACCATTCGGAACACTTAATTATAAC
>JAISWH010000032.1 GCA_031271125.1 Dysgonamonadaceae bacterium
GCGGGTCTTCAAAAAGTATTTTCAGGTTTTTTTCAAAATCTGAAAACCATTTTTCGATATGATTTGCCATTGCTTGATTTTTGTCTATTGTGATAGCCATTGCCTGCCGGCTTTTCAAATTGACTAAATGCTGTTCCAGGTTGTTTGCAAATTTTTGGGAAGTTGCCTGTTGTTTAGCGTTTTCTTCTTCTACGGACACGGCTTTTGCTGCAACGGGCTGCGTAATCTCCGAAAGCCGCTTTTCTTCAAAAAGCCGAATAATTGCTTTCCGGTCATCATACTGTGAAGAAAATTCAATATTATCCGGTATCTCAACCTGCAATCCTTCTTCAATAGCGTTTATTTGATTTTCAAAATAGCGCACTTGTTGCATCATTGTTTCGTATGCAGCAGTTCCTTTTTGATTTCTACTTAAATGATCCTGCCGAGATTTTAAATTATACTTTATTTGTTGTAAATCAGCGCCTTGTTTTTTGGCAATCAGCAAATCCACTTTTTCGTAAACCGCCTTTAAAAAGGATGTCTTTCCCGATCCGTTGGCGCCGGTTACAATAAGGTTTCTACCGTCCAAGTCCATATTCACCGTCTTGTGGGTATGAGGAACCACTCCGCTTATATTTTTAATCCGGTTGCCCATATATCATTTTTATTTGCAAAGTTTTTTCAATTCCTCCAAAACCTCATCGGGAGTAGGAACAATACCGCCCAAGCGCCCGAAGTAACCGACGGGAATTTTACATTCGACCGCCAATCTGACGTCTTCCACCATTTGACCGGCGTTTAATTCGACAGTCAAAATGCCTTTTATTTTTTTACTGTATTCCTTCAGTTGCTTTTTGGGGAAAGGCCAGAGGGTAATCGGGCGGAAAAGTCCCACTTTAATTCCTTCTTCCCGAGCCATTTCCATTACTTTCTGACTGATGCGCGCCATCGAACCGAAAGCGACAATCAGGTATTCGGCGTCTTCGCAGGATAATTCTTCGTAAAGGACTTCGTTTTCCTCTATCTTCCGGTATTTGTCCTGGAAACGGATGTTATTCTTTTCCATTGCGGCAGGATCCAATTCAAGGGAAGTGATGATATTCGGCTTGCGGTCTTTGGTTTTTCCCAAAGTCGCCCAAGGCTGTTCACGGCGGATTTCAGCTTCGGTTTTGCGCGGTTGTTGTTCGGGAAGGATTACCTTTTCCATCATTTGACCGATTACGCCGTCGGCCAGAATCATAGCGGGATTGTTGTATTTGAAAGCCAAATCAAAACCCAAAGCTACGTGGTCGGCCATTTCCTGCACCGAATTGGGGGCAAGCGTAATCAAGCGGTAATCGCCGTGTCCGCCGCCTTTAACCGTTTGAAAATAATCGGCTTGACTGGGTTGGATGGTTCCCAGGCCGGGACCTCCGCGCATCACGTTTACAATCAATGCCGGCAGTTCGGCGCCGGCCATATAGGAGATGCCTTCCTGTTTCAGGCTGATTCCCGGACTGGACGAGGAAGTCATTACCCGTTTTCCGCAGGCCGCGCCACCGTATACCATGTTGATGGCCGAAACTTCGCTTTCAGCTTGGAGGACAACCATTCCGGTCGTTTCCCAAGGTTTTTCTTCCATCAAAGTTTCCATAATTTCGGATTGGGGGGTAATCGGATAACCGAAATATCCGTCCGCACCATAGCGTATGGCCGCATGGGCAATTGCTTCGTTGCCCTTCATCAGTTTTATTTCTTCCTTCATAGTTTTACTTTATAAACCGTTATACATCCGTCTGGGCAAACGTATCCGCAATTGACGCATCCGATACATTCGCCGGGCTTTTTCATTTGAGCGTAATTGTAGCCTTTACTGTTTACTTCTTTTGCCAATTCGAGAACATCCGTGGGGCATGCAACTATGCATAGATTGCAACCTTTACAGCGTTCTTTATCAACAACTACCGCTCCTCTTATTTTTGCCATAATGAATTATTTATGTAATTTGATTGGTTATTAAAAATTAGGATATTGTTCATTTAAGCGGACGAGTTCCTTGATTAAATTTCCTTTCGGATCATCGGTTTTTTCGATTCCTTCCTGTAATGTCAGCTTAGCTTTTTTCACTTCTTCCAAGTGCATGAAAAAAGAACTTTTATACAGATATAATGAACTCATTTCCGGCACGATTCTGATTGCTTCATTGATATATACCAGCGCTTCATCCCAATTTTCAAGTTGCGAACATATTTTTGATGTGATAATGTTTGCAAAGTAATTACCGGGCTGCAAATATAGAAATTCTTTTGATTTTTCCAAAGCTTTGTTATAATTTCCGTTTTTTTCGTAAGCATATATCAAACTCAGTACGAGATTTATGGAAGTGGAATCCAGGGAATGGGCATTTTCATAAGCATCTATTGCCCTTTCCATATCATCGAGTTCCTGAAATGTAGTCCCCAGACGATACCATGTTTCGGAATCCAAAGGATTCAGTTTCTGAATTTTATCCGCCCATTGGATGACTTCTTCTTTTTCTTCCATAGAGGCGTATGCCTGCAATTGCAGCCATAGAAAATCAATATGTTCGCCGATTGTCTCAATGGCTTCATTGATGACTTCGATGGATGATTCGAAAAGATCCGTCTCGATTAATGCCTCGCTCATTGCCTGATAAACAATGTTCAAAGATTCGTCGTCGTCGGCATACTTGTTTTTTAATGTGCTGAAAAAATGAAAAGTGTCTTCTTCCATTCCCAAATGAAGTAAAGCGGTTAATTTGTGCCCGTCGCTCCAAACGTCGGATGTTTTTTTATACCGTTCGCACAGGGCCAACAGATCGTTCCATCTTTCGTAATCATTCAGCAACAAAAGGATTTCGTAAAGCAAGTCTTCATCGGTTACATACAAATTTAAGGCATGTTCAATGGCTTGCTTGGCTTTTTTCATGTCATTTTCGGACAAATAAATTTCGATAATTTCCGTCAGTTCTTCCGGTTCGTAATAACCGGGCGATTTACCCTTCCGGACGGCATTATCCCATTCGATGAAAAAATCGGGGTAAGATTCTTCTTCGTCTTCGTAAAAATTGTTATATGTGTTATCGTAATTTAACATTTAGCCTTTATCTTTTAGTTTACTCCACGAATCCTTTAAGGAAACAGTGCGGTTAAAAATCAACTTTCCGGGTTTGGAATTTAAATCCACGTTGAAATAACCGATCCTTTGGAATTGGAAATGTTCCAAAGGCTGAGCGTTTTCCAATTCCTTTTCTATCTTGCAGCCGGTCAATATTTTCAATGAATCGGGGTTTAACAAATCCCGGAAATCCGTATCTTTTTCTTCACTTGGATTTTCCATGCTGAACAAGCGGTCGTACAAACGGACTTCCGCCGTAAGGCAATGCGCTGCCGAAACCCAATGCAAAGTTCCTTTCACTTTGCGGTTGCTTTCGGGCATTCCGCTCTTGGTAAGCGGGTCATATTCCGCATAGATTTCGACGATATTACCTGCATCATCTTTTTTGACGCCGGTGCATTTGACGATATACGCATTTTTCAGGCGTACTTCCTGTCCGGGAGTCATGCGGAAGAATTTCTTGGGTGCATCTTCCATAAAGTCTTCCCTTTCAATATACAGTTCCCTCGAAAAAGCGATTTCGTGAACGCCTGCCGATTCATCTTCGGGATTATTGATGGCTTCCATCATTTCCGTTTTTCCTTCCGGATAATTCGTAAGAATCAGTTTGACCGGGTCTAAGACTGCCGACACCCGTTTAGCCCCGACATTCAGGTCTTCGCGAATCGAATGTTCGAGCAAGGCATAATCAATTATACCGTCGTATTTCGTATAGCCGATTTTATCTATAAATTTGCGAATTGATTCCGGCGTGTAACCGCGGCGGCGGAAACCGCAAATAGTCGGCATGCGCGGGTCGTCCCAACCGGAAACCAAACCTTCTTTGACCAATTGCAATAATTTCCGTTTGCTCATGACGGTATAAGTCAGGTTCAAGCGATTGAACTCGTACTGGTGCGGGCGATATGTTCCATCTTCCGGATGAAAGTTCTTCAATTCATCGACAAACCAATCGTATAAAGGCCGGTGGACTTCAAATTCCAAGGTACAGAGAGAATGTGTAACTCCCTCAAAATAATCCGATTGACCGTGTGCAAAATCGTACATGGGATACGCTTTCCAAGCGTCGCCCGTCCGGTGATGCGGCGTATGAATGACACGGTATATAATCGGGTCGCGAAAATGCATATTCGGGTTGGCCATGTCGATTTTGGCCCTCAGCACCATTTGGCCTTCGGCGATTTCGCCGGTATTCATTTTGTTGAATAAACGAAGGTTTTCTTCGACAGGACGGTCGCGGAAAGGACTGCTGACGCCGGATTGGGTAGGCATCCCCTTTTGTTGAGCAATTTGTTCGGAAGTCTGTTCGTCGATATAAGCCTTGCCTGCTTTAATCAAGTCGATGGCGTAATCCCACAACTGTTGGAAATAATCGGAAGCGTAATAAACATTTCCCCACTTGTATCCCAGCCATTGAATGTCTTGCATAATGGAATCGACGTATTCGGTATCTTCTTTAATCGGATTCGTGTCGTCGAAACGCAGATTGCAGACCCCGTCATACTCGCGGGCAATACCGAAATCCAGGCATATCGCTTTGGCGTGACCTATATGCAAATAGCCATTGGGTTCGGGTGGGAAACGGGTTTGTATCTTGTTATTATTCAAGCCTTCGGCTAAATCTTTTTCTACTACCGACTCAATAAAATTCAGGCTTTTTTTGCCATCTTCCGGAATAATATTTTCTTCACTCATAGATTATCATCTTTATCAGGCTACAAAATTACGTATTTTTTTTGTAATTCGTTTAAATTTTATAACTTTGTGCCCGAAAATAATGCCTTGTGGTGTAATGGTAGCACATCGGATTCTGGTTCCGCTTGTCTGGGTTCGAATCCTAGCAAGGCAACGTGGCAATTGACAATGCGTAATTCCTAATTCGTAATTCCTAATTTTATTATTATGTCGTCAAAAGTTTATTTCACCGACATGCGTGCCAAGCCGGGGCGTAACTTGTTGGATAAGTTGGAAATTCTGATTAAGAAAGCCGGTATCGAACAAATAGACTTCAAGGACAAATTCACCGCTATCAAAATTCATTTCGGCGAACCGGGAAATTTGTCTTATATCCGTGCGAATTATGCCGCCCGTTTAGCTAAATTCCTGTTGGGCAAACAGGCCAAGCCTTTCCTGACCGATTCGGGAACGCTTTACTTAGGACGCCGCTCGAATGCTATCGACCACTTGGAAAGCGCTTACGAAAACGGGTTCAATCCGATGGCCGTACCTTGTCCGGTGATTATTGCCGACGGCCTGAAAGCGATTGATTATCTGGAAATTCCATTGAACATGAAATATTGCCGGACGGCGAAAATCGGAGCTGCGATTGCCGAAGCGGACGTCGTTGTTTCGATGACTCATTTCAAAGGGCATGAACAAGCGGGATTCGGCGGAGTGTTGAAAAATATCGGCATGGGTTCGGCTTCGCGGCAAGGCAAATTGGAATTGCACTCTTCGTCGAAACCGGTCATAGATGAGGCGACATGTACTTCTTGCGGGCAATGTGTGAAATATTGCGCATCCCATGCGATTCACCTCGACGGGAAGAAAAAAGCAAAAATCGACTACGATCAATGCGTGGGTTGCGGACAATGCGTTGCCGTCTGCCAATTTGAAGCAGCCCAACCGGTATGGGACAACTTGACGGAAGTCATGAATTACAAAATTGCCGAATATACTTATGCCGTTTTGAAAGACAAACCGAATTTCCACATCAGTTTTATCATGGATGTTTCTCCGAATTGCGATTGCTGGAACTGCAACGATGCGGCTATTATTCCTAACCTGGGGATTGCGGCTTCATTCGATCCGGTGGCTTTGGATAAGGCTTGCGTCGATTTGGTTACTCAAGCGGGCGCTAATACAGGCACGGTTTTGAATGTCCACCGGCACGGGGAATTGCAGGGTACGGATAAATTTTCCATCATTCATCCCAATACCAATTGGAAGGCGGGCTTGCAACATGCTGAGGAAATCGGTTTGGGGACTGTGGAATATGAGTTGGCGGTTGTATAAAAAAATGCAAAATGGTTTGGTATATTGATATAAATATTCTATTTTTGTATCAATATGTTGATACAAATCATGAATAAAGAAATAATAAAAAATATTATCAGGGAAAAACAGCAGGAAATTGCTGAAATACAGATTATTGAACGCAATTATCAACTTGAATCTTCGTCAAATTATGTTTTTGTCGGCTTGCGCAGAGCCGGAAAATCTTTCCTGATGTACCAACAGATACATCAATTTATTGCCAGAGGCAGTCACAGCATTGAAGATATGCTGTTTGTCAATTTTGAAGACGAAAGAATTAACGGAATTTCAGCCGGTTTGCTTGGGCTTGTGATTGACGCCTACAAGGAATTGTACAACAAAAAGCCAATTGTTTTTTTAGATGAAATCCAAAATATTGCGGGTTGGGAAAAATTTGCACGTCGTTTGGCAGATTCAAAATACCAGGTGTTTATTTCAGGCAGCAATGCGCAAATGTTGAGCAAAGAAATTTATACAACTCTCGGTGGGCGTTTTATGGTAAAAGAAGTTTTTCCATTTTCGTTTGAAGAATACTTGCGGTTTCACCAGATCGTTTTAGAAAAAAATTGGCAGTACGGCGAAGAACGAAATACGGTTGTAAATCTTTTTGAAAAGTATTTTTATTTTGGTGGTTTTGCCGAATCGTTTGCGTTTGCCGATAAGCGCGATTATATCAATTCGCTGTATCACAAAATATTACTTGGCGATATTATTGCTCGAAACGAAATAAGGAACGACAAAGCATTGCGAATTTTGATGAAAAAGATTGCGGAAACAGTGGTGCACCCTGTTTCGCTGTCGAAACTGAAAAATGCTGTCAATTCAACAGGATTGAGTATTGCAAAAAACACATTGATAGATTATCTGGGCTATGCAAAAGATGCTTATTTGCTGTTTGATATTTCAAATTTTTCCGATAAATTTTCGGAAAAAGAAACTGTTAAAAAACGCTATTTTTTTGATAACGGCTTACTTAATCTCTTTTTGTTAGACCCGAACTCCAGGTTATTGGAAAACCTTGTTGCAATCGAATTGTACAAAAAATATGCCGATAGATTATTTTACTACAACCGTAACATTGAAGTTGATTTTTTTGTTCCGGATGAGAAAACAGCAATACAGGCCTCATACAGCATTAACGACGAAATGACCCGTAACAGAGAAGTCGGCGCCTTGCTCAAATTAGCCGAAGTGTATCCTGATACACGGCTTATTATTGTTACTTTCAATGAAGATGAAATTATCACGGAACAGGAACATCATATAGAAGTCGTCCCGATTTGGAAATGGCTGCTTAGCAACAACATGTAGCAAAGCAATATTATAAATGCGCTGATGTTTAATTCAGTGGAAGACGCTTTCGCATTTTGCGTTTCGCATTTTGCGAAATTATTCATACCTTTGCACCGAAAATTTAACAGAACGTAAAATGAATAAAAATTTGCCGTACAATCCATTTTTAGTTGCCGGATATTATAGTCCGGACTACTTTTGCGACCGCGAAACAGAAACAGCAAAAATTATTTCCGCTCTTGAAAACGATAGAAATATCTCGTTGATTAGTCCTCGAAGATTCGGGAAAACAGGTTTAATCCACCACGTTTTTCATCATATTTCCCAAAAAGACAGGAATACGGTTTGTATCTATTTTGACGTCTATTCAACACAGAATTTGAACGATTTTGTTAAAATTTTCGCCGAAAGCGTCCTCGGAAAGGCAGAAGGAGGAATCGAAAAAACGATAAAGAAATTTACATCCCTGTTTAAAAGTCTTCGCCCTGTGATTTCTTACGATGCACTGTCGGGGCAACCCGAATTAAGCGTAAAAATAGAACAGGACACAGCCAATCAAAGTTTGCAGGAAGTTTTTTCGTATCTCAAACAGTCGGATAAACGTTGCTATATTGCCATAGACGAATTTCAACAAGTGGCTGAATATAAAGAAAAAGGGACAGAAGCATTGTTGCGTTCGTACATTCAGTTTTTACCTAATGTAAAATTTATTTTTTCGGGAAGCCGGCAACATTTAATGAGCGAAATATTTTTGTCGGCAAAACGGCCTTTTTATCAAAGCACTCAAATTCTTTCACTTACGACGATAGATAAAGATAAGTA
>JAISWH010000033.1 GCA_031271125.1 Dysgonamonadaceae bacterium
ATTGACGAATTGTACCGTTTAGCCGGCATTTATAAAACGTGTATTGTCTGTGTGTTGCATTTCGTCCCCAACGGCATGAAACTCCGCGGACATCTCGGCTCGGAGTTACAGCGCAAGGCGGCGGCAATCCTTTCGATAGAACGGGATGAAGAACCTCAAATTTCTGTCGTCAAGGCGTTGAAAGTACGCGACGGTAGCCCGCTGGATGTGCCTCTGATTCAATTTTCCTGGAACAAAGAATTGCAAATGCACACTTTTATCGGTGAAAAGACCAAAGAGGAAAAGGAAAAGCGCAAGGAAACGGAACTGGCGGGCGTTGCCCGGGCTGTTTTCAGCAGGCAGCGGTATTGTACTTATGTGGATTTGTGCGAACAGATTCAGTCGATTCTGGACGTAAAGGAACGCACGGCAAAGAGTTACATCAAGTTTATGCGGGACAGAGAGATTATCCTCAAAGATCCGTCAAATGCAAGCTATTTTATTATCGGACACATTAATAATTGACAGTCATGTTTATAGATAAGGAAGAATTTGAAAAATGGATGCGGCGCATTCCAGAAAGACTGGACATTCTGGAAAACAAAATCACCAAAAAGAAAAAGACGCGTTATACGGTTAATGGCGAATTATTATTTGATAATCAGGATATTTGTGTGATGATGAATATCAGTAAGCGAACCTTGCAGCGTTTCCGGAGTTCGGGACGGTTGCCCTATCGCCGGATAGACCAGAAGACGTTTTATCTGGAATCGGATGTGAAAAACTTCATCAGAGACCATCTGAAACCCTCAAAAGACAAGCCGGAAGACGAAACAGGAAACGATATTTGATTTGCATTTACATAATCGTTTTGATTTTAATGTTGGACAAGACTCTGTCGCGATGACAGGGTTTTGTTTTTTTATCTGTAATTCTCCCACTCCGTCGACTTGAAAACCGCCTTTTGATTGACATACCACGCAAAATGCTTTTGCTCACGGGTTGGTTGAGTATTAGATTCATAACCTCTATACGTTTGAGCGAAAGGGTTTACTCCTAACTTTTTCAGTATCCTGCATCGTTCATTTGCACCGGTAACGTCTTTTACCGGCACATAAACGAAAATCCGGTAGTTTTTTACTCCGTATCTGTTCAATCTTTCAATGGCTCTTTTTATCCTTGAGACCTTGTTTTTCATCATAATTGCCCTAAAATTTATCATCGTTATCTTAATTTTCAAGATAGCGATACTGAATTTCATGGTCGCGAACCTGAAATCTATCATAATTACCCTAAAAAATACCCTCCGCACCCAAAATTTCAGGGTACGGAGGGTAAAAATCAGCCTCGAAAAAAGATTATTCCTTTTCTTCCTTCTCAATAATGGTTTTAGCGGCAGCGCGTTCGGAGTGAGTTTCGTCCACTAACTTGCGTTTGCCGCCCGACAGGTCGGGATTTTCGTTTTCGACAACTATGCGCCCTTCCTTCGTGCCGTGCAGCAGGCTACGTACATCGCGTTCAATCTGTGCCTCGGTGGGTGCGTTGCCGTCTTTCGATGGCTTGCTCTTTTTGAAGTACTTCGACAGCAACTTGTATTCTGCTTCGGCTCCGGGAACCCGCTGACGAGCGGCTTCCTTTACCGAATTGTAGTACTCCAGTGCGTCGTGGTAGGACGCGTCGCTCGCAAGAAGCATCGAATCCGAAACTTGCTGTGCGAATTGCTGCAATAACGTAAACAAAGTACGTTTGCGGGTGAAATCCAGAATTGATTCGTTATACTCCGCCATGTTCAGGTACGGCGGGATAAATTGAGGATTGTTCAGTGCGCTTTCGTGAGCCGTTTCGATAAAGCCCAGATTCTTAATACCTCCGCCTACGAGCCGTGTACGGTCTTTCGGTGTAAACGTGTTGGCGAAGGGTTTGAAAAGAAATTCCGCATCGTGGATCAGTTCTACAATCTCATCCAGCGTCAGCGGGTTGATTGCGTTTCCCGCCTGTGCAGCCTGCGAGGCTTCGCCCAAAACGGCTTTCAGTTGCTCCATGAGTTCGGGGAGCGTCGTTGGCGCGTTCTGCGCCGTGTTGTTTTCTTCTGTTGTCATAAATTTTTAAAATTAATTAATAAATAATACTTGTTTTTATATATTTAAATTTGAGATTTGCCATTATAGGTTTCATGACAGGTTTATTTAGCGGATATTATGAATCTGCACTAAATGTTCCGACAATAACCAGCATCCCGACAGGATAATTACCAGCAAAATCAATCCTGCAACCAGCTCTTTGCTAACGGTGTTTCTTGCCTTTGCGAGGTAACTTTTCAACACTTTTCCGTTACGCACGATATGCAGCAGTGCAAAAACAAGAAAAACAACCGCTGAAAAGTTGTGCATTACATGCCAGTACACTATGCTGAAAGTATAGGATTGGTGGTCGGTTACTTGAAGCATAATACCAGATACCGCTAAACTTACGAAAAATAACAGCGCTACGATAGATACAAACGCCCTGTTGTTGAATGATTTCTTTATATGATTCATTTTTGTAATTTGAAAAAAGTTTCCGATTGTTGCAATTGAGTTAATTCAATGCTTCGTTCCCAAAGGTTAACGGCATTTGCTTTGCTGTACGACAATTCGGAAGAAGAAACTTCTTTTCCTCTGTCGAAATATTTGCCGGTGATGTTTTCGTATTGCTTACCGGTCATCATGTCAGCCAGTAATTTGCCTGACTTTTTCGCAAAACTGTACGTTCCCAAAATCCGGGCAAGCATGGGTGCAATATGTTTTACTATTCTTTCGCCTGCGCTATTGGCGCTTCCGCCCAATCCTGTGTCCGCCATAAATCCCGGATTAAAAGCGTTGACAGTAATGCTTTTAGTGATTTCATCTTTTATTCGCGCAGCCATTTCGTAAGTACAGTACAAATTGCAAAGTTTTGTCCCTGAATAGCGCAGGGTATGATTACTTTTTT
>JAISWH010000107.1 GCA_031271125.1 Dysgonamonadaceae bacterium
AGGTGAAGACATAAGCGGCGCTACCGGAAATACTTATACGCTTATTCAGGCCGATATTGCCAACGGCATCTCGGTAACGGTAACGGCAAATAATTGTTTGGGCAGCGTATCTTCCGCCGTGACAAGCCCTGTGGAAAAGGCCTCACAAGCCGCTCCCGCCGCTCCTGTCGCCGAAAGCATAACGGCGACGAGCATTACCCTGGCCGCCATTACCGGAGCGCAATACAGCGTGGACCGCGGCCCATGGCAGGATTCTCCGGTATTTAACGATCTTTCCCCGGATACGGAATATACTTTCCACGCAAAGTTAAAGGAAAGCGAAACACATAAGGAAAGCCCGGCAAGTCAGGCAGTCATCAGCACAAATCCGGCAGAAACCGCCATTCCCGCTGTGAAAGACGAGTCAACCATAGAACTTTATCCCAACCCTTTCACAGACAAGTTGTACCTCAAGGGCGCAAAAGGCTGTACATTACGCATCTACACTCCCGGTGGCATACTCGTCCATATCCGGGAAGTGACGGCTTCCGATGAAATCGTTCCTCTGAAGCATTTGCGGACAGGTATCTACCTGTTCCGGTTGGATAAGGAAGGAAAAACAAAAACGATATGGGGAATAAAAAGCAGATGAAAATCAAAATATACTGCGCTTGTGCACAAAACGATCTCATGCGCAGTATATTATCCTTGTTCCTTTTGTTTTTTGGAACTTTATCTCTTTATGCCGCTACATTTGATTTTTCCGAAAATACACAGTGGATCGGCGCAATTACGCGAAAAGACGCCCGTTTACCTGTCGGTCGCCGCGATTTTCATAACCCGTCGTTAAAAAACGACAGTATCAAAGCGATATACGAAAACATTCATCCGTTGGCTTTGCGAAGCATCCTGTTAAGAAAGTCGTTTGTCATTGATAAACCCGTCGAAAAAGCCGTCGTTTGTGTTTCGGGATTGGGTCATTATTTGTTGTCGGTCAACGGGAAAAAGGTCAGCGACGATATTTTCACGCCTGCATGGAGCGATTACGACAAAACGGTGTATTACAATACTTATCAATTGGATACGCTACTGCAATCCGGTGAAAATGTGATCGGCGTCATTTTAGGAAATGGTTTTTACAATGCGGTTGGTAAACGATATCGCAAATTGTGGGTAACGTTCGGGCCTCCGACCCTATTCCTTGAAATACACTTGTATTACAGCGACGGCGCTCGGGAAAAAATCGTTTCGGACGGCGCTTGGAAATACGATCTCAGTCCGGTCACTTTCAACGATATTTATGGCGGGGAGGATTACGACGCTCGTTTGGAGCAAACCGGTTGGGATAAGCCCCGGTTCAATGACGATTCGTGGAAACCGGTTGTCGTACAGGAACCTCCGCTTGGAAAATTGCGGCCGCAATTACTGCCAAGCGTCCGTTGCATGGAAGAATTTGAGGTGAAATCCGTAACCCAAACCGATGGCTCTTTTGTCCTGGATATGGGGCAAAACCTTTCGGGCTATCCGGTCATTAAAGTCAGCGGAAAAAGAGGAGAAACCGTCCGGCTGACGGTCGGCGAGCAACTGAATCCCGAAACCGGAAAAGTTTCTCAAAAACAATCGGGTTCGCCGCATTTCTACTCCTACACCCTGAAAGGGGAAGGAATAGAAGCATGGCATCCTGATTTTTCCTACTACGGATTCCGTTACATTCAAATCGACAGCGCCTCCGTATTTTCCGCAACCGACAGACTTCCAACGGTTTGGAGCGTCAAATCGCAATTTGTCTATAATGCTACCCCCGAAACCGGATCTTTCGAATCGTCAAACGAATTGTTCAACCAAATACACAGGCTAATCAAAAATGCCGTAAAAAGCAACATGCAGACGGTGTTCACCGATTGTCCCCACCGCGAAAAACTGGGTTGGTTAGAAGAAACGCATCTGAATGGGCCCGGATTGCTTTACAATTGGGACATGAGGCCGGTTTTTCCGAAAATCATGCAAGATATCGAAGATGGCCAACAAGAAAACGGGATGATTCCCAACATTGTACCCGAATATGTAGTGTTCGGCAAAGGCTTGGAAGTATTCCGCGAATCGCCCGAATGGGGAATTGCTTCGGTTTTGTTACCTTGGTCATATTACTGGTTTTACGGGGATAATTCATTGATGATTCAGTATTTCGATGTAGCGAAAAAGTATGTCGATTATTTATCTTCCCGCGCTACGGCGCATATCCTTTCTTTCGGTCTGGGCGATTGGTATGATTATGGGGAACATCGCGCCGGTTTTTCCCAAAACAGTCCGGTAGAAATTTCGGCTACCGCTCATTATTATTATGCCGCTTATATACTTTCGTCGATTGCCGGAGAGATAAACCGGCCGGCAGATAAGCAAAAATACGGGATTTTGGCCAATCAAATCAAACAGGCTTTCAATACGAAGTTCTTCAATAAGGAAACAAAACAATACGGCAATGGTAGCCAATTTTGCAATGCGATTGCGATATTCATGGAAATCGTGGAACCGGAATACAAACAAGCTGTACTTGAAAACCTGAAAGCCGACGTCCGGCAGCATGGCAACCGGCTGACCACCGGCGATGTAGGCAACCGTTATCTCTTTCAAGCATTGGCATTGAACGGCGAAAACGAATTAATGTATCTAATGAATAATCATGAAGATACGCCGGGTTATGGTTTTCAGTTAAAATTCGGGGCCACTACGCTTACCGAACAATGGGATCCCCGCAAAGGCGCGTCCTGGAATCATTTCATGATGGGACAAATTGAGGAATGGTTTTTCCGAAGTCTGGCCGGAATTGAACCCACGAAGCCCGGATTTAAAGAATTTACCGTTCAGCCTCAGGTTGTTGGCGACTTGACTTTCGTCAAATCTTCACTCCAAACCCCGTATGGAATCATTTCGGTAGAATGGCGGCGGGAAAACGGGCAATTCCGCCTGGATGTCGAAGTCCCGGAAAACACGCTTGCAACGGTTATTTTGCCGGATGGAAAAAAACAAACGGTGGGTCCGGGAAAACACCTGTTGAATTAGAAACCGGCGTGGTCAAGGAAGAAATATATCATTATAACTTAAAAGTCCAAAATGATTTTTATGGTTTGTGTTAGACTTTTGTTTTTTTTTCTTAACTTTGCACTTCAAAAAAAATAACCTATTAATAAATATTTCGTTATATGGAAATTGTAAAAATTACAGGCAGAGAAATTTTGGATTCAAGAGGAAATCCAACCATTGAGGTAGACATCATTCTGGCGTCGGGAATTATCGGACGTGCAGCTGTTCCGTCCGGAGCATCAACCGGTGAAAATGAAGCGTTGGAATTGCGCGACGGCGACAAAAAGCGTTATGGAGGCAAAGGCGTTTTGAATGCTGTAAAAAATATCAATGAGGTAATCGCTCCCGCTTTGTTAGGGATGAGCGCATTGGAACAACGGGCAATCGACAAAAAAATGTTGGCTTTAGACGGAACCAAAACAAAATCCAAATTGGGCGCTAATGCCATATTGGGTGTATCGCTTGCGGTGGCTAAAGCCGCAGCCAACTATCTGGATATTCCGCTTTACCGGTACATCGGCGGAACAAATACTTATACCTTACCGGTTCCGATGATGAATATCATCAATGGCGGTTCACACTCCGACGCTCCTATCGCTTTTCAGGAATTTATGATTCGTCCTGTCGGTGCAATTTCGTTCAAAGAAGGTTTGCGCATGGGTACGGAAGTTTTCCACGCTTTGAAAAAAGTGCTTCATGATAAGGGTCTTAGCACCGCTGTCGGCGACGAAGGCGGTTTTGCTCCCAACCTTGCAGGCGGTACGGAAGAAGCTTTGGAATCTATCCTTGCGGCAATCAAAAATGCCGGTTATGAACCAAGTAAAGATGTAACGATTGGTTTGGATTGCGCTTCTTCGGAATTTTACAAAGACGGCGTTTATGACTACGCTAAATTTGAAGGCCCGCAAGGCAAAAAGCGTACTTCAGCCGAACAGGCTCAATACCTGGAAGAACTTATCACTAAATATCCGATCGACTCTATCGAAGACGGAATGAGTGAAAACGATTGGGAAGGTTGGAAATTGCTTACCGACAAAATCGGCGACAGATGCCAATTGGTAGGCGACGACTTGTTTGTAACCAACGTTGATTTCTTGAAAAAAGGCATCGAACTCGGTTGCGCCAACTCTATTTTGATTAAAGTAAATCAAATCGGTTCTTTGAGCGAAACTTTGGATGCTATCGAAATGGCGCATCGTGCCGGATATACCTCGGTTACATCACACCGTTCGGGCGAAACGGAAGATGCTACGATCGCCGACATCGCTGTGGCAACCAATTCGGGACAAATCAAAACCGGTTCGTTGAGCCGCTCCGACCGCATGGCTAAATATAATCAATTGCTTCGCATTGAAGAAGAATTGGGTGATTTGGCTGTTTACGGTTATCAAAAAGTACGGAAGATCAAGTAAATTCCGGTTAATTCTTTTTTACTCAAATCAATATATACTTTGTGCGGTATGGTCTTGTGCATAGACACAGGCGAAAGGCAAAGGGTAAAAGGCGAAAAATGAGGCGTACATGGAATGCATCGCGGTTTACCCTTGGCCTTGTATCTTTTGCCGATGCACAAAACTATTTTGTGTAGAGTGTAGTTTTGTCTGAAAATCAAATTATTTCGTCAAAATTTTCTGTAATGTTTTTCTTGCAAGAAAGATACGGTTTTTGACAGTTCCCAGAGGCAAATCCAATTCTTCAGCAATTTCGTCATATTTATATCCTGCGATAAGCATAGAAAACGGGTCTTTCATACCTTTATTCAGTGTGTTAATGGCTTTTGTAATATCTTGTATGCCCAAAGAACTTTCCGGGGTTTCGAAACCCGAATCTTGCGGCAAATTCAAATGATACAAATTCTCGGTTTTATCAATAACCGTCTGATTGCAAACCATTTTTCTATAATCGTTAATAAAAATATTACGCATGATAGTCAAAACCCAAGCTTTGAAGTTCGTGTTATTGACAAATTTGTCTTTGTTATTTAATGCTCTGAGGGTCGTTTCTTGCAACAAATCTTTGGCATCATCTCTATTTGCCGTCAATGCCAAAGCAAAATGGAACATATTATCTTGCAGACTTAAAATTTTCCGTTGAAATTGTATGCTTGTCATAATTAATATATTTTTATTCGTTTTTATTTTTTGTAACTGCTTAAATATGAGATAATTTTGTCTTTTATTGTACAAAATTAAATTTATTCTGCAACCTGAAATAATAAAAAAAGGCACATTACGGAGGTTTAACCGGAACTTCACAAGCTCGTAACCCATGTAACAGTCATGTAACATAATTGCAATACCCAGATTGCAAAACGAATAAAATATTGTTATTTACACTTTGCAAAAATTGAATTAAGTGCAGATATAAGAAAAGTTTGAGACTAAAACACAGAAAAGTTTTGAAAATAGGAAAAAAAGTGGTTACTTTGCACCGCTTTTCAAGAAACGGAGAGATGGCAGAGTGGTCTATTGCGGCGGTCTTGAAAACCGTTGAACCGAGAGGTTCCGGGGGTTCGAATCCCTCTTTCTCCGCGATAAACATTGATTATCAGTGCGTTAGTAACAAAGCACCCAAAAAGATACCCATTTTAGGGCTTTTCGGGTGCTTTTTTGTGCCTCTCGGCACTATCAACGTATGAACAAAAAGAATATCAAAATAATTTCTTCACGAATGAAATTCAATGCCTGAAGCCTTGTTTTTGCAGTTTCGCCTGTTTTGAACGTGTTGATTTGTTCAAGTAATGGCTTGGTTGCAGTTGCAATGGAATCCGCGATTAATCTCTGAATGGCTGCCGTGTCAAAAGTTCCGGCTTTGTCCGGTTCCGGCGGTGTGGGGTTTGCCGGTTCGGTTTTCTTTTCCGTGAAGTCGTACTTTTTCTTTAGTCCGTCTTCGTAGGTTTTGTTAGCCTTAGTAATTTCTGCGTCTGCCTCTTTTCGCCAATCGGCAATAAAGGAGTTTACTTGCTCGGCGGTAAGTTTTCCTACGAGCGTTTTTGCTTCATCTTCGGTATTAACCTGAAACGAAAGAACGTTTGCAATGTGGTTAAGCCCGTCTTTTCTCACGCCTGCAAATTGCGCTTGCAGTAATGCTAAAATTTTTTCTTTCATTTTGAAATAGAATTTAATTGAATTTGTACACAAAAGTAGCGTATTATCTTAATACAAATTTCGGGTAAAAATGAAAGTTATTATTTTTCTATCAACATTAAATAAAATTATTATGTAACTTTGTAGCGAAAACAAGGAACTTAATAATGTAATGGTAGTAACCTTCGATAAGGATTATTTGCAAGAACTGTACGAAACGGGCAAATGTGAAGATAAGAAGCACCGCTTCCAGTTTGACATCGTGAAAAGATATAAGAAAGGCATCGACTATCTTAAACGGGTAGATAAAACTGAAGAATTGTTCTTGCTGCCATCTTTGCGGTATGAAGTTTTGAAAGGTGACAAGGCAGGTATTTCATCTATTCGCGTGAACGACCAATATTGAGTTTACTGTAACGGATAACGCTGTTGAATCAGTTGCAACCGTATGTAATATTTTGAATTGTCAAATCATTATAAATAATTGCGTTATGATTAAAATAGAAGGAATTAATCCGAAAATGATTGCAAACAACATCGACCCATACGAGCCAACGCACCCCGGCGAATTGCTCAAAGATGAAATCGAATGCCGGGGCATATCACAAAAGAAACTTGCCACAGAAATGATGGTGTCATATACAGTTGTAAATGACATCGTGAACGGCAAACGTGCCGTAAATCCGCAATATGCACTTTTGTTTGAAGCCGCATTGGGCATTCCGGCACATATTCTTACCGGCTTGCAATCGGACTACGATATGCTGACCGCAAAGCGGGACAAACCTTTTATTGAGAAACTGAACCATGTGCGGAAAATTGCGGCGGTACTTTGAT
>JAISWH010000111.1 GCA_031271125.1 Dysgonamonadaceae bacterium
ATTTATCAAAGTAAATAATAAACGTATAAAATTATAACAATCATGAAAAAAGTTTTATTTTTAATTTGTCTGTTGTCGCTTACAGCGTCTGGTTTTGCTCAGGAAGAAGAAAAAAGTAACATCCTTTTCGACGGTTCATCCTACAATTTTTTCTTCTCGTGGAAGAAAAAACCTGCCGAATCGCATTGGTCGGGATTGGCATTTGCCTTTTCCAATCTGAACGGTTTGGACAAGGAAAATGTAGGTTTGAAATTAAACCGTTCCTATTCAATCGACTTAAATTTAATGGATTACAATGTTCCTCTGCATTATCATTGGTTGTTTGTTACCGGATTGGGATTCGATTGGAGCCGTTACCATTTCAAAGGAAACGTTGCTTTGCGGGATGATGATAACGGAATCAGCCGCTTTCTTCCGGACAGCGAAGGACGGAGTTACCGCGATAGCAAACTGCTTGTGTATTATGCAACGATACCGTTATTGCTGGAATATCAGAAAAAAGTCGGGAAACACAAGACATTTTTCATTAACGGAGGCGTAGAAGGTTTGCTCAATTTGTATTCCAAATCGCAGGTTGAAGCGCGAACGCCGGACGGAATTAAGAAAATGTCGTACAAAGACTTGAATATTCTTCCCGTCAATTTCCGTTTGGTTTTGCGGACAGGTTTCGATAATTTCAGTATTTTCGGGTATTATCAGCCTTATTCCATGTTTCAGAAAGGGAAGGGGCCGGAGGTTCGTTCTTTCGGGATTGGAATTGCGTTGCATTAAACTTTATTTCCCTGAAAACTTTCCCTTTCCCGAATCCGTTTATTGAATCGAGCCGTAAATTCATAATTTTTCAAACCCCAGCCGGGGACGGCCAATAAATGTTTTGGCGATTGTGAAACAAAGCGTTCGATGTAAAAATCCGGATTCAGGCGTTCCAGGAAATCAATGCAAAGGTCGATGTATTCGTCTATCTCGTACAAGTGAAATAATTCCGGCGTTTCTTTCAGTTGGGCAGCCATGCGGGTATGCTTAATCAGTTGCAGTTGATGCAGTTTGAGTGAAGTGAGCGGTAAAGAAGAAATTTTGTCGGCATGAGAAAGAATCATCTCGCGGTTTTCGCCGGGAAGGCCGAGAATCAGATGCGCACCGCACAAGATGCCTCGCTTATGCGTCCTTTGAATGGTTTCGACAGCTTCTTCGTAAGTATGCCCCCGGTTGATAAATTTCAAGGTTTCGTTGTTGGTCGATTCGATGCCGTATTCCACTAATACAAAATATTTTTTGCTGATTTTATGCAGTTCGTCAAGCAGTTCGCCGGGCATACAATCGGGGCGGGTACCGATAATCAAACCGACGACATTGGGGTAATTCAAGGCTTCGTAATATTTAGCCAAGAGGTTTTCCAAGCGGTCGTAAGTATTTGTATAAGCCTGAAAATAAGCGAGATATTTCATCTGAGGGTATTTGTGTGAAAAAAAGCGAATGCCCTCTTCCAATTGCCGGCTTACCGTTTTCCCGTTTGCAGCGTATTGCGGACTGAAAGTTTGATTGTTGCAATACGTGCAACCTCCCCGGCCTTTGGTTCCGTCACGGTTGGGACAGGTGAATCCTGCGTTGATGGATATTTTTTGAACTTTAAAGGGAAAAACCATTTGCAGGAAATCGCCGAAATCGCGGAAAGGTTTGTTGTTTCTTTTTTCCATGATGCAAAATTAGATGAAAAACTTAGGTTTTCCAATATTTTTTGTATTCCGTCAATGATAGCATTGTCGTAGTCGAGTGTCAAGACATATTTGGGATAACTGTCGCGGATAGTTCTTAATGACGAAAATTCACGTTCAAACGTTTTTTCGTTTGGATTTAACCTTGCAATAATCTCGTCGTAAAGTGCAGTCCATTCCGAAAACTTTATATTTTCACGTTCTTCAAAATTGAGCGAAATAATGTTTTTCTCGCTTACGCCCGACAATTGCATAAGGCGGGTAATCAGGTCGATTGCCTCGCTCGGACTATTGATGTCATAAGCCAAATCACGAACACCGTCGATGATTATACCAAACCTAAACCATCGGTCTGATAAATCGCTTCCTCAATAATGCCTAACCGAATTTTCGGACTGAACTTTCGCAAAGACAAAAATTCCAATGTGTCGGGCTGACGGTCGGTCGGCAAGTCCGCCAACTGCATAATGCGCTTTATACTTCACGCGGTATTTGTCTATGCTTTGGCGCAAATTGTCCAAATGTCGGGAAAGAATGTTTTTTGAGCGTGTTTCTTGTCCGCGATTGGCTTGATTTTGTCCTGATATATGGATAAGTACAATTAAATCGGAGTAGAGCATCATAAAAAACAAGGGGTGAGAATAAAAAAATGTGGTTGTTGAAAACTTTTTAGGACAAAATTTGTCAGTTCAAAAAAAGTCATTATCTTTACAGCGATAATTAAACATTTCATAATGGAAACTTTTGGTGAATATATCAGAAAATTAAGAATAGATGCGGGTTTGCCTATTCGCAAAATAGCCGCGCAGTTGGATATTGATTCTTCTCTTTTAGGAAGAATAGAGCGAAACGAAAGGCAAGCAAACAAAGAAGTTATTGCCGGAATTGCGAAAATATTCAAGCAAGACGAACAAGATTTGTTTAAACGTTTTTTGAGCGACCAGATTGCTTATAAAATTCTTGATGAAGACGCAGATATAGACGTGCTAAAAGTTGCCGAACAGAAAGTTGAATATTTAAAGTCAAAAAAAATAATATGGAAGAATTAAATTACGCATTAGTAGAAGATGTTCGCCCACCTATTTACACGGCGATGAAATATTGGGGCAAAAAGCCGCACAATATTTGGCGTGAGTACATTGCAAACTACACGTCTGAAAATGGACTGTATTTAGACCCGTTTGCAGGTAGTGCGATTAGCGTGTTTGAGGCGGTCAAAGCAAATAAAAAAGCCATTGCCTTTGACTTAAACCCGCTGACTTCCTTTGTTATTGAGGTAATGTCTGCACCGTTTGACAAAAATAAGTTCAAAACGGCTGTAAATCAAATTCTTTCAAAAATTGAGGACGATGACATTTATAAAAAATACTTTTTCACAGAATCAAGAAACAATGCTAATTTAGAAGAAGTTGGTTGCTATAAGTGGGACCGCGGACAACTTTATCAGGTTGGAATTGAAGAAAACAAAAAGCCAAACACAAAGAAAAAACCTGCACGCTATTTGTCGATACCCAATGCAAACGATATTGTGAAAGGCAACTCAATGGCAGACATTTGTATTCCGTTTTGGTTTCCCGACGAATTATTTCCGCAATCACCGTCATTTTCGGCTAATTTTCTGCAATGTATCGGAGGTAACAACTTTTCAAACCTATGGACAAGGCGAAACTTGTATGTGCTTGCAAAAATATTCGATGAAATTTTGAAATTCACAGACGAAGATTTGAAAAAGCAGTTATTGTTTGGTTTTATTCAAACTTTGCACCTCTGCACGAAAATGTCCGTACCAAGACGAGAGGCAGCCAATCGTGATTATTCGACAAGTTGGGGGCGTCCTGCATACATTTGCGCTGCTCGCAAAATGGAAATGAATGCCCTAATGGTTTTTCGTGGCAGTTGTTTTGGCAAGCAATCCGTAGAAAGTTGTTTATCTTCTATTGTCGGATATTTAGGGAAGTTGCCGAAAATCACAAATGTAAGTTACAGCAACAAGCAAAAAAACAAACTTTCAGGCTTTGATATCAAGTACGGAACGATTGATATAAACACTATTTCAGATTACATACCCGAAAATTCTATTGACTTTATTATGACCGACCCGCCTTATGGTGGTTTAGTACAATATCTTGATTTGTCACTTATTTGGTTGAATTGGTTGAAACATTACAATCCTAAATACAAGCCTAATTTAGAGGCAGAGATAACAATCAAAAAAGGTATAATTGGTATTGATATTTATAAGCAGCGTTTTACAAACGCTCTCAAAAACTTGTACAAACTTCTGAAAGAAGACGGGAAAATTGTTTTTACTTTCCACAACAAAAAATTGCCAATTTGGAACGCATTTTTGAAGTCAATAACGCTTGCAGGTTTCAAAATTGAAAAAGTAATACACCAACAAAACCGCAGAACAGGCGAGGCGAATGTCGCTAATCCTTATGGCACTTCGGGAACAGACTTTTACATTCGTTGCGTGAAATCAACTACAACGCAAATCAAAAACGACAAAACAGAATTTGAACATTTTGTTTTGACAAAAGCAATAGAAATCACAGCATTACGCAATGAGCCAACGCCTTATCAATTCTTGTTTAACGGAATTTTGACTGAAATTTCGAATGCAGGTTTCGACTTGGAAGATTTTGACAGCAACATTCAGCACATTTTGAAAAGACAAGTTGGCAGAATTTTTACAATAAAAACAAACGGCGACAACAAAGCAGGCAATTATTGGTGGTTTGTAAATCCGCAAAACCACATAAAATATCCTGACCGGCTTTTGACTGATAGAGTTGAAGATTCTATTGTTGCATTGCTTCGCAGAAGAACGGCAGTGAGTATCGACGACGTTTTAGGCGACATTTTTCAACGCTATCCAAATGGTTTAACTCCTGATATTAAGTCCATAGACAAGATTTTGAAAAAATATGCAACACAATCAAACGGCAAATGGTTGTATCGCCGTATGGAATTAGAAACCGAATACACTAAACATACCGAAATGCTTGTTTATCTGTCAGAAATAGGGCATAAAATGGGTTATCAAGTATTTGTCGGCAAACGAGAACAATCTGAGAATTACAACAGTAAAAAATTGTATGAATTTGCTGATTTACAAGATTTAAGTTTTTTGCCTTTGGAAAAAGATAAAATTGACAGAATTGCAATGATTGATATGGTTTGGCTTAAAGACAATGATATTAAATATATTATTGAAGTTGAGAATACAACAAAATTCACTTCGGGCATTCAAAGAGCGTCAAATGTTGAGATTGAAATTCCGAAGTTGATGGTTATTCCCGACAAACGCAAAGATGAATTTTTAGGCATTAACGACCCGCTTTTTACCGACAACTTCAAAAAATATAATTGGAAATACATTTATTACAGCGAAGTTGAAAATATAAAAACTTCCCGAAAGGTTGATTTACAACTAATTGATACATTTACAAAAGAACTTTAACAAAATGGAAGACAATATTGACAGCAGAAATAAATTGAACGACCTTACAGGTAAGGAGTGGCTGAAACTCACAAAAAGTTTTTGGCTGTCGGAAAAGTGTGTTGATGACAAAGACGCTTTCAAACACCCTGCTCCATTTTTGATTAAAGACATTATGAAATTGATAAGTATGTTTACAAAGTCAGAGATGCGAGTTTTAGACCCTTTTTGTGGCAGTGGTACAACACTAATCGCAGCAAATAATTTACAGAGAATTGGCATTGGTATTGATTTAAGTGAGGAATACAAAAGTTTAGCAATAGAGCGATTAAACAAAAAAAACTACACCGAAAATAAAGATTTTTTTTATCGCATTGGCGATGCCAATAAAGTATTAAAAAACTTGCAAGCAGTTGATTATATTGTTACTTCGCCCCCATATCACAACATTTTACGCAACAAAGGCGAAGGCCTGCGAAAACAAAGCGAGAAAGGTTTTAGAAATGGGAGCCGTATCGGCGTTGAATATTATTCCGAACACGAAAACGATTTAGGAAACAAAGATAGTTACAAAGATTTTCTAACTTCTTTTGAGCAAATAATGAAAAAATGTTTTGCCATTCTCAATGCCGGAAAATATACAAGTATTATCATTAGCGATTTTACAGTTGATAAAGCCGAAGTTTGCGTACAAGCCGACATAGTAAAAACAATGCAAAATTGCGGTTTTGAATTTGTCGGCACAACCGTTTTGTTGCAGGACAACAAACCGCTTTATCCTTTTGGTTATCCGTATGCTTACAAAATCAATCATAACCACCAGAATATTATAAATTTTAGAAAGCCAAAAGAATAATGCCAAGCAACAGCAAAATAAAGTCATCTATCAAGTGCCAAAACATCGCACCACTTGAAAATTTAGACAAAGAAATTCAATCCAATTCTTTGAAAATTGCTGTGTTTGCCAATAACGGAAGTGGGAAGACATTTATCAGTCGTCTTTTTAGGATTTTAGAAAATCTAAAACCGATTGAATTACTATCTGATGGCACAAGTCCGACAGACAAATTGTTGGGTTTTGGTAAAGCAACCGGCAATTTTTCTTTCAAAATTACTGATACAAAAAATGTTGTGAAAGAAGATATAACTATTTCTTTTACAGAGAAAACAATCCCTACTGTTCCAAAATCTAATTATTTGTATCATACTTTTAATTCTGCTGAATTTGAGAAGTTTTTCCTGTTTTTGTACCTCTTTGTCTAAATGGGGAGTTTCTGTGTTTGAAACTGAATAGATTTGATATGAATGATTTATTAAAAGAAACAGGAAGTGCAGACAGAAATAAAAAAACCTGGCTTCATCATCGACATCCGATTCAAAAAAAAAGCGTACCTTTGTAGCTCTATTTTTAAATCAATAACGAATGACAAATAAAGAGAATCGACCGATTACGGAGATTTTGACAAAATCCTTTCCTCAGAAGGATATTCATGGCTCTATTTCCATGCCGGTGTACATTACGGCTGCCTTTGAGTTTGAAACGGCAGAAGAAATGGAGGACGCTTTTTTAGGCAAAAACGGGAAACATACTTATACCCGAATTTCCAATCCGACGGTTGAAGCGTTTGAGGCGCGTGTTCAAGCCATTTCCGGCGCGAAACATGTCATGGCCGTAGCTTCGGGAATGGCTGCTATATCGGGTGTTTTCATGACTGTCGCATCCGCAGGGTCGAATATCGTCACTTCTCCTCATCTTTTCGGAAATACTTTTTCGTTATTTCTTTTTACGTTGAAAGAATTCGGGGTTGAGGCGCGGTTTTGTAATCTGTTGGATATCAAAGAAGTGGAAAAACAAATCGACGAAAATACTTGTGCGGTATTTACGGAAATCATTACCAATCCTCACATGGAAGTTGTCGATCTGGCAGCATTGGCGGAAGTTTCACATAAAAAAGGCGTTCCCTTAATTGCCGATTCGACCATTGTACCTTGGACTTCGTTTAAAGCGCCGGATTTCGGCGTAGACCTCGAAATTATTTCCAGTACCAAATACATTTCAGGTGGAGCGACAAGTATCGGAGGATTGATTCTGGATTACCAAACTTTTGACTGGACGCAATCGAAGCGGCTCAAAAGTTTGGCGGAAAAGGTGGGAAAACGTGCATTTCAAGTGAAATTCCGGGCAGAAATAGGCAGAAATATGGGTGCGGCAATGGCTCCCCAGACTGCCTTTTTGCAGAATTTGGGTTTGGAAACCATGGACTTGCGCTTCCGGCAAGCGGCTAAGACTTGTTTGGAACTTGCTTTGTTCTTAAAAGAATTACCTGAGATTAAACAGGTGAATTACAATGGATTACCTTCCGATCCTTTTTATGAGAGAGGCAAAAAACAATTCGGAGACTATCCGGGCGCGATGCTCACTTTCAGTTTGGAAAACAGGGCGGCTTGTTTTGCTTTTATCAACCGGTTGAAAATTATTCGGAGAGCGACTAACTTATTCGATAACAAATCTTTGATTATTCATCCCGAATCGACCATTTACGGAACGCTAAGTCCCGAACATAAAAAAATTGTGGAAGTTCCGGATCATTTGTTGCGATTGTCGGTTGGCTTGGAAAATATAGAAGATTTGAAAGCAGATATTTTGCAGGCATTATAATTTTTATGTACAGATGAAAAAAATTATTTCTCTCTTGTTTCTTTTGACCGGTTACTTTACGGTTTCCGCACAGGATGAACCGGCGTATGTTTGCCGCTACGGCTTCACTTTTGAAATCAGTATGCAGAAAAATTGGGGATATGCCAAACCTGTTGTTTTGACTGTGACTCCGAATACTTCGGCCGATGCCGCCAACATTCAAGCCTACGACATTATCGAGGAAATTGACGGTAGAAAGACTGAAAATCAAATGATTGATACGATTATCAATTGGATGCAAAATTCTCGGAAAGAACGATTGATATTTACTGTCAGCAATTTGAAAACGTCTTCCAAAACAGTTGTTTTAGCCAAACGTTGTACGCTGGCAAATGCGCTTACCGAAAAAGATTTGACCGGCGTTTATGCTTTTTACAGTTTGGAAGATGCTCAAAATCAAATATTTACATGTCCGTTCAGTACAAATGCCGTTTCAGGATCGGATTTTAAGTCTTATAAAACTTTCGGATTTTATCCCAATACCGATGAAAACAAACGGGAACTGGAAAAAATTATCAATGCTTCTATTCGTACCGCTTTGGAAAAAAAAGGCTTAAAGTTTGCGCCGAACAATCCCGATTTGCTTGTCAATACTCATTATTCTTACAATAAGAACCTGAATTATCGAAAAAACGATAATGCCGAAAAACTTCCCGCCGAAACTCGCTACGATGTTTCTACCCGTACGATGGTTCATTTGCCCATTTACTATAATCCTTTGATTAATTCCCAACAAGCGGAATGTTTTCTGAAACTGGGCATTCAATTGATTGATAAAAAACGTTCGACCGATAATCCGGTTGTTGTTTGGGAATGTGAAGCAAACGAACTCATTCAATCGGGAAATTATACCTTAAATGAATATGCGAAATTTCATATCCCTTTGATGCTGATGCAATATCCCTACATTAAATCGAATGAAACGGCAAAATTTCATTACAGCCGGTTGCGGTATAATTATACCGGAATTCATTACAACATGGACAAATTGAAAGAAATCATTGATATTGACCGCTCATCGCCTGCTTCGGAATCAAATTTGCAAATTGGGGATAAAATATTGGAAATCAATAGGATTAAGTTCAATGACAATCCCAAATCAGTTGCCGGTAAATACAAACAGTTCATTTACAAAACCATGAACTTGCGCGATCCGGAAACTCAATACACCAATGCGGAAGGATTTACGGAATGTATGTTTTGGGATAAATTCCGGTATGCCGAAATCAATCGGGAGTTTTTGAAATCCGATTACAGTACGGCCTTTTCCTATTTGTTTTATTTTGAACCTTATGTCAACTTGTCCGGCACCAATATTGTCACTTTTCTTGTGGAAAGGGGCAAACAAAAAATAGAAGTAAAGATCAAACCGCTAATTATAACGGAAACTATATTCGAAAACGTTAATTAAAAAAATGAACATCCAACAATTAGAATACATAATCGCCGTTGACAATTTCCGGCATTTCGCAAAAGCGGCCGAAGTATGTTGCATCACGCAACCGACATTGAGTATGATGATTCAAAAAATGGAAGAAGAGCTGAATGTGAAAATATTCGACCGTTCAAAACATCCGGTGGAACCGACGGCTATCGGTAAACAGATTATTGATCAAGGGCGTATCTCTTTAAAGCATTTCAAACAAATCAGGGACATCGTCGAAAATGAGCAAAATATCGTCACCGGGACTTTCAAATTAGGAATTATTCCAACGATTGCCCCGTATTTAGTTCCGGCGATTCTCGAAAAACAAAACAGCAAATATAAAGGTATAGAACTGATTCTGAAAGAAAATACAACTAACAACCTGATTATCGGTATTCAAAAAGGAATTATCGACGGAGGCCTGATGGCCGGCCCGCTCAATCATCCCGACTTGATGGAATATCCGCTTTATTACGAAAAGTTTTACGCTTACGTTTCACCACTTGATGAGAAATATCAAAGAAAAAAAATTGACCTGGATGAAATAGATATAAATGAAGTTTGGTTGTTGGAAAACGAACACTGTCTGAGGGGACAGATCGAACGCCTGTGCCAAATGAAACGAAAAGCTACCGATGAAAATATTTCCATTAAGTATGAATCGGGGAGCATTGATACGCTTGTTCATATCGTCGATTACAACCACGGAATAACGATTATCCCGGAAATGCACGCTATGGGTTTATCCGAAGACAAACAGGAAAATCTGCGGGAATTTGAAAATATAACGGCAGTCAGGGAAGTCAGCCTGATAGTCAGCAAAGAGTATGTCCGGAAAGCGATGTTGCAGGTTATTTTGGAAATCGTTAAAAGTGCCGTTCCCAAATCCATGCAGAATCCCGAATTAAAAAAATGCGTGGTTAATTTATGAAAATATGATGAATATTATAGAATCCATACAAGAACGCAGGTCGGTCCGTACCTATTCGGGAGACCCGTTGAAA
This sequence comes from Dysgonamonadaceae bacterium, assembly GCA_031271125.1. GTDB lineage: Bacteria > Bacteroidota > Bacteroidia > Bacteroidales > Azobacteroidaceae > Azobacteroides. Next base: position 10,283 of record JAISWH010000111.1, read on the forward strand.
AGTGAACATATCGCTCAAATTGAGCGGTTTATCAGCCAAACACAAGCGCCTTTCAATATGAAAGCGCGGATAGAACTGATTCGGACTCATTCGAGCGAAGAACCTGTCAAATTAGGCACTTACGGCTGGGTGAAAGGAGCTTGCGAATATCTGGCGCTGATTTACGAAGAAGCGCCGTTTGCCGAAACCGCCGCGGCATATTGGTTTGAGCAAGTCGTTTTGT
>JAISWH010000133.1 GCA_031271125.1 Dysgonamonadaceae bacterium
TCCTGTAAACAACACTTTACAGAATCCTATTACAAAAGCGATTACAAAAAATCCTACCCAAATATAATTCAATGCCATATATATCCCCTACCCTTCCCAGCTATGTCCAATCTCCCAATGGATTGCTATTTCAAATAAATAATTTTGTCCTTCTAAATTAAACTCGTCTATTATGAGCGCCTTAGCTTGAGTATATTCATTTATCCACGAACCTACATTAACTATATAACGATTATCATTGACGTCGTAAAAAACTCTACCTCTGGGAGTATCTTTATAATCGCCGATATACGGATAAACTTCTTCGCCATTATTTTTGAATTTGAGCCTGTTGTATTGCTTTTCCCAATAATCTCTGTGCAAAGTGTTTATATTTGCAAGTCCTTTGGAAACCCGTGCTTCGGAAGCATGGGAAGATACAACGCCAAACAAATCATCATTCCTGATATCATACCAGAAAATTCCGATTCGGGGTGAATCTTGATTATCGAGATTTTGTGACATAACACAAATTGCTCTATTTATTTCTGTTGTTCTATCTTCCATAATTATTATTAGTGATTCCAATTATCGGGTACAAATATATAAAAAAATATCATAATTCTGCTTTAACGTATTGTAACTATTCACCCCCTTACCACCACCGCTAATCCTTCCACTACATTCTGACCGTTTTTGAGAATAGTGTCGATGAAACCTTATTTCCTTTTCAAAAAAAATTGTTTATTCGATATTTATCAGTAAATTTGGGGCTGAATAGTTACCTAAACTATTTTAATCATGACAAAAGAAGATATTATCATAATCATTATTTCCGGTATCATTGGAGGGGCTGGGGCCGAATTATTTACAAAAAAGGTTCTTATTTCCAAGTATCCCAAGTACTTCAAAAAAGGTGACTTATTACTGGATATAATTATTAAGTATTTCAAAAAGAGAAAGAAAAAGAGAAAAGACGATGTTGTGATTGTAAAATCTACCATCAGCAAATCCGTCAATGAAAGAATTAATACAAAATACGATCTTCGCACAGACTCCAACGGACAAGATATTGACAGCCATAGCGAAACATTGCGGCAATATCATAAAATATTATGGAGTAAGGCTCTGCCAAACGGTAAGATATTAGAATTGTCGGATATAAAAGGCAATACTTATTTATACCACAAATCAGAACTCGGCGAATTTTTTTTCGGGAGTGACGCTATTACACATTCGTATAAAAATCACAAGCGCAAGCAATGGATTGTACGGCAAATCCCAAGCGAAGTTGATGAACTCTACGCCGCCGGTTGTACCGTCGGATCGTATATAATTTTCCCCGGCAATCAAATTGACGGCAAAAACACAATCAATCAAGAAAGGGGATGCAACTATCTGATTGATGACCGCTTTGACTTGACGCTGGAATGTATCCGACGATTTTATTCGGGACAGGCAAGCCCGCTTTACGATACTTTAAAGAGGTACAAATCTTTTTTCGATTTGTTCGGCAATTTTAGAAGCTATGTCAATTTCTTTTTATTGCAGGATTTAGTAGATGAACAGGAGCAAATCAAATTTTATTTGCCGTTTGATGATTTCGCCGGTCCGCCAATCTTTTCCAACGTCGAGGACTATCTTTTATACAAAAAAAGGGTAATGAATTTTATTGATAGAAGAAATGGTAGAATTTCAAAATTAACGCGATCAAGGTGTTAAAACCCCCGCTCGGCGTAGGCTCTGCCCCGCTCGGCGTAGCGTCCACGCTACGTCGTGTTAAAAGCATGTCTCCTGACATGCCCGCAAGCGGGGACGCTTGCTTTTAACACGACGAAGGCTGGATCCTTCGCCGAGCGAGGGTTTGTCCGAATCGGGACTGTACGCTTCGCTCAAACACGTGCAGCAACTTGCGGATTTGGGCATAAAGCGGCTTGTTTTACCACTTGAGGGTGGAAAAAACGGTAAATTCCGGCCGACGCAAATCGCGATTTGCCTCTACATATTGCAATTTGTTCTTAATTTGAATTTCTCTCTTGAATATGTGAAATCAAAATAGTATTTTTGCATCGAAATAAACATCATATTAATAATGAATTCTCAATTAACAATCGTAAAAGTAGGAGGAAAAATTATCGAAGAACCGGATTCATTGAATACCTTGTTGAAAGATTTTTCCCGGATAGCCGGCTATAAAATGCTGATACATGGCGGTGGACGTATGGCTACCGAATTGGCTGAAAAATTAGGCGTAGAAAGTAAAATGGCTGATGGACGCCGGATTACCGATGAAAAAACCCTGAAAATCGTAACAATGGTTTACGCTGGTTTGGTGAATAAAGAAATTGTTGTCCAACTGCAAGCCTCAGGTGTAGACGCCGTTGGTTTGACCGGTGCGGATATGAATCTTATCGCTTCTTTGAAAAGGCCGGTAAAAGAGATTGATTATGGTTTTGTCGGAGACATTAAAACGGTAAATTCCAGGGTATTATCCGATCTTCTTTCACAGGGATTTGTGCCGGTTCTGGCTCCTTTGACGCACGACGGCAATGGCAACTTGCTGAATACCAACGCCGATTCTATCGCTGCCGAAACTGCCGCAGCACTCGCATACGATTTCAATGTCCGCCTGATTTATTGCTTCGAAAAAAACGGCGTTTTGAGGAATGAAAACGACGAAAAAAGCGTTATCCCGACGCTTGACCGCGAACTTTATCAACAGTATAAGAGTGAAGGAGTTATCAAAGACGGAATGATTCCGAAATTAGACAACGCTTTCCGCGCCCGTGCAGCCGGCGTGCAGGAAATAGTCATCACATCTGCTGCCGGGTTGAACATAGGAGGAGGAACTTATATCCGGTGAAACAAACGTTTGAAATGGCAGCAAAGACCTTATACGGTCTTGAAGAAATCCTGGCGGAGGAATTAATCGGCCTGGGCGCTAATGACATACAGATTAGCCGGCGAGTCGTAACTTTCGAAGGGGATAAGGAGTTGATGTACAAAGCAAATTTTTGCTGCCGCACAGCGCTCAAAATATTAAAACCCATTGTCAGGTTCAGGGCTAATAATCCCGATGAAGTTTACGAACAAATCAAAAAACTGTATTGGCCTGAATATTTGTCTGCGGATAAAACGTTTGCCATTGACGCTGTCGTTTATTCCGAAACCTTTACACATTCCAAGTTTGTGTCTTACCGCGTCAAAGACGCCATCGTCGATTGTTTCACGGAAAAAGATCTTCAACGCCCGTCGATACGGGTGAATAACCCTGATATACAGTTACATCTGCATATCTCGCACAATGAATGTACGCTTTCTTTCGACAGTTCGGGTGAATCCCTGCACAAAAGAGGTTATCGCACAGAAGAAATCGAAGCGCCTCTGAATGAAGTACTTGCGGCAGGAATGATACTGAAGACCGGTTGGCGGGGAGAAAGCCATTTTGTTGATCCGATGTGCGGTTCGGGTACATTGTTGATTGAAGCCGCTTTAATTGCGATGAACATTGCGCCGGGCGTCTTCCGGAGCAAATATGCTTTTGAAAAATGGGATGATTTTGATGCCGAATTATTTGAAAAAATCAGTACCGACGACAGCCGCGAAAGGGAATTTAACTACAAATGCTTTGGATCGGATATTTCCCGGAAAGCGATAGCCGCCGCAACAAAAAACGTGAAAAATGCAGGCCTTTTCAAATACGTCGAACTCAAGGTCTTACCATTTCGGGAAATGCAGGAAAATCCCGGCAAAGGAATCCTGATTACCAATCCTCCTTACGGTGAGCGGCTTCGTCCGAACGATTTGATGAATCTTTACGCTATGATTGGCGAACGTCTGAAACATGTCTTTTCCGGTTATGAGGCATGGATTATTTCTTCCAATCCGGCAGGTTTCGACAAAATCGGATTGAAACCCGCTTCTAAAATGAAGCTAATCAATGGCGCTCTGAATTGCGAATACCGGCAATATGTCCTGTTTTCCGGCAAACGGAAAGACCGGACAGGGTTTATTCTTCCTAATTGATTTGGCGGCTTACGAGAAAAACGCTACTTTTACAGAGTAATTTAAAATATGGCTCGCTTATTACTAAATGAACAAAACAACATGCAAAACATTTTTTACCAACTAATTTCCCAATCTCTCGCGATTCCCGAAAAACAAGTCACGAGAACCATCGAACTGTTAGACGATGGCGCAACTATTCCTTTTATCAGCCGTTACCGGAAAGAAGCGACCGGTGGATTGGACGAAGTGAAGATTGGTGAAATCAAACAATTGTACGAGAAATACTTAGAATTAAGTAAGCGGAAGGAAACGATTCTCAACTCCATTGAGGAGCAAGGAAAAATGACGTCCGAACTGAAATCACGCATCGAAAATACATGGGATGCAACCGAACTGGAAGATATTTACCTGCCCTATAAACCCAAAAAACAAACCCGAGCGGAAATTGCCCGAAAAAAAGGCTTGGAATCTTTGGCTAAAATCCTGATGACTCAATATGAATCCGATGTTTACGGAAAAGCAGAATCATTTGTGAATGAGGAAGTAAAAGATGCCGATGAGGCTTTACAAGGCGCCCGCGACATCATTGCCGAATGGGTTAATGAAAACGAATCCGCCCGTAATTCTGTGCGGAATATTTTCCGTCGGGAAGCAGTAATCTCGTCCAAACTCATCAAAGGAAAAGAGGAAGAAGGCGCAAAATACAGGGACTATTTTGATTTCAGCGAACAGCTTGCCAAATGTTCATCGCACAGACTTTTAGCTATACGGCGCGGAGAAGCGGAAAGCATACTCCGTGTGAGTATTTCGCCCAATGATGAAAATAGTCTGGAAACTTTGAATCGCCGGTTTGTGAAAGGGAAAAACGCCTCGTCGGAACAGGTCGAAATTGCTGTAAAAGACGGGTACAAACGCTTGTTGAAACCGTCTATCGAAACGGAATATGCCGCTTTGTCGAAAGAAAAAGCCGATACACAAGCGATTAAAGTTTTTGCCGAAAACCTGAAACAACTGCTTTTGTCGCCGCCTTTGGGACAAAAACGGGTGTTAGGTATTGATCCCGGATTTCGTACCGGCTGTAAATTGGCGTGTTTGGACGCCCAAGGAAATTTGTTGCACAATGAAACCATATATCCGCATCCGCCTCAGAAAGAACGTTCTCAATCAAGAACCAAGCTAATTTCCTTAGTAAGTTCTTATGCCGTTGATGCGATTGCTATCGGAAACGGAACTGCCGGCCGGGAAACGGAAGAAATCGTCTCTAATATTCCTTTTGACAGGGACATACAGGTTTTCGTAGTCAGCGAAGACGGAGCGTCGATTTATTCGGCTTCCAAGATTGCACGGGAAGAATTCCCCGATTACGATGTGACGGTTCGCGGAGCGGTCAGTATCGGCCGGCGCTTGATGGATCCTTTGGCCGAATTGGTAAAAATTGATCCGAAATCCATTGGAGTAGGACAGTACCAACACGATGTGAATCAGACGGAACTGAAAAATTCTTTGGATCAAACGGTTGAAAATTGCGTAAACAAAGTAGGCGTGAATCTGAATACGGCAAGCAAACATTTGCTGACTTATGTTTCCGGTCTGGGACCGTCTTTGGCGCAGAATATTGTGGATTACCGGGCAAAAAACGGGGCATTCAAATCGCGTAAGGAGCTTTTGCGAGTTCCCCGTTTGGGAGAAAAAGCGTTTGAACAGGCGGCAGGATTTTTGCGGATTACCGGTGCAGAGAATCCGTTGGATAATTCGGCCGTTCATCCCGAAAGTTATCCGATTGTGGAAACGATGGCTAAAGATTTGAATTGCAAGGTCACGGATTTGATTCGGGATAAAAATTTGAGAGGCAAAATAAAATTAGAGAAATACATTACGGCAAAAACCGGTATGCCAACCCTTTTGGATATTATGGAGGAATTGGATAAACCGGGACGCGACCCGAGGCAAAGCATCAAAGTATTTGAATTTGACCCCAATGTGAGAACTATTGAGGACTTGAGAGAAGGACAAATACTGCCGGGAATTATCAGTAACATCACCAATTTCGGTTGTTTTGTGGATATTGGAATCAAAGAAAAAGGTCTTGTACATGTTTCCAACATGGCAAACCGTTACATTTCCGATCCGAGTGAAGTTGTGTCGCTGCATCAACATGTTCGGGTGAAAGTATTGGGAATTGATTTGGAACGGAAGCGGATACAGTTGAGTTTGAAAGAAAATTAGACTATTTTATAATTTTTTAATTATAATCCACATGAAAAAAAACATCATTATTATGTTATGCGCAATCTCTATGCTTATGGGATTTGCCGCTTGTAAATCGAAAAAGAATGAAGAAGCCGGAAATCAGGCTCCCGTTTACGCAGAGAACAGTGAGAAAGTCAATCCTTTGCTGGTTGGAAAACGATGGAAATTAGTCGAATTAAACGGTAAGCCCGTAGAGAGTACCGAAGCATTTTTGCTTCTGGATGGAGACAAAAATACAGTCAGCGGCAATTTGGGCTGCAATACTTTTACCGGTACTTATGGATTAAAAATCGGCAATCAAATTAAATTTTCTCCCTTAGCAGCCACGCTCAAGATGTGTCTGAATATGGAAATCGAAAACGAATTGAAGAAAGTACTTGAAATAGCTGACAGTTACAATGTTAGCGAAGAAAGTTTGATTCTTAACCGCGCACGAATGGCGCCGCTGGCTAAATTTGAATTGTATAAATAAAAAAATGATATAGGCATTGTCAAAAAATAGTACTGTTTATTTTTTAACAATGCCTTATTCTGATAAAAAAACACTAGCAGGAACAAGTTCAATCGTCATTCCATTATTTTCAAACCTATCGTTTTGATTGAGTGTTATTAACTGTCCATACGGAAGATCAAACGACTTCATCGCTTCTTTTAAACCGTTATATTCCCGTTCAAAATTATCATCCGTCACATTCAAGCAAACTTGGATTGCTTTGGCGACTGCATTTTTTTCGAGAACGATAAAATCGCATCCGCCTTTCCCTTGAAAATAAAAAATATTTTTGTGTCGCCTGCGTAAATGCAAAAATATCAAATTTTCCAGCCGCCTGCCGCTATTTTCGCTTGTCGATATAGCGTTTTCGGTGTATAGTCCCAAATCCATCGTGTAAACTTTTTTCGGGTTACGCGCCTGTACTTTCAACGAATGGCTAAAAATCGGCACAAAATCAAACAAATAAGCATCTCGCAGATACGAAAAATACTCCAGAAAAGTACTTGGCGATTTGATCCCAAACATTCCAACTAACTTGTTTGCCGTAACCGTATTGCTGATATTGGTCAATAAAAAAACCGTCAATTGCCGCAATGAAGCAATGTCGCGTACACCGTGCCTGATTGCAATATCGCGCCACAAAATATCGTCGATCAACGTGTTCAATATACTTGGAATAGCAGTTTTTACATATTCAGGGATTCCACCTACACGTATGTACGTTTCGACTGCTTCCGCATTATTTTCCATACCGTGAAAATGTATGAATTCCGTATAAGAAAACGGGAAAAGTTCGACGGACAAGTGTCGTCCTGTGAGATGGGTACCCATTTCCGCACTCAGCATAGATGCATTGGAGCCGGTAATAAAAACCGTGTAATGCTCTCTAAGCAGGTGATTTACAAATAGTTCCCATCCATTTATCAACTGTATTTCGTCAAAAAACAAAACCTGCGTACCTTGTTTCTCTATTTCGTTGAGCAAACGAGTAAAATCATCTGTTTCAAAACCTGATAAACGAATATCATCAAAACGCAAGTAAATAGCTTTTTCGTACTTCTGTTTCAATAATTGCAATAGCAATGTGCTTTTACCTGCTCTGCGAATACCGGTTATAATGGTCGTAAAAGATTGCGCAACAGGTATATTTCCTAATATTTCGCGCTCATAACCGGTATCTTCTTTCAAAAAATCCATCCATTGCGAGTCTATTATATCCGCTATTCTTTCCTGTCTTATCATTTTTATATTTATTAATTGAAATGCAAAGGTACAACTTCTTTCGATATAAACAAAAGAAATCTTCCATTTTTATTGGAAGAAATCTTCCGATTGAAATGAAAGAAATTTTCTATTCCTATTGGAAGAAATCTTTTGATGGAAACGAAAGAAATATTCCATTCCTATCAGAAGAAATATTCCGATTGAAATGAAAGAAATTTTCTATTTTTATCGGAAAAAATCTTTTGATAGAAACGAAAGGAATATTCCATTTTTATTGGAAGAAGTATTCCGATTGAAATGAAAGAAATTTTCCATTTCTATCGGAAAAAATCTTTTGATGGAAACGAAAGAAATCTTCCATTTCAATTGGAAGAAATCTTTCGATAGAAATGGAAGAAATTGGTTTTTTGAAAAACAAAAAACCCAACACAATCATTATGAGTATGTTGGGACTTTTATGTTTTTGCTAAGTTCCAAAGTTTATTCTACAGGAGGCGTGGTTTGTGGCGCCGGAGCGGGAGTTTGCGTACCGCTTTCCTCACTGGGGACAGCTGTTCCGAAAGGAGCAGTAGTATTGGGATTTGTTGTATTTTCTCTTATATTAATAATTTCATTTTTGATAGAATCATTGCTCGAATTTGTTTTATGAGCTACTACAATCGAAGCGAATATACTTCCCAACACAACCAGACCGGCTAAAGTAGCAGTTGCTTTTTCAAGGAAATCAGTCGTTTTGCGAACGCCCATTACTTGATTCGAGGAAGAAAATCCTGCTGCCAAACCTCCTCCCTTGGAGTTTTGAATAATTACAAAAAAGATTAACGCAATCGAAAAAATTACAACTAAGATAGTAATAAAGGTATACATTTTATTCTGTTTTATTTTTGTTAATATTAATTAAATCTTCTAACATTTGAATTCGGTCTGCAAAGTAACTACTTTTTTCCGGATAATGCAAAACTATTTTATGAATAATTTCCAAAGCCTTATCATATTTCCGCTGTTTGATGTAAATTCTTGCTAAAGTTTCGGAAAAAAAGTCGTCGTCATCGGATTGTTCCAAATCAGGAACGGACGTTTCTTCGGGTTCTTCCTTATCCTTTGATTCATCTAATTTGATTTTTACCGGAGATATTTCGTCTTTTTTCAAAAAACGGTCAATCGTATCCTGAAATTGCAATGGTTTGGACTTTTCCGGTTTTTCCTCCTGATTTTCCAAAAGATAATAGCTGACATAATCGGTTGAGACAGCGGAAGAATCTTGCATTTTTTCCGGTATTTCTTCTTTTTGGGATAAGAAAGAATCAATCAGATTAAAGACGGAATCCGCATTTTTAGGAATTTCATGTTGTAAAGTTTCAATTTTATCCGAATCGAAAAACCGGTTTTCAACCAAAAAGAAAAGCTTCTTTCGGTCGTTCAGGTAAGTCGCCGTTTTCCGCAGCTCATAGAGGAAATGCGCATCCTCTAAATGAAAAAGATTCAGCGTATAAAGCAAATGCGCCGATTGAAAATAAGGATATTTCCGAATGATTTTCGACAAATAGGACAACGTTTTTTTGTCATATTGCGCATCTCCGCGCATCAACTTGTTTATTTTTTCCGTACGCATATTTTGAAGAGTTTACCAATTCGCAACCGTTGCATTATAAATCATATCTACTATTTCATTCACAATTTCTTCAATCAACTGACCTTCCACAGACTCTAAAGGACTGCTGCTGCTAAACTGCCGGAAAGCCGAAAACGTTTGATCTACGTCTTTGTTTGCTTCCTTGTTATTGATATAATGAACACGAATAGAAACAGTTAAGCGAGTTTCTGAGGCGAAATCATCTCCTTTTACAGCTTGGCCCGTCAACTGATAACCGGTGATTTCTCCTTCGATCTCAATATCCGCATTACCACTCACTTCTTTCAGGCGGGTTTGTTCGATGAATCTTTTTCTCAACGCCAGATCAAAAACTTGAGTCAGAAGAGGATAGTTCGGCGTTCGATTAGGAAATTCCGAAATATGAATGGTTTTCGTCATGTCATAATTGATACTTCCCCCCTCCAGTTTGTAGGAAATCGAACAAGCGGCAAAAATACTCCCCGCAACAACCATACTCCATATATAATATACTCTCATTTCTTAACTCTTAGTTCTTAACTCTTAACTCTCAATTCACTCCAACCCATACTCCTTAATTTTCCGATACAAAGTCCGTTCCGAGATTTTCAACTCCAAAGCGGCATTTCTCCGTTTCCCTTTGTTACGTTCCAAAGCCCTCCGAATCATCTCTTTTTCAACCTCGTCCAGCGACAAAGTCATTTCCGGTTCGGATTCTTTCGTTTCCTCTTCTGTGTATTCATCGGCGTAAGGAACAGGTTCTTCAACAATGATATTTTTCGCAATTTCCTGATTGACAGGATGCTGATAAACAGGATGAGCTAAATCCGTTGGGACTTGCGAATTGATTTTACTCAACTCCGGCACCAACTTCTTTAAATCATTGATATCTTTTCGCATATCAAACAGGATTTGATATAAGATTTCCCTTTCGTTACCGAACGTGCGATGATCGAAATCCGAGTTTATCAAAGCCGGCAAATGATCTATTTCGGGATTAACAAGATAAGTTTTCAAAACATCCGTTGAAATTTCCCGCGCTTGTTCGATAATAGACATTCGTTCGGTAATATTTTTCAATTCACGAATATTTCCCGGCCAACGATACTTGATTAAAAGCGGCTTGGCTTCCTCTGCCATAAGAATAGGAGGCATCGTGTACTTTTCGGCAAAATCGCTTGCGAATTTCCTGAATAACAGGAAAATATCTTCTTTTCGGTCGCGCAAAGGCGGAATATTGACCGGTACGGTATTCAAACGATAATACAAATCTTCCCGGAATTTCCCGTTGCGTATGGCTTTCAGCAAATCCACATTGGTAGCGGCAACAATGCGAACATTCGTTTTCTGGACTTTAGACGAACCTACTTTGATAAACTCGCCATATTCCAACACCCGCAATAAACGCGCTTGAGTAGCCAAAGGTAATTCCCCGACTTCGTCCAAAAAAATAGTCCCTTTGTCGGCCACTTCAAAATACCCTTTTCGATCGGCTAAAGCTCCTGTAAATGAACCTTTTTCGTGTCCGAAAAGTTCCGAATCAATCGTTCCTTCGGGAATGGCGCCGCAATTAACCGCAATATACGGGCCGTGTTTCCGAGCACTGTTTTGATGGATAATCTGGGGAAAAACTTCTTTTCCCACGCCGCTTTCGCCGATAATCAATACCGTCAGGTCGGTGGGAGCAATCAAAATTGCTTTTTCGATTTCCCGATTCAGCAAAGGACTGTTTCCAATAATCCCAAATCTTTGTTTTATTTGTTGAATATCAACCATTATTATCTGATGTTTGCAATACTGATAATATCGGCAAAAACACCGGCCGCCGTAACGGCAGCGCCCGCCCCATAGCCTTTGATAATCATCGGGAACTCGTTGTAACGTTCCGTAGTTATCATGATGATGTTGTTGCTGCCTTCCAATTCGTAGAAAGGATGACTGCGATCAACCGCCTGTAATCCTACACAGCATTTACCGTTGTCCATTTCTGCCACAAACCTGTAACGCTTTCCTTGTGTTTCCAATTCTTTCCGTTTGTTTTCAAATTCGGCGTCCAATTCGGAAATTGATTCCCAAAAATTATCCAAAGAACCGCTGAAATATTGGTCGGGAATAAACAGCTGTTTTTCCACATCCGACTGATTTACTGCATAACCCGCTTCACGGGAAAGGATTACCAATTTACGAATCACATCAACACCACTCAAATCAATTCTCGGATCAGGCTCCGAGAACCCGATTTCTTTGGCCATACGGATAGCTGCACTCAACGGAATTTCGGCGCTGATGGTATTGAAAATAAAATTTAACGTGCCGGTCAGTACCGCTTGCAGTTTCAGGATTTTGTCGCCACTGTGCGTCAGGGCATTCATCGTGTTGATGATTGGCAGACCGGCGCCGACATTGGTTTCAAACAAATATTTGACTCCTGTTTTGCGAGCGGTTTCTTTCAAACAAGTGTATACGGGGAAAGGTCCCGAATTGGCTATTTTATTGGCCGTTACCACCGAAATATTGTGAGAAAGAAAATCCCGGTACAATCCGGAAATATCGGAACTGGCCGTGCAATCTACAAATACGGAATTGAAAATGTTCATTTTCAGAATTTCTTCCCGCAAGATTTTGGGTGAACTGTCCATACCTTCCGACTTCAAATCCTGAACACAAGTATCCGGATTCAAACTTTCGCGGCGAAACAGTAGTTTTTTGGAGTTTGCCACGCCTACTACGTTCACTTTCAGCCGGTTTTGTTCCATTAATGTAGCTTGTTGCCGGCCGATTTGTTTCAACAGGTTGCCCCCGACCGTACCGATTCCGATCAGGAAAACATTCAACACTTGATATTCCGAGAGGAAGAACGAATCATGAATCGAATTTAAGGCTTTCCGGAGATACCGACTGTTGATGACAAAAGAAATATTTGTTTCGGAAGCTCCCTGCGCACATGCAATTACGCTAATTCCACTGCGTCCCAGCGTTCCGAACAATTTGCCTGCAATACCCGGCGTCCGTTTCATGTTTTCACCGACGATGGCCACAGTTGCCAAATCTTTCTCGGCTTTGACGTCATTGATTTCGCCTTGTAGTAATTCCAATTGAAATTCTTCCTTTAAAACCTTGACGGACAAGTCGGCGTCCTCATTTTTCACGGCAAACGAAGTGGTGTTTTCGGAAGATGCCTGCGAAACCATGAACACACTGATCCCTGCTTTAGACAAAGATTTGAAAATCCGGTAATTGACACCGATGATACCTACCATTCCCAATCCTTGGATGGTAATCAGGCAAGTATCGCTAATGGACGAAATCCCTTTGATGGATTTCCCGCCGTTTGTCTTGTTTTTGGAAATATAGGTTCCTTGCGACGTCGGGTTAAAAGTGTTTTTAATCAGAATGGGGATACTTTTGTGATAAGCGGGGAAAATGGTCGGCGGATAAATCACTTTGGCTCCGAAATTCGACAATTCCATTGCTTCAATATAGCTCAATTCCTTGATTACATATGCGCTGCCGATAATTTTGGGGTCGGCTGTCATAAAACCGTCCACATCCGTCCAGATTTCGAGGATGTCGGCGTCCAGAGCGGCGGCAATGATAGAAGCCGTATAATCGGACCCGCCTCTGCCCAGGTTTGTTATCTCTCCTGTTGCCAAATCATGGGAAATAAAACCGGGTACGACCGAGACCGCAGGTTTACCGGAAAAACGCCTCTTTATCAGTTCGTTGCTTGCGCCGAAATCGACGATATGTTTTTTGAATTGCTTTTCGGTTTTGATAAATTCGCGAGCGTCGAAGAGTTGGGAGTTCGGAATTACATTGGATACAATCAGGGAGCTTAATCGTTCGCCGTAACTGACAATGCTGTCCGAAGTTTTTTGCGAAAGGTCGCGTACCAAAAAAACACCTTTCAGAATGTTTCCAAGTTCATCCAAAAGGGTAACTACTTGTTTCAAGACGTAGTTGCGGATTGCCGGATCGGCAATTACATTTTCTACCGTTTCGATGTGGCGGCTGACGATTTGATTGTACTCTTTTTCATAACTATAATCGCCTTGAGTTGCCGATTTCGAGGTCAATAATAATTGGTCGGTAATTCCGCTCATGGCGGAAACAACTACAATTACAGGCTCATTGACAGTTTCGACAATATCTTTGACCTTTAAGATGTTTTGTGCGGAACCTACAGATGTTCCGCCGAATTTCATTACTTTCATATTCAATTTATGCTTCCCCGATGGGACCGATAATCGGCGGCGTAAAGTTCGGCGAAGCCGGCAATTTAATAATTCCGTTTTGTGACTCGTATTTTTTGACATTATCGGTGAGCGCCAAGAGCAAGCGTTTGGCATGTTCCGGCGTCAGGATAATGCGCGACTGTACTTTTGCTTTGGGAATCCCCGGCATCAAGCGGACGAAATCTACTACAAATTCGGAGGAAGAATGTGCAATTACTGCCAAATTGGAATAAATTCCCAAGGCAATATCTTCCGTCAGTTCAATTTGAATATTGTTTTGTTGTTCGTTTTCCATCACTTTTTATTTACATTAAAAATATTTTCTGACAACTTGTCATATTTACGATTCGCAAAAGTAATGATTATTATTTAATTCTACAATTGCATGTGTAAAATATATTTGAAAATACTATCTTTGTACCCATAGTTAATTTAACAATAGTAATGATTTGATTCATGAAAAAATGGTATTATTTAATTATTTTAGGGATGATTTCGTTTTTCCCTATCGGAGTTGTTGCTGTGCCGGCATACCCCGGTTTAGTGAAATTACTGCAACCCAGCGGGGAAGAAATTACGGTCAATATGCGTGGAGACGAAAAAGTACATTGGATGGAATCTCCTGATGGTTATTCACTTATGTATGACAAAGACAAACGCATTGTTTTTGCTACAACCGACGAAACAGGGAATATGGTTCCTTCTTCGATCGTCTATCGAGACGCCCTGTTGCGTTCATCTATTGATAAACAATTGGCGAATATTCCCAAAAGATTGAGATACAGCGCTTCGCAAGTGAGTATGCTGAAAAAAATTTGGGATGTGACAAAAAGTTCAATGGAACAAGCCGCTCCAAAGGCCGCAACAGGAACCATTCGCGCTATTTGCCCCTTAGTCGGGTTTCCCAATTTGTCTTTCAAGAAAACAAAAGAAGAGTTTGAACAACTGATGAATCAAGCCGGATATACCGCCAATGGAGCAAAAGGAAGCGTTCATGACTTTTATCATGAAAATTCCTACGGACAAATGAATTTGGTTGTTACTGTGGTAGGACCTTATACTGCAAGCCACGATTTAAATTATTATGGCGGAAACGAGTCCGGCGGCAACGAGAATATTTCTCATATGATTGAATTGGCAAGAGAAATAGCTAAATATACATTTAACGAACCAGATGTTAATCCGGCCGATTACGACAACGACGGCGATGGTTATATTGATGCTTTCCATTTTATTTTTGCCGGCTATGGAGAAGAATCAAGCGGCAATGAGGATGATATATGGTCACATGCGTTACCTGGCTTTACTCCTGCTTTTACTTTTGGAAATAAAATATTAAATAGATATTCCTGTTCTCCCGAATTACGAGGCAACAAAGGTAGTAATATTACCCGCATCGGCGTCATCTGTCATGAAATGGGGCATATTTTCGGTCTGCCGGATTTTTATGATGCGGACGGTGATGGATCCGGCGGGAATTATTCCGGCACGGGCTTCTGGGATTTAATGGCTGAGGGATCGTGGAACGGCGCCAAATACGACGGTTCTTCTCCGGCGCATATCAATATGTATTCAAAAATACAATTAGGGTGGGTTGATCCGGTGATACTCGATTCGCCGCAAGATATTATCGGCATGCCTAATTCGGCGATGTATCCGGATGCTTATGTTTACAACACTTCCATTCCCGGAGAATATTATGTTCTCGAAAACCGCCAGAAAGAAGGATTTGACAACTATATTCCCGGATCAGGTCTGTTGATTTACCATGTAAGTTTGACCGACGAGAACAATCGGGATAATACGGTAAACAATGCCCATCCGCAAAGAATGTATCCGGTTTGCGCTTCGTCGAGGTATCAAATTCCATCCGGCTTAGGATCTTATGGAGCAATTAATTCCGCCGGCTGTCCTTTTCCGGGAACATCAAGGAATACATCGTTTACGGATGCGACAACGCCTGCGGCTTTTACATGGACAGGAATGAAAGTCAACCGGCCTGTTACGGAAATCCGGGAACAGGACAAGTTGATTTCCTTCAAGTTTATGCAGACCGGCGCCGAACCTGTATCCGATTTAACCTTGGCAAAGGATGGATACAATGTTCAACTGAACTGGAACAAACCCAATGAAAGTGTATTGGGGTATAATATTTACCGGGGCAACAAATTGCTTATCAAATTGACAGGTGCGGATAATACTTCGTATATCCAGAATAATGTTAGCTCAGGTATACATACTTATTGTGTTGCAGCTTATTACGACAGGGATGAAGAATCAGTCCTTTCTTGCAGGGAAATCAACATAGAAGGAAATCCGAACAGATATTTGCCTGTGAGAGATCTGAATGTGGCCATTCAGGGAAAATCTGTTGAATTGACATGGAATCCTCCTGTTGCCGAAAATGATTGGCTTACACACTCCAATGATATTCGTAGCGTCATTTATTTTAACGATACCGAAAAATTCTCTGCAGTTGTACGTTTTACGGAAGACGATTTGAAAGGTTTTGTAGGAAGCCGGTTGTCGCAAGTCAACTTCTACATTCAGAACATCAATTGCAAACATACGATACAAGTTTGGCATTTTGCTCCAGAACCGGATAAAGAAAATCTTCCCGATGTAAATCCAATGATCGTCCAACCGGTGCAAAACATCAGGCAAGGCGTTACTGCCGTTAATCTGGATTCTCCATTGAAAATAGAGGCCGGTAAAGAATTATGGATAGGTATTAATTATGAACTAACGCCGATGACTCATGTTGCAGCCATAGATAACGGACCCAAAGTTCCCTATCGGAATCTTCTTATAATAGACAATACTTGGTATTCACTTGAATCAAGCAATTATAATTTTTATATAACCGCCGGTTTGGCTTTGCCCGATACACCGGATAAATACTATGTATATCGCAATAATGCATGGTTAAATAATGTTACTACGGAATATTATATGGATGATGCCGTCCCCGCCGGAAATCATATTTATTGTATTTCGGCAGTTTATGACGATCAGGAATCGGAACGGCTTTGCGTTCAATCTCCTTTTTTGACCGGAATGATTAAGATAAATCCGTCCGGCAATATAAAAACCTATCCGAATCCCCTCAAACAAGGCGAAATCTTAACCGTAGACCTTGGGAATGATTTTGTCGGCGCACGGCTTTCTTTTTATTCCGTTTCGGGACAATTGCTCTTGCAAACGGAGGTTTCCGAATCGGTTTACCGCCGGAAAATAGATTTTGCTCCGGGTGTATATACTTTACAAATCAGAAAAAAATCGCAAATCATTAACCGGAAAATTATTGTTAATTTGTAATTTTGCAGCCGTAAATTACCCCCGTTGGTGCGAGGTTTCACCTCGCGCCATTTATCCCGACAGGTTTAACCTGTCAAAATAGACGGTTCGAGGCACAACCTCGCACCAACCGAGGAGCTTACAAAGCCCCCCTTCAGGGTTCGGGGGTATAAAAAAACGGATAATGAAATGAAAATAACTTTTAATATTCAATACGATACGACATGGGGTCAAACACTCCACGTCGTTGGTTCTTTGCCTGAATTAGGCGCCTGGAATAATGCTTATGCCAAGGAAATGCACTATACGGAAGCCGGCAATTGGTCTGTGGAAATTGAATTGCCGGATGCGCCGGTTGATTTTGAGTACAAGTACTTTCTGCATTCCGACGCCGGTATGATTTTTGAGGAGTGGCGGAAAAATCACCGCTTATCTATTACCGGTGCGGCGGGAAATTATTATTTAATGGATTGTTGGCAAAATTTTCCGGAAAATATTGCTTTTTATTCGTCGGCTTTTGCCAAAAGTTGGTTTGCGCATACGTCACGGAAAGAAAATAACAAGTCCAAAGTTAATTTCAAGAAAAAAATCCAAATCAAAATATTGGCTCCGGAAATAACCGGTAATCAAACACTTGTTATTGTCGGAAATCAACCGGAATTAGGGAATTGGCATCCTGCGCAAGCCTTGTCTATGGACGATGTGAATTTTCCTGAGTGGTCTGTCGAATTGGATTCGACGAGGCTCACCCACCGGGTTGAATATAAATTTTGCATTATTGACAAAAAAGACAAATCGGTAATTCGCTGGGAAACAGGTGAAAACCGGATATTATCCCTTTCCGGCCCGAAAGAAAACGAAACGGTTATTTTTTCCGGTTTGCAATTTAAGGACGAAGGCTTTGAATGGAAATGCGCAGGGACGGTCATTCCGGTTTTTTCGCTCAGGTCGGAACGCAGTTTCGGTATCGGTGATTTTGCCGACCTGAAAACTTTTGTCGATTGGCTGAGCCTGACTTCCCAGAAAATCCTGCAAATTTTACCGGTAAACGATACAACCCAAACGCACACTTGGTTGGATTCGTATCCTTACAATGCAATTTCGATTTATGCCTTACACCCGGTTTATTTGCGGCTCGACGGGATGGGCAAACTGAACGATTCCGGACGAAGCGCTTTCTACCGGAAGAAACAGAAGGATTTAAACGCCCTGGAGGTAGTGGATTACGAACAGGTGGAACAAACCAAATGGGCGTTTTTCAGTGAAATTTTCAATCAGGAAGGAGAAAAAACCGTAAATTCCGAAGAATTTATTGATTTTTTCAATAATAACAAGGAATGGCTTGTGCCTTATGCCTCTTATTCTCATCTTCGTGATAAAATTTATTCGATAGAACTGTATTATTATCTTCAGTTTCATTTGCACAAACAATTGTCTGAAGCGAGGGATTACGCTCATTCCAAAGGCGTTGTACTTTGTGGAGATATACCCATCGGCATCAGTAAAACAAGCGTAGAAGCCCGTACCGAACCTAAATTTTTCAACATGCAATACCAGACCGGCGCTCCCCCCGATGATTTTTCGGCAACCGGTCAGAATTGGGGTTTCCCGACTTACAATTGGGCGGAAATGGAAGCCGATCAATTCGGTTGGTGGAAAAAACGTTTCTGTAAAATGTCGGATTATTTCGATGCTTACCGTATCGACCATATATTGGGCTTTTTCAGGATTTGGGAAATTCCGGAAAGTTCGGTACAAGGACTTTTAGGCTGCTTCAGTCCGGCTCTGCCCCTGTCTGTCGAAGAAATCCGGTATGCAGGATTCAACTTCCAATTGGAACGCTATACGAGAGCCCATATCAATGAATATTTTCTGCCCGAACTGTTTGGCGATTACACCCGGGAAGTTTGCCAGGTGTACCTGGACCGATCATCTTCGCGGCATTTTGCTCCGAAAGGAAAGTTTAACACGCAATTGAAAATAAAAACATGGTTTTCCGGTAAAGAAGATAATGAAAAAAACCGCGTGATTCGCGACGGCCTTTATGCCATTTGCAACGAAGTCCTGTTTATTGAGGACAAGCAGGAACACAATCATTTTCATCCGCGGATTTCGGCCTCTTCATCTTTCATATACAGGGAATTAGACAGTTCCGACAGATATGCTTTCGATGGTTTGTATTGGGATTATTTTTACCGGCGACACAATATTTTCTGGGGCGAACAAGGATATAAAAAGTTGTTGCCGCTCATTTCGTCCACTAATATGCTCGCTTGCGGCGAAGATTTGGGTATGATTCCCGAATGTGTTCCTGCGGTTATGAATCGGTTGCAGATTTTCAGCCTGGAAATCGAACGAATGCCCAAAGACCCCAATATGGAATTTACCGGCTTGTGGAATTTACCGTACCATTCGGTGTGTGCAACTTCCACCCACGATATGGCTACGATTCGCATGTGGTGGAAAGAAAATCCGGAAAGGACGCAAAAGTATTACAATCAAGTGCTGCACCGTTGGGGAACTGCTCCGGAGGAATGTTCGGCGGAAATCTGCGGGCAAATTCTCTTTAATCACTTGAATACGCGTTCCATGCTGACAATCATTCCGTTACAGGACTGGCTGTCCGTCGACGACCGGATTCGCCGGGCAAATACAAACGAAGAAAGGATTAACATACCTGCTAATCCGCGTCATTACTGGAGATACAGAATGCATCTTACCATAGAGGATTTAATACATGAAAGTGAATTAACCACCCGGATAAAAGATTTGATTCGAAACGCCGGAAGATAAAATTCAATTAATCATTCTGCAAGTTCCGTTGAATATAGCTCCTGCTTCAATGTCGATGTATTTGGCCACTATTTCTCCCGTAAACCGAACGGTTGATTTCAAACTTGCGGTTTCATAAATAGTGATATTCCCTGTAACTATCCCCATTAAATCAGTATTTTGACACTGGATATTCCCGATGATTTCAGCCTGAGGCCCAACTACAACCTTTCCCGTACATTCAATGTCTCCCTCCAATTTTCCGTCGATGCGGAAATCTTCTTCCGCGCTGATGTTCCCTTTCACATAGGTACCTACGGCTAAAGCATTATGTGCGATTCCCGAAGAACCTGTTTCTTTGTTCCAACTTTTCATGTTTGATTTAATTATGGATGCAAAAATACAATCATATTTGTTAAAAAGCAAACTAAAACTTACTTTTGTAAAAAAATAATTTTGTTATGGACTGCATTGAGTTGAAAAATATGATATTTCATGCTCGCCATGGGGTTTTGGAGCAAGAAAAAACAGTGGGAAATACGTTTATCGTCAGTTTGAAACTATACCTTGATTTGAGTGTTGCCGGGCAATCCGATCAACTGAAAGATACCCTTAACTATGCTGATGTTTTTGAAATCGTCAAAAGAGAAATGGCGGTTCCGTCTAATTTGTTGGAACATGTTGCGACCCGGATTATTTCTGCCGTCAAACAAACTTTTCCACAAATTGTAAAAATCCGGATACGCTTGGCAAAAAGCCGGCCGCCTGTTGGTGGCGAGATGGGAGAAGCGGCGGTAGGAATTAGGAATTAGGAATTGGGAATTAAAAACTGATTTATTCTTTCCATAGAAGAGGTGTTTACAAAATGTAAAAGGGGAAAATATGTAGGCGTGTTGGTTCTGGATGTCATTCGCTTCAAAAACTGAACTTTTTTCTTGTTAATTCAAAAATGTTCATTATATTTGTGCGTTCATTGACAATGAACAGCTAATTAAAAATGAACAAGATACATGAAAACAAAAGATGTCCTGTTAGAAGAAATAAAGGATAAACTGTTTGAAAATACGGGAATTACTATAACTTATTCTGACAGTAAAAGAGAAAGTAATAGCATTGCTCGGATAAAAGAAGAGCGCTTCATCGTTGATGTAAAGCCCGAAATCACGCAAGGAAATAAGAGTATTGTGCTTCAACAGTTGAAGGATGCCTCAAGGGAGGAAAATCTGCCGGTGCTTCTCATAACAAAATATATTCCTTC